>CAKSZE010000005.1 GCA_934525325.1 uncultured Faecalibacterium sp.
AGGTGGCGATGGGCAGCAGGATGGGGGTAGCGATCAGGATGATGGGAGCCATATCCATGATCATGCCCAGCACCAGCAGGATCAGGTCGATGAGCAGTGCAATCAGGTAGGGGTTATCAGTGAGGTCGGTAATGGCGGTTGCTGCCAGATCAGGCACATGCAGCATGGTCAGGCAGTTGCCAAACACTGCAGAGGTAGCGATCAGGATCAGCACGATGGACAGGGTGTTGACGCACTCGTCCAGAGCGTGCCACACGCCCTTCCAGTCCAGACCCTTGTAGATGAACACAGAGACGAACAGGGAGTAGATAACGGCGATAGCAGCGGACTCGGTAGCGGTGAACACGCCGCCGACAACGCCGAACACCACGATGATAACAGCGGCCAGTGCCCAGATGGAGGTGCCCATCTGCTTGACGAAAGCCTTGATGCTGAAGGGATCACCCTTGGGGTAGTTGCGCTTGACCGAGATGATGTAAGAGCCGATCATCAGCACGATGGCCAGCAGAGCGCCGGGCAGGTAGCCGGCCAGGAACAGGCTGCCCACGGAGATACCACCGGCGGTGGTAGCGTAGATGACCATGTTGTGGCTGGGGGGAACCAGCAGACCCTCGCAGGAGGAGGTGATGGTAACAGCGGTGGAGAAGTCTGCACCGTAGCCCTGATCCACCATCATGGGGATCATGATGGAGCCGATGGAAGCGGTATCGGCGGAAGCAGAACCGGAAATGCCGCCGAAGAAGTAGGAAGCCACGATGTTGACCATAGCCATGCCGCCGCGCATCCAGCCCACGCAGGCGTCAGCCAGTGCGATCAGCTTTTCAGAGATACCGCCGGAGCCCATGAGCACACCCATGGTGATGAAGAACGGAACAGCCATCAGGCTGAAGGAAGAGATGCCCTTGACCATCAGGCGGCAGACATCGGTCAGTGCCTGACCCTGCACCAGCATACACAGCACGCTGGACAGACCAACGGCGTATGCAATGGGGAAGCGCAGGAAGATCATAACAAAGAAGCTGACAAGAAGGACAATGATCGCCAGTGTCTGAACTGTCATATTACATTTCCTCCTTTACAAAAAGACTCTTAACGTGGTTATACAGAGACTCGATCTCGAAGATGATCATGGCAACACCGGCCAGCGGCACCGGGAAGTACATCCAGAAGCGGCTCAGCCAGGGCATGGAAACGTAGAAACCGCGGCCGCCCAGCGTGGTTGCGTAGTTCCAGCCGATCACCATCATGACCACACCAAGGATCATCACAGCCACGTCGGACAGGATGTCCAGCGCCTTGACCACTTTCTTGGGCAGGTACATGTCAAAGGCAGTCATGCGGATGTGTGCGCCGCGGCGGATGGCCAGCGCAGCGCTCAACACAGCCATGTAGCTCATGCAGGTCAGAACGACCTCCTCAGACCAAGAGGGGTCCGGGATAAAGGGGACGTAACGGCCAATGACCGACATCGTGGTAATGAGGATATCTGCGATCAGCAGGATCTTGCAGATGAACAGAACCACCTTGTAGGTAATGTCGTACGCCGGTCTGATCTTATCCAGAGTGGTAAAGATTTTCGGCATAGAAATTCCTCCATATAAAAGCCCGGCGAAGCCTGCGGGCGTATTCCCGTGGGCCTCCGCCGGGCAATGTACTACTTAGATCGGATGGAAAGCCAGCTTATGCCTTCATGTCCAGCAGCTTCTGGTACAGCTCGGCCTGATCAGAGGTGTTGTCCTTGATGACCTTAGCGCAAGCTTCCTGCCAGGGAGTCTTGTCGTCCACATCCACAACGTTGCAGCCGGAGGAACGCAGCTCTTCCAGAACCTTGTTCTCAGCGGTCTCGGACAGGTCAGCGTTAAACTTCTGGGTGTCGGCAGCAGCAGCCATAACAGCAGCCTGCTGGTTAGCGGTCAGCTTGCCCCATGCGTTGTCGGTGATGACAGCCTGCACAGCGCCCAGAGTGTGGCCGTCCAGGATCAGGTTGTTAGCAACCTCGGGGAAGGCGTTGGACTTGTAGTTTGCGATGGGCTGCTCAGCGCCATCCACAACGCCGGTCTGCAGTGCGCTGTACAGCTCGCCGAAAGCAACGACGGTGGGGTTAGCGCCCAGACCCTCGACCATGCCGTTCATAACGGGGTCGTTGGACACACGCAGCTTCATGCCCTTCAGGTCGCCGATAGCAGCAACGGGCTTGACGGTGAAGAAGTGACGGAAGCCCTCCTCGCCGTAGAACAGGCCGCGAACGGGCAGGCCCAGTTCCTGGGGCTCGTTCAGGAACTCAGGAGCCAGATCGCTGTTGGCAAAGTTCCAGAAGTGAGCGCGGTTGTTGAAGGTGAAGGGGATGGACAGGAGCTTGGACTTGTTGCAGCCGTAGCTGGTCAGAGCGAAAGCAGAGATACGGCTGATATCGATGGAGGTAGAGCCGCCCAGAATAGCATCCAGAACGTCGTTCTCAGAGCCCAGAACACCGGAAGCCTGCACGTCAACGACCACAGAACCGCCGCTCAGCTCCTCGACCTTCTCCTTGAAGTGAGAACCGGTCTGACCAACGATGGTATCCAAGGGGTTGACCTCGGCGTAGACCAGAGTCACCTTGGGATCGCTGGCAGCGGCAGCTGCATCACCGGCAGCAGCAGAAGCTGCGGTAGAGGTGGAAGAAGCAGCGGTAGAGGTGGAGCCGCTCTTGGAGCCGCCGCAGGCGGTCAGAGCAACAGCAGCAGTAGCTGCACCGGCAACAGCCATAAAGCTACGACGAGAGATCATTTTCATAGGAATCGTCCTCCTTAAATAATTGTGAACTTCTCCGGGCGCACAGGTGCCGGAGCTTTCGTTCATTGACTGTACACACTTTAGCAAATTTTTAGAAACGAAACAAGGGCTTTCAAAAAATGTCCTGTTTTTCGAAAGAATGTCAAGATTGTTTTTGCCATATTGCACAATCACTTTCCATTTCGTTTGTGCAACACTGCTGACCAGTTGGATACATTCCTGTATTCATAGTACAAAATAACACCCCGACAAATGTCCGTCCGGGCACTTTTCGGGGTGTTTTCTTCAGCTTTTCTGTATCCGGTCGATCAGTTCCTGCTGGGCAGAGAATTCATCGTACATGGGCTGCACCGCTGCGCGGAAGCGGGCTTTTTCGGCCTCGTCCAGCTCGGTGACGCAGATGCCCAGCTTGCGCATATTCTGCTCTGCGTCCGCTTCCCGCCGCGCCCAGAGCTCGCGCTCTTTCTGTGCGCTCTCCCGGGCGCAGGCGCGGATCACCTCCGGGAAGCTTTCGTCCAGCGCAGCAAGCTTTTCCATCACCGCCGGGCTGGCCAGCTGCACCTCCGGTACGCGGGTGTGCTCGTCCTTCAGGAAAAAGGGCGCTACCTCGTAGTGTCCCATCACCTCATAGCTGGGCCAGTTGTTCTCTGCGCCGTCGATCTCGGCATTATGCAGGGCGGCATATACCTTGCTGTACACCACCTGCGCCGGCTTTGCACCCAGTGCGGTGATCATGTCGCTCATCATGTCCGACTCCTGCACCCGGATGGTCAGCCCCTGCAGGTCGTCCAGCCCGGTCACCTTTTCCCGGGTGTAGAAGCTGCGTACACCGGCATCGAACCACGAAAGCCCCACTAAGTCCATCCCGTCCAGCATGGCCAGAAATTCGTCACCGATGCTGCCGTCCAGCACCCGCCACATCTGCTCGGCATCACTGTACAGGTAGGGCAGCTGCAATACGCTGAGCTCCGGCTCGTACTCTGCCAACTGGCTCAGGGACACGCGGGAAAAATCCACCCCGCCGAACTGCATCTGCTGGATGACGCTCTGCTCTGCGCCCAGCTCTGCCCCGCTGTAAACCAGCACCTTCACCTTGTTATTGGTGCGCTGCGCCACAAGTTCGGCAAAGGCTCTTGCCGCCTTGCTGGTGGGGTAATCCTCCGGCTGGTTCTCGGCATAGCGCAGGATGAGCGGCTTCTCCTGCTGCGAAGAAGCAGACTGCGCCGTGCAGCCTGTAACCGCCAGTGCCGGGGCTGTCGTCAGCAGACGCAGCAGTTGACGGCGGGTCACAGCCGTGCCTCCCGGGCTGCCTTTGCCGCTTCCTTCCGGTACTGGGTGGGGGTCATGCCGGTGCGCTTTTTAAAGGCCCGGGCAAAATAGCTGGCGTCCTCGTAGCCCACCATAGAAGCCACCTCCGCTGCAGAGCGGAAGGGGTCGGACAGCAGTTCCTTGGCAGCGTTGATGCGCAGCTCGGTCAGGCAGTCCAGAAAATTCATCTTCTGGTACTTTTTGAACTGCGCCGAAAGGTACGCCGGGCTGATGTGCAAGATCTCGCTCACGCTGTCCAGCGAGAGGTCGGCCATGTAGTTATCTTCCATATATTTGCGCACATGGTCCATCACCAGTGCGTTGCGGTCGCTCTCCCCTTCTTCGGCAAGGTCGATCTCCTGTTCCGGGGCAGTTTCCGGTTCCGGCGAAGCCAGCTCGGCCAGACGGCGTCCGGCTTCGATCTGCCGGATGGCGCGGCGGATGGCGGCCTCGGTCTCGTCCGGGTCCACCGGCTTCAGCAGATAGTCGCAGGCGCCCAGATGCACCGCCTCGTGGGCGTACTGGAACAGGCTGTACGCCGTGATAAAGATCACCTTGCACTCCGGGCGCTGTTCCAGCACCGCGCGGGCAGCATCCAGGCCGTTCATGCCCGGCATCTCGATGTCCATCAAAATCAGGTCTGCACCCCAGAGCACGGCGGTATCGGCGGCTTTGCGGCCATTTTCTGCCATCTCCACCGTCACCTCATGCTCGAACCGGCGCATGACGATATCTGCCAGCGCTTCCCGCTCCATTCTCTCGTCATCCGCGATCAACAGACGAATCATTCCTCAAATTCCTCCTCATTCTCCACCAGCGGCAGATACAGGATCACCGCAGTCCCCCGCCCCGGCCGGGAGCGCACCACCACCCGGCAGCGGGCATCCAGCAGCCGCAGACGGGCAGCCACATTATAAATACCGATATGCTCCCAGCGGGGTGCGGGCTGTTCCAATGCCGTGCGCAGCTGCTCCAGCTGCTCCGGCTCAATGCCCACGCCGTTGTCCAGCACCCGGATGCACAGCAGACCTTTTTCCCGCAGAGGGATCATGCGGATGCGCACCACGCCGCCCTCTTCCTTGGGGCAGATGCCGTGCTTGAAGGCGTTTTCCACGATAGGCTGCAAAATAAAGGACGGCACCATGGTCTCGGTCAGATCCAGCGAATCCGAGAACGCCCACTCCATCTGCACCCGGTCGCCAAAGCGCACATGGTAGATGGAGTAGTACTCGTCCACAACGCGCACCTCCCGGGAGAGGGGCACCTGTTCATCGTTGCTCATCAGGCTGTAACGCAGCAGATGGGAAAGCGCCATAATGAGCGCCTGCGTGCGGTAGGCGGACTCTGTGCCCGCCATCTGCTGGATGACGTTCAGGGTATTGAACAGAAAATGCGGGTCGATCTGGCTGCGCAGCTGCTGCAGCCGGCTGCGCTCCATGCGGTTCTGCAGTTCCAGTGCCTCGGTCTTTTGGCGGTGCAGTTCCCGCTCGATCTCGTTTTTCTCCTGTAAGGTGCTCACCTGTTGCGCCATGGAGTGCTTCATGCGGTTGAAAGACTCCGCCAGCTGGCCGATCTCCGGCTGCTTGGGCAGCGGGATGTCCGGGGTATCGAACTGGCTGCGGCTGATGGCACGGGATGCCACGATCATCTGAGAGACCGGGGTCAGCAGCCGCATGACCATCAGACCGGAAGCGCAGCCCAGCGCCACGCACAGCGCCACCACCACGATCTGCATCAGGGCGATCCGCTCGCCCAGCTCCGAGATCTCGGTGTAAGTAGTCTGGGCGTCCAGAATCGAGGCTTTCAGCAGCTGCATGGTGTACTGGCTCAGATACCCGCCGCAGACCGAAACCTTGTTATAGTACAGCTGGGATGCCTTTGCGTCCTGTCCGCTGGAAAGGTAGCCTTCCAGCTCCTCCAGCAAGGTGTTGTAGCTGCCGTAGGTGGTCTCCACCGCGCCGTACAGCACCCACTGCTCATCGCTGACGTTCTGCAAGCCATCCATATTGGATCGGATGCGCCACAGCCACGCGTTGCTGGTGGAGCAGGCTGCCCGGAGCTTTTCCAGCATTTCCTCGGTCTCGCCGTTCTCCCAGCGGTATGCTTCCAGAATGCTGATGGAGCTTTCCACGCCGCCCTGAAAGCGGCTGATGGCGTTAAAGTTGCCCATCTGGTCGTCCTGCACCTGCTGCACCGCCCGTGCCTGATAGCCATTGAGGGCAAGCTGCAATGCAAAGGCTGCAAAAAATGCTGCCAAGCACAGCACCATGCGCTGCTTGAGCGTAACACTGCGCTTCCAGTTGCGCTTTTCCATGCAAAGCTTCCCCCTTTTTCGTTGGATAATATCCGTTGGATAATATCTTATTTTACCACGCCTTGCGGGCGGTTTGCAAGCCGGATGCACCGCCGCCGGTGCATCTTTTGCTTGCTTCTTGCCGGTAAATGTGGTACTATGCCCAAAAAGGAGGGTAACTTTATGACCCAGAATGTTTGCGTTTCCGTCCAGATGGACGAAAAAAGCTTTCACGATTTTGCATCTTTCGACCTGCTGCGCCACAACAAGGGCTGGCAGCGTCCGGCGGTGTTCACCGCCATTCTGCTGGTGTGTGCCGGCATCTGCCTGAGCCAGATCAGCAAACGGGAGGGTGCCGGGCTGCTGACCGCCGTGCTGGCCATTGTAGCCCTTGGCCTGCCCGCCGTATACTTCGGCACCTTTTTTTCGAACCTCTCCAAGCAGATCAAAAAGCTGGGTCTGCCCCGTCCCTTCTACCGGCTGGAGCTGGACGCCGCCGGGCTTTCGGTCTGGATGGCCGGCGAGCAGAACAAGGCCGAGCCCACTAACCGCTACACTTGGAACACCGTGTACTGCGCCTACCGCACCAAAGAGGCGGTGTACATCTACGTCCAGCGGAATCAGGCATATCTGCTGAACGAGAGCATGGATGCCGCATGGAGCCTGCTGGGCAGCGCTCTGCCCGCCGCCAGCCTGCACGACTGCCGGAAATAAGGGCATAGAGACGATTTTCAATGCGCTCCGCTTTGCTCTGCGCATGAATAGCGGTAAAATTATGATTTATTTGAAATCCCGGAGCGTCTGCGGACGCTCCGGGATTCTATTTTTACATAATAATTTTTACAAAACAAAAACCCACGCTGCGGCAAAGCAAAAGCGCAGCGTGGGTACGGAAATAGCGTTATAAAGTTTTAGCGGGCGAGGGTGTACTTGTGCAGGGTCTTGCGCACTGCGCCGTTACCGGCGTACAGCTCCTTGACCATGCCCTCGATCTTTTCGCCCAGGCCAACGGCGTACAGGTCCACACCGAACACATCGGCACGGCTGTACAGAGCCTTCAGGCAGCTGAAGTCCTGCTCGCCTTCCTTGACTTCCAAGGGGTTGACGATGGCCTGCAGCTCAGCCAGCAGCGGATCGGGAGAGATCTCGAAGGACTGGCCGTTGTCGTCGATGCCCTTCAGGTAGCGGGCATAGCCTGCCAGCACCAGCGGGATCAGCACGAGGTTGGACTTGTCCAGACCGCGCTCCTCGTAAGCCTTGATGGTCTCGCCGAAGCGGATAGCCAGCTTCTGGGAGGTATCGGTAGCGATACGCTGGGGAGCATCGGGCATGAAGGGGTTGGGCAGACGGCGGTTGATGACAGCGCCGATGAACTCATAGGGGTTCAGCACGCCGGGATCAACGACCACAGGCATAGCCTCGATGTAGCCGATCTTCTGGATGAAAGCACGCAGATCCTCGTCTGCCATCTCGGCAGAGATGAGGGTGTAGCCCAGCATGCAGCCATAGATAGACATGGCAGTGTGCAGGGGGTTCAGGCAGGTGCAGACCTTCATCTTCTCGATCTTGTCCACGGTCTCGCGGTCGCAGTACAGCACACCGCCCAGTTCCAGCGGAGGACGGCCATTGGTGTAGTGATCCTCGATGCACAGGTACTGGGTCTCCTCAGCATTGACGAAGGGAGCGGTGAAGGTGTGCTTCTCGGTAACGATGGTGTAGTTGTCCTCAAAGCCGTCCTTTGCCAGCATCTCCTGCACCTTTGCGTCCGGGCGCGGGGTGATCTTGTCGATCATGCTCCAGGGGAAGGTAACCTTGGTCTCGTCCTGCACATAGGCAAGGAACTCGGCGGGCACCAGACCCTGCTCCACCCACTTGGCTGCATAGGCGTGGACAGCGGTCTTGACCTTATCGCCGTTGTGAGAGCAGTTATCCATGCTCTGCACGGTCAGGGGCAGCTTGCCGGCCTTGAAGCGCTCGTACAGCAGAGCAGTGACCTTGCCCATAGCCAGCACGGGGGTCAGGCCGCGCTCCAAGTCAGCGGGCGCAACGCCGTAGCCCTTCTCGGTGATGGTGAAGGAGATCATCTGCAGGCTGGGGTTCTGGAAGATCTCCACCAGACGTGCCCAGTCGGCGCCGAAGGAGTAGTCAGCCTTCAGGCTCTCGGTAACGGAGGCGATGACCTTCTTCTCGATCTCGCCAGTGGACTTCAGGCAGACCAGCAGGCTCAGGTTATCGTAGGGCTGGTAAGCCTTGTCGATGATCTCGTAGTCGAAGCTCTCAGCCACGATGACGCCGCGGTCGTACTTGCCGCTGTTCAGTGCATCGTTCAGCACGGCAGCGGGGAAAGCGCGGAAGATGTTGCCTGCGCCGAAGTGCACCCAGGTGGGCTCGGCGTGGGTCTTGGCCTTGACAGCCTCAATGTCGAATTTGGGCAGCTCGTAGCCCTTTTCTGCCCACTCGGCGGACAGATTGCCGTTTTTGATATCAGACAGCTTCATAGTGATCAGCCCTTCTTTTCTTCATCCAGACGGTCCAGCAGATCCCAGATACCCAGCATATACTGGATGCCCAGAGCACGGTCATACTTGCCATAGCCGGGGCGGCAGACGCCGGGGCCTTCCTCCCACAGCTGACGGCCGTGGTCGGGACGGATGTAGCCCTCAAAGCCGCAGTCATGGTAAGCGCGCATCACCTCAATGATGCCGGTCTCGCCGCAGCAGTCGCGGTGAGCAGCCTCAGAGAAGTCGCCGTTGGGGAAGTGGTGGATGTTGCGGACGTGGCCGAAGGCAATGCGGTCGCAGTGCTTGCGGATGATCTCGGCACAGTTGTTGTTGGGGTTTGCGTTCAGGCTGCCGGTGCACAGGGTCAGGCAGTTGTACGGATCGTCCACCATCTTCAGGAAGCGGTCGATGCTGGGCTCGTCCACCAGCAGGCGGGGCAGGCCGAAGATATCCCAAGGGGGATCGTCCATGTGGATGGCCATCTTGATGTCGCACTCGCGGCAGGTGGGCATCAGAGCTTCCAGGAAGTACTTCAGGTTCTCCCACAGCTTCTCCTTGGTGACAGGGGCGTAGGCCTTGAACAGCTCGTCCAGCTTTGCCATGCGCTCCGGCTCCCAGCCGGGGAAGGTCATGTTGTACTTCTCGGTGAAGGACATGATGTACTCAGCCATGGCCTTGTAATCGCCCTTGATCTTGTCCTTCTCGTAGAACAGTGCGGTAGAACCATCGCCTACCGGGTGGAACAGATCGGTGCGGGTCCAGTCGAAGATGGGCATGAAGTTGTAGCAGATGACCTTGACGCCGAACTTGGACAGATTGCGGATGCACTGCTTGTAGTTCTCGATATACTGGTCGCGGGTGGGCAGGCCGATCTTGATGTCGTCGTGCACGTTGACGGACTCGACAACATCCATATCAAAGCCGTAGGCGTGGATCTGGTCTGCAACCTTCTGGATCTCGTCGATTTCCCAGATCTCGCCGGGCATCTTGTTGTGCAGTGCCCAGACGATGCTGGTCACGCCGGGGATCTGCTTGATGTCGCTCAGGGTGACGGGGTCGTTGCCCTCGCCATACCAGCGCCAACCCATTTTCATAGGCATAGAGAAGTTCCTCCTGTCGTTATTTATCATGTGGCACGCGCAGAACGCCTGCACGCTCTTCTTGCTTATATTCTAATATATCAGTTGCAAAATAGCAATACGCGCAATGCCAATTTTTTGTGTTTATTCTTGTATACTTTACACAGAAATGGCAAAATGCCAGTTTTTTAACAAGGTTTTTGGCAGATGTGCTGCTTTCTTTCCAAAAATCTCCTGCCCTGCGTTATCGTACAGCGCAGCAGCCGGCAGCTGTCGAACTTGTGGCGTGTCGGCCTTCCCTGCACAAAACAGTCTGTTCCGGTTGACAATTCCTGTAAAAACCTTTATATTCAAAACACGCAGCGCCCCGCAAAAAACTGCCGGGCGCCCCCATCCGGTTCTATATATAAAGGAGGATCCGCTATGGTTTCACCTGCCAAGTGCATCGCCGGGCGTTCCGTTGCCGATTGGATCGCGGCATATCCTGTGGTGTCCGACCTCTGTGCCCTGAAGGAGACTGCATGGGTAAACCCGGACAAGCTGCCTTTTGCACAGGCTGCGGCTACCTGCCCGCTGACCCTTGCCGACATTGAGGACGCCGCCGCACGGCTGGAGCGGTTTGCACCCTACCTTGCCGCCGTCTTTCCCGAGACCGCTGCGACCGGCGGCATCATCGAGTCCCCTGTCCAGCCCATTCCCCGGATGCAGAAGGTGCTGGAAGAGCACAGCGGCACCCCCATCGCCGGGCAGGTATGGGTCAAGCTGGACAGCCACCTGCCCATCTCCGGCTCCATCAAAGCCCGGGGCGGCATTTACGAGGTACTGAAAACCGCCGAGGACATTGCCCTGCACAGCGGAATGCTGCACCTGACCGACAACTACGCTGTTCTGGCAGAGGAGCGTTTCCGCAAGCTGTTCTCGCAGTATTCCATCGCGGTGGGCTCCACCGGCAATCTGGGACTTTCTATCGGCATCATGAGCGCGAAGCTGGGCTTTCAGGTCACGGTGCACATGTCTGCGGACGCGCGGCAGTGGAAAAAAGATCTGCTCCGCAGCCGGGGCGTCAAGGTGGTGGAGTATGCATCCGATTACAGCATCGCCGTGACCGAGGGGCGCAAGCTGGCGGCAGGGGACCCCTACTGTCATTTTGTGGATGACGAAAACTCCAAGACCCTCTTTCTGGGCTACGCCGTGGCTGCACTGCGGCTGAAAAAGCAGCTGGACGCGCAGGGCGTCACCGTAGATGCAGAGCACCCCCTCTTCGCCTACCTGCCCTGCGGTGTGGGCGGAGGCCCCGGCGGCGTGGCCTTTGGCCTGAAGATGCTGTTCGGCGATGCCGCACACTGCTTTTTTGCCGAGCCCACCCACTCTCCCTGCATGATGCTGGGCATGGCCACCGGCGAAAACAGCAGCGTTTGCGTGCAGGACTTTGGCATCGACAACCGCACCGCCGCCGATGGTCTTGCCGTCGGGCGAGCCTCCGGCTTTGTGGGCGGGCTGATGCGCCCCTTCATGAGCGGCTGCTACACCCTGCAGGACGAGCGGATGTACACCCTTCTGGCGCAGCTGGCGGATGCCGAGGATCTTTTCCTTGAGCCCAGCGCTCTGGCAGGAATGTACGGCCCGGTGCTCACCCTGCCCGGGCAGCTGCTTGGCGCTTACACCGAAGCCGTCCTGCCCGCCGGTGCGCTGGCAAACGCCACCCATCTGGTCTGGGCCACCGGCGGGAATATGGTCCCCCGGGAAGAAATGCAGCGCTACTACGCAAAAGGTAAGGCGCTGGCACAGGGATAACAAGCAAAAGCCGCCTTTCGTGCCTTGCAGCACAAAAAGCGGCTTTTTATCGTCTTATTTCAGGAGCAAAGAGCCTTACGGAAGCTTATTCCGGCAGATCCTCTTCGTTCTCCAGAGAGTGCCAGACGTTCTGGACGTCGTCGTTGTCCTCCAGAGAGTCCAGCAGCTTGCCCATCAGCTTCAGCTGATCGGGGTCGGTCAGGCGGGTGGTGGTCATGGGCACCATAGCCAGATCGTCAGACAGGATCTCGTAGCCCTTCTCTTCCAGAGCCTTGACCACGGCAGAGTAGTTCTCGGGATCGGTGGTGACCTCGGCTGCGTCCTCGCTGGCATCAAAGTCCTCGGCACCGGCATCCAGAGCGTCCATCATGGCCTCGTCGGCGTCCTTATCCTCCAGAGAGATGTCAATGACGCCCTTCTGGTTGAACAGGAAAGCCACGCAGCCCATAGCGCCCAGATTGCCGCCGTTCTTATCGAAGTAGTGGCGCAGGTCGGCAGCAGTACGGTTGCGGTTGTCGGTCAGGGTCTCCACCATGACTGCCACGCCGCCGGGGCCGTAGCCCTCGTAGGTGATGGCCTCGAACTCGGTCTTGTCGCCGCCCTCGGCCTTCTTGATGATGCGCTGGATGTTATCGTTGGGCACGCTCATGCGCTTTGCCTTGGCGATCAGATCTGCCAGCTTGCTGTTGGAAGCCGGGTTGGGGCCACCGTCACGGACGGCAACGCTGATCTCGCGGCCGATCTTGGTAAAGACCTTGGCGCGGGCGCCGTCAGTCTTTTCCTTCTTGCGCTTAATGTTGTTCCATTTGCTATGTCCAGACATGGGAAAGAGCCTCCTAAATTTATCGGTATCTCCGCCTGCGGGCAGACGGGCTGTGGTCGCCCGCTTGTGGCAGCACACAAAATCTAACTCTGTTATTTTATCACAATCCACCGGCGCGTTCAAGCCTGAAAAGCCTGATTTTCGCCCGGATGCGTGTAAATCTGCGGTTTACAGCAGCCGCAGCGCCTTGGGGTAGTGGTTTTTCACCCGCCCGCCGGACACCTTGCCGCCGCCCAGCGGCCAGCCGTCCACGGTCACGCAGCACCAGCCGTCCGCTGCCGTGCGGGCTTCCACCTCGCGGCCGGAGAGATACTCGGTGCAGCGGCAGTCGGCTAGGGTCAGCTGCTCGCAGTTCGTGCACAGGCTGCCGAAGGCTGTGAACAGATGATGCTCCGGCACAAAGCGCCCTTTCTGCACACTGCCCACGAACACCCCCGCCCGCAGCACATGAAGCCCCGTCTGCGGAAAGGCCACCGGCAGCAGCACACCGCCGCCGTGCACCACAGCCGGGCGCTGCGCCAGTGCGGGGAAATACTGCCGGGCAAACTCCTGCCATGCGGCAAGGCTCTGCGCCGGGGTAGCCTCCCCTGCCCCGGTGTCCCGGGTGCGGCGGCTCGTGCCCTGCACAGCGTCCCGGCAGGCACGGCTGTCCGCACGGCGGGCGCTGCGGGCATCGGCGGCCTTAGCAGGTTTTGCAGCCTTGCCCTTGCCCTTTTTGCCCATCTCCGCAGCTGCAGCAAGCCAGAGCTGCTCTTCCGGGGTGTATTCCCCCTCCGGCGGCAGGGTGCGGGGCGTGCCCGCCTTGACCAGACGTGCCATAAAGTGCCCCTCGCCGCCCTGACACGGCCAGATGCGGCGTACCTTGCTCACGTCCAGCGGCAAGCCGCCGGTGCGGTTCTCTTCGCCTGCGCTGCCAAAGGTGTAGCCCACATTGCCCAGCACATCGGCCAGCGCAAACTCCGGGTGGCGCTGCAAAAACGCCGCCACCTGTCCTTCGTCCTCCTCCGGCGCAAAGGTGCAGGTGGAGTACACCAGCTGCCCACCGGGAGCCAGTGCCGCTGCGGCGCAGTCCAGAATCTGCGCGCCCAGTTCTGCGCACTGCTTTACCAGTGCTTCGCAGTGCTGCTGCAGCGCTACCGGCTCCTTGCGGAACATTCCCTCGCCGGAGCAGGGCGCGTCCACCAGCACCCGGTCGAAAAACTCCGGCAGCGCTTCGGCAATGCGGGCGGGGATCTCGTTGAGCACCACAGCGTTGGAAACACCCATGCGCTCAAGGTTGCTTTTTAAAATTTCGGCGCGCGCCGCCACATACTCGTTGCTCACCAGCACACCGCGCCCCTGCAACGCCGCCGCCAGCTGGCTGCTTTTGCCACCGGGCGCGGCGCACAGATCCAGCACCCGCATCCCCGGCTGCACTCCCAGCAGCGGCGCTGCCGAGGATGCCGAAGGCTCCTGCGAGTAGAACACACCCGCATGGTGGTACGGATGCCGCCCGGGCTTAAATTCCGGCTGATGCACCACAAAAGCCGCCCTGCAGAAGGGCGAAGGCTCCAGCGGAAAATCTGCCCGCTGCGCAAACTGCTCCGGCGTGGTGCGCAGCGCCGACACGGTGACGCCGCGCTCTGCCGTCTGCTGCGGGGCGGCATACAGCTGCTCGTACCGCGGGCCCAGCAGGGCACGCTCCCGCTGCTCAAAATATTCCGTAGGCATATTCTTTTCCTCCCATGGGATGTATAAAGCCGCCGGCTGCGGCCACACTATGGACTGTGAGGGCGGCCCCGCCCCCACAGCAACGACCGAAAGGAGCATTCACACCATGGAAAACCGCAGTGAGAACCGCAGTACCAATTGCAAGAACCAGACCTCTAACCGTACCAGCAGCAAGACCACCAACAGCGCCACCAACGAGCACAAGCACCCCAACCAGTACACCAAGGGTGCCGATGACGAAAGCGCCAAGAACTCCACCAACAGCCGTTCCACCAACGCGAAAAACAGCCGCTGATGGCGTAAGCGGCATCTGACGGACCGCAGATGCCAACAAACAAAGCCCGCTGCCTTCCACCACTGGTTTCCAGTGCGGAAAGCAGCGGGCTTTCGCATTTTTATTTCTGGTCAGGGTCAAACTGCTGCCACAGCACCTCGAACAGCTGGTGCACGCGCTCCAGCTGTCCGTTCAGGTACAGCCAGCCCAACAGGCACTCGAAGCCGGTGGAGGCACGGTATTCCTCCGGGGAGGCGTGCTTGGCAACGCTGGCCTTGCTGGCATTGCGCCCGCGCTTGAACACAGCCAGCTCGTCCTCGGTGAACAGCGGCTCCAGCAGCTGCTCTTCCCGGAACTGTGCCTTGGCAGAGACATACTTGACCTTTTCGGCGTTCAGCTTTCCGGCAGAAAGGCGGTGGTGCTCCACCAGACGCTGGCGCACCAGCAGCTCCAGCACGCTGTCCCCTACAAAGGCCAGCGCCAGCGGGCTGAGCTCCCGCGGGTCGATCTTTTCTGATTCGTTCATGATGCTTTATCCTTAGAAGATATAGTCGAACTGATACTCGCCGATGAGGATGGTATCGTTTTCTTCCACGCCCTTCTGCACCAGCGCGTCCAGAATGCCGCTCTCGCCCAGCTGACGCTGGAAGAACTGCAGGCTCTCGTAGTCGTCCACGTTGCTGCCGGCCAGAATATACTCCAGCCACGGGGCATCCACGCTCCACACATGGGCTTCCATGCGCTGGATGGTGAAGTCGCGGCCATTCTTCTTGACCTCCGGCTTTTTGTACTCGGGGGTGAACACCGGCACCTGCGGGATATCCTTGAGACGGTTGTACACCAGCCCCGGCAATTGCTTTACGCCCTGCATGGTGGCGGCAGAGATGGCTACGAAGGTCAGACCCTTGCCCTCCACATACTGGCGGAAGGTCTCGATCTGCTCCTCGGTGGCAAGGTCGCACTTGTTGCCCACCACGATCTGCGGGCGCTCGGCCAGCACGGGGCTGAACTTTGCCAGTTCCTCGTTGATCTTCTCAAAGTCCTCGATGGGGTCGCGGCACTCGCTGCCGGAAACATCCACAACGTGCAGCAGCAGGCGGCAGCGCTCCACATGGCGCAGGAAATCGTGTCCCAGACCGACGCCCTCGCTGGCACCCTCGATCAGGCCGGGGATGTCGGCGCAGACAAAGCTTGCGCCCTCGCCCACCGACACAACGCCCAGCGTGGGCACAAGGGTGGTAAAGTGGTAGTTGGCGATCTTGGGCTTGGCGGCGCTGATGGTGGAGATGAGGGTGGACTTACCCACGTTGGGGAAGCCAATCAGGCCTACGTCTGCGATCAGCTTCAGCTCCAGCGTCACCTGCAGATCCTCGCCGGGCATACCGGGCTTTGCAAACTTGGGGATCTGGCGGGTGGGGGTGGCAAAGTGTGCGTTGCCGTAGCCACCGCGGCCGCCCTTTGCAATGGTGACCGGGGTGTGGTCGGACAGGTCTGCGATAACAAGGCCGCTCTCGGCGTCCTTGATCACGGTGCCCAGCGGCACCTTGATGACCAGATTCTCGGCATTTTTGCCGTGGCACAGGCTTGCGCCGCCCTTGCCGCCCTCCGGGGCCACATACTTGCGCTTATAGCGGAAATCCATCAGGGTGGACAGATGGTCGTCCACCACAAAGATGATGTCGCCGCCCCGGCCGCCGTCGCCGCCGTCCGGGCCGCCTGCGGCCACGAATTTTTCGCGGTGGAAGCTCACCGCGCCATCGCCGCCCTTGCCCGCATGGAGCCATATCGTGGCGATGTCGATAAAGTTAGTCTGTGCTGCCATACAGCCCCTCCTTAGTTTTACAGGCTGGCGTATTGTGCAAACACGCAGCCTTATTTCATCAAAAAGAGCCGGGCCACGAGGGTCCGGCTCTACGATTGCAGTTATTCAGAAAGAAGTTACTGCTTAACGCTGCACTTCTTGCCGCTCTTGCCCACGCGCTCGAAACGGACGGTGCCGTCCACCAGAGCAAACAGGGTGTCATCGCTGCCCTTGCCAACGTTCTCACCCGGCATGATGTGGGTGCCACGCTGACGAACCAGGATGTTGCCGGCCAGAACGAACTGACCGTCTGCACGCTTGGTGCCCAGACGCTGTGCTGCGGAATCGCGGCCGTTCTTGGTGCTGCCTACGCCCTTTTTATGTGCCATTGTAATTTACCTCCTTAGCCGTTGATCGCAGTGATCTCAACCTTGGTGAAGGGCTGACGATGGCCCATACGGCGAGCACTGTGCTTCTTTGCGCGATAGGTGATGATGTTCAGCTTCTTGCCCTTGCCATTCTTGATGACCTTGGCAGAAACGGTAGCACCCTCAACAACGGGAGCGCCAACCTTCACAGAACCCTCCTCGCCAATAGCGAGAACCTGATCAAACTTCACTTCGGAGTCGGCCTCAACGTCCAGCTTTTCGATGTAGACGATGTCGCCCTGCTCCACGCGGTACTGCTTACCGCCGGTAACAATGATTGCGTACATTTTGTTCATTCCTTTTCGTTGTACTCGCTGGTCGTAAAGGCAGGCCCTTACAGCGGGCCATTTCAGGCGCCCACACCATGCGGCTAGAATATTATAGCAAAAACCAAACCGGATTGCAAGAGGAAATTTCCCTTTTTGCGCAGATTTTTTACGCTTTTTTCTGCCCGGCCTGTTCTATGGCGGCTTTCACCTGCGCATTATAGGCCTCGGTCTTTTCCAAAAACAGCTTGCGCGGGCTGGAAGCCAGTAGCTGGGTGTCCTTACCTGCAAAGGAGATGGGGCCGTCCAGCTTCTTTTTAGCTGCCTTGTTCTCGGCGTTCAGCGCCAGCGGCACCAGCAGGGGCTTGCCCTTGCACTTACGGGTGAAGTACACCTCTGCCGCAATGCCCGCCGCCACGGCGATGCCTGCCACCAGCTGGGATGCCCGCAGCCCGATGGAGGGCACCAGCATCAGACTGTCGGTGCGCAGACCCTCGATCCAGAAACGGCCTGCGCCGTACCAGATCAGATACCGCAGGGTGATGTCGCCGTTGAACTTGCGCTTTTTAATGTAGCGGAACAGCAGGAAGAAGCCCACAAAGCACCAGATGCTCTCGTACAAAAAGGTGGGATGCACCGGCAGGTTGGGGTCGATGACCACGCCCTTGGGTACCGTAACCGTGCTGCTCATCAGGTAAGCGCGGGTGGCCTCGCTGTACATACCCCACGGCAGGGTGGTGTTGCAGCCAAAGGCCTCCTGATTGAAAAAGTTGCCCCAGCGGCCGCAGCCCTGCCCGATGAGAAAGCCCATGGCGGTAAGGTCGAACATGGGCAGTACCGGCACGCCCCGCCACTTACAGGCCAGACCGCCAAACAAAAAGGCTCCGATGATGCCGCCGTAGATGGCAAGGCCGCCGTCCCGGATGGCGATCATCTCCCAGATGCTCTCGTATTTAAAAGGTGCCATGGCCACATAGTAGGCGCGGGCGCTGATAATGCCCAGCACCACGCCGATGAGGATGACGTCCACCATGCTGTCCGGGTCTACGCCAAATTCCAGACTGTGCCGGAAGGCAAAGACCAGTGCCAGACACAGACCCACCGCGATGCACACGCCGTACCAGTAGATGCTGACCCCGCCGATGGTAAAGGCCACACGGTTCAGGTGAAAACTCAGGCCAAGACCCGGGAACTGCACCAGATTTGTCAGATAGTTCATTCTTCTTCCTCCTCGTCCTCTTCCGCTGCCTGCGCCGTGCCGTCCGGCTGGATGTACATGGTAGCCATGCGGTCGGTGCACAGGATGTGCTGCAGGGCAGCGTCCGCATCCTCTGCGGTCAGCCCTGCCAGCATGGAGATCTGCTGCGCCACCGTCTGGCCGCTGAGGGCAAAGTCTGCCATCTGGCTGGCCGAGTCCTCCACGTTTTCCAGATTTTCGATCAGCTGGCCGTATTTTTCGTTCTTGCACAGGGTAAATACTTCCCTGTCCACACCGGCGGCCCGCACCCGGGCGATCTCGTCCAACAACAGCTGGCGCACGGTGTCCGGCACATCGCTCTCGCCGGTGAACAGGATGCAGCAGCAGCCGTCCACCCGCAGCACCTCGCCGCCAAAGCCGGGGTTCACAAGACCTTCATCATACAGGCGGCGGTACAGGGGCGACATCCCGCCCACGATGCAGCTGAGTACAAGGTCGTACAGCGCCTCGGTGCGCAGGTCATCCGCTGGCAGCGGCTCTTCCTTAAAGCCCACGCCGAAGCATGGCTTGGAAACCGGCATGGTCAGCGTTTTTTCCGTGGCGGCAAGGGTCATAGGCTCCGTGGCCCACAGCCGCTGCACCTTCTGTGCCGGGCGGGGCTCCATCAGGCCGTGCCGCTTGCAGGCGGCCAAGATCTGCTCCATGGTGGTGTTGCCGGCCGCAGCCAGTACCATATTGCCTGGGGCATAAAAGGCCTTGCAGCTATTGTACAGCATGGCGGGCGTGATCTCGGCAATGCTTTCCACTGTGCCTGCGATGTCGCTGCGGATGGGGTGGCTGTGGTACAGGCACTCGAACAGGCCGGTGATGAGCCGCCAGTCCGGGCTGTCATCGTACATTTTGATCTCCTGCCCGATGATGCCCTGCTCCTTGGCGATGGTCTGCTCGGTAAAATAGGGGTGGCCTACCATGCCCAGCAGCACATCCAGACTTTCGTCCAGCTGCTGGGTGGCGGTGAACAGGTAGCAGGTGCGGTCAAAGCTGGTAAAGGCGTTGGCGTTGGCGCCGGTCTTTGCGTACTTGGCAAAGGCGTCGCCGTCCTCGTCCTCGAACATTTTGTGCTCCAAAAAATGCGCCACACCCGCCGGCAGATGCACGGTTTGGCCGTTCAGGCAGAAATCCCGGTCGATGGAGCCGAACTTTGTGGCATAGATCACATGGGTGCTGGAATAGCCCGGCATGGGGCGCACCAGCACCGTCAGGCCGGAGGGCAGGGTCTGCCACTGGTCGGCCACGGTCTTTTCCAGCAGGGTCTGGTTATTCTGCGGCATGGGCAGCATCCTCCTTTGTAAGCAGATAGCTGACCGAGAGGGTCAGGCGGCGCAGAATGTCCCGCACCTCGTCCTTGGTCACAGCGCGCAGAGCATTCCGCGCCTGCTCCGGGCTCTGGATGGGCGCAGCGCTGTTGGCACCGGCGCGCAGCACCTCGATGTAGTACCAGCTCTCGATGCCGCCAAGGCTGTCCTCTACCCCGTTCATGCCGCTGAGCAGACCCCGGCGGCAGTCCTCAAATTCCTCGTCCGTAATGGGGCCGGTGCACAGGTCTGCAAGCTCCTTCAGAATCGCCTGCTCTGCGCGGGCGGCATCGGCGTGCTCCACACCGCTGTTCACCGCCATGCTGCCGGTAAAACTCTGGAAGGAGGAGGAGCAGTAATAACACAGATGGTCCCGCTCCCGCACATTGAGGAACAGGCGGCTGGTCACGCTGCCGCCGTACAGCGCCATGGCAAGGCGCACGGCTGCCAGCTGCTGCGGCTGCATGGGCTGCCCCAGTGTGAACAGCATACACAGCTTTGCCTGCACCATATCGTAGTTTTCGGTCTTGTGCACCGGTGCAATGGCAGGCATGGCCATGTTTTCCACCAGCGGCAGCGGGGCGCGGTCGATGCAGGCAAGTTCTGCCAGCAAGGCGTCCCGGATGGCGGCGGTCTGGGCGGCATCGCAGCCCAGCACCAGCAGTTCGATGTTGGCGGTGCGCAGCATCTGCCGGTAGGCGGCGGTCAGCATAGCCGGGGTAAGGCCGTCCACCTCTTCCAGATAGCCCTCCTGCCGCACGCCCGCCGGGCTGTCGCCAAAGAACTCCCGGTTGGCCTGATGCAGGCAGTAGATGCGTTTATCGTTGATCTCGTCCTCAAGGCCCTTTTTCAGCATCTGCTTTTCAATGCTGACAGCCTGCGGGTCAAAGCAGCCGTCCACAAGATAGGGATGGAAGGCCGCACCCAGCGCAATTTTGGTATACTCGGCGGTCAGCGCCTCGCCTTCCAGCGCAAAGGCATCCTTGATGCCGGTCACGCTGACGCAGAGGTTGTGGTTGCAGCCCATGGGGCGGGCGTCCACAGTCAGGTCTGCACCGTAGAGCTTGGCCAGCTTTTTGGTCAGCCGGGTCATATCCGGGCAGTCCGCATAGCCGCGCTCCATCACCAGCGGCAAAAGCGCATGGGCAGTGGCTGTTTTACGCTGGGCCGGGAAAGCAAAGTGGATGCTGATGCGGCAGCGGTTGAATTTAGAAGCCGGGTCGCAGGAAAGATGCACGCCCGGTGCAATGAGAGTACGTTCCAATGATAATTCCCTTCTCTCTGTGCCGCAGCACAGAGCGTTTGATTCAGTCTGCCCGCTGCAGGGCGATGAACTCTTCCAAGCTCAGGCCGCTGGCACGGATGGCAAGGGCATTTTCCACCCCTACATAGCGCCAGTGCCACGGCTCGAACACGATGCCAGTAGCAGCCTGCCGGTCCTGCGGGTAGCGCAGGATAAAGCCATATTCCGCCGCGTAGGCCGTAAGCCACTCGTAGGCGCGGGTCTCGGCAAAGCCGGTATCCTGCTGCGGGTCGTCCGCACTGAGGATATCTGCTGCGTAGCCGGTGCCGTGCTCGTTGGCGTTGGCGGCGGGCTGGATGGTAGCCGCCAGACGGACGGCTTCCTCTTCGCTCTTGCGCTTATCGCGGTAGGTCTGCACTCGGGCCTCGTAGGCGGCCTGCCGGGTGTCGGCGTCCTGATAACCGGCCACAAGGGTCAGGCTGATACCATCCGCCTGCGCGGCGGCGGCCATGCTGCGGTACTGCATGGCCGCTTCCGCTTCCAGCTGCTGGCCGGTGGCCTCGTCGGCGGTGTCCAGCAGCGGGGCGGGCTCGGCGGTATAGGGCAGGTTGGCATTCACCAGCGTAAGCCGGGCATCTGCGGCGTTGAACACATAGTCTGTGCCGTCATACACGCTGGCTGCAAACACCTTTGGCCCGGCCAGCAGGCCGTGCACTTTGGGCAGCAGCCACAGGATGCCGCCGGTCAGCAGCGCCACTACCGCAGCGCAGCCGGCCAGAAACAGCACCCAGTTGCGGGCCAGCCGCAGCATTTTGCGGCGCTTCCATTGTTGATAGGTCAGGCGCTTATCAGCAGGCGCTCTAGAGGTACGGGTGGGTTCACTCATGCGGCGGGGCTCCTTTTCGGCGTTGTTGCAGCGCCGGTGCGCCGCACAGATTCAAACTATATTATACACCCCTTTGCAATTTGTGTAAACGCCGCCGTGTGTAAAAAAATTATGACCCGCCCGCCCCCGCAGGGAGCAGACAGGCCATAAGCAAAAATTTTACGCAGATCAGTCAAACAGCATATCGTGGATAGCGCTGACAGCCTTGTCGGCGTCTGCACGGTCGATGATGCAGGAGATCTTGATCTCGCTGGTGGAGATCATCTTGATGTTGATATTGTTGTTGGACAATGCCTCGAACATCTTGGAGGCAACGCCGCTGTGGCTCTGCATACCGGCACCCACGATGGAGACCTTGGCGCAGGTGGTGTCCACGCTGACATTGCTGAAGTGTGCGCTGTCCTTCAGCACACGCATGGCCAGCTCGGCTTCGCCCTCGGCACAGGTAAAGCTGATGTCCTTCTTGCCATCGCGGCCGGTGGACTGCAGGATGATGTCCACATTGATGTTCTTCTGTGCCAGCAGGCCGAAGATCTTAAAGCTCATGCCCGGCTCATCGGGAACGTTGAGAATCGTGATAACAGCAACATCGGTGTCCTTGGCAACACCCTTGATCAGCATACCTTCCATGTCCTTTGTAACCTCCTTAACCACCGTACCCGGGATGGGGTTCAGGCTGGAGAGCACCTCCAGCTCCACATTGTACTTTTTGGCCAGCTCCACGCTGCGGTTGTTCAGCACCTGTGCGCCCAGAGATGCCAGCTCCAGCATCTCGTCAAAGGTGATCTCCTCCAGCTTGCGGGTGTTGCGCACCTTGCGCGGGTCGGCAGTGTAAACGCCCTCCACATCCGTGTAGATCTGGCAGCGGTCAGCGTGCAGGGCAGCAGCAATGGCCACAGCACTGGTGTCGGAGCCGCCGCGTCCCAGCGTGGTGATATCGTCCAGCTTGTTCAAGCCCTGGAAGCCTGCCACCACTACCACACGGTTGCGCTCCAGCTCGGAGGAGATCCGCTCGGTCTCCAGCCGGGTGATGCGCGCCTTGGTGTAGGCACGGTCGGTGCGGAAGCCCGCCTGCCAGCCGGTCAGGCTGATGGCATGGCAGCCCAGCTCGTTCAGCGCCATGGCCAGCAGTGCGATGCTGATCTGCTCGCCGGAGGCCAGCAGCATATCCATCTCACGCGCCGAGGGGTTATGGGTGATCTCCCCTGCCTTGGCGATCAGGTCATCGGTGGTGTCGCCCTGTGCGGAGACTACCACCACTACGTCATTGCCCGCGTTGTGGGTGTTAGCCACGATCCGCGCAACGTTGAAGATACGGTCACGGTCCTTTACGGAAGAACCGCCGAATTTCTGTACGATCAACGCCATATCTTGTCACTCTCCTCTTTAACGCCCCGCGCTTGCGGGGGCTTACCGGGTGGAAGCGTGCTTGCACTTTCCTTACCCGTTTATCATTCCACGGTCGCGCCGGTGTTATCGGCATCCAGCTGCAACAGTGTAAATGCTTCACATCCGTCCAGACCTTCCAGCAGCTCCAGACCTTTTTCCAGCTTGGAATAGAACTTTTCGGCTTCGGCCTTTTCCGCCACAGCCATTACGGTGCTGCCTGCACCGGACACATACACGGCCTTTGCGCCGCACAGCCGCGCCATATCGAACACCTCGCGGGAGCCGGGCATCAGGGGCATCCGGTACTGCTGGTGCAGCTTATCCTCGGTGGCAATGGCCAGCAGGTCGTGCCTTCCCTCGCAGAAGGCTGCGGGTACCAGCGCCGCACGGGACAGGTTATACACCGCATCCTTATGGGACACCTCCTTGGGCAGGGCAGCGCGGGCTGCTTCGGTCAGCAGCTTGTAGTCCGGCACGATGGCGGCAAAGCAGAGGCTTTCGTCCACATTCCGCTTGACTGAATACACCTTGCCATCCTCGAACACGCTGCTGGTCAAACCGCCCAGCAGGGCGGGAGCCACGTTATCGGGGTGTCCCTCAATGGCAGTTGCCAGCGTGAGCAGCTCCTGCGTGTTGAGTACATCGCCCAGCATCCGGTTTGCGCCCAGCAGACCTGCGATGATGCAGGCCGAAGAAGAGCCCAGACCCCGTGCCATGGGGATGGGGTTCGTCTGGGTGATCTTGAGGGGCGGGATCTGCTTGCCCACTTTTTCGAACAGACCCTTGGCGGAGCGGTACACGAGATTCGACTCACCCCGGGGGATGCGGGTGCCGTCCGATGCCGAGATCTCCAGCACCTCGCTGTCCTCAAAGGTGACCGTGTTGTACAACGTAACTGCCAGACCCAGCGCATCGAAGCCGGAGCCTACGTTGGCGCTGGTGGCAGGGACCGAAACCTTGATCTTCATTGCCGCAGTTCCTTTCCGTTACACTTCCTCGGGCAGACGCTTGAGCACCAGCTTCACACTGCCGCCCACGGCCTCCACCTTGCGCGCGGCTTCTGCCAGCGCACGCTCGTCGGCGCGCTCCACAAAGTAGGCGCAGCCCTCGTACCGCTCATCCACCACCTTGCCGTAGCCGTAGATGGCTTCCACCACAGCGGGTGCAATGCCCGCCACACGCACATAATATGCGGCGGGAGCCGGGTCGGTGAGCATGCCGTCCACCGGGTCCGCAGGCTGCCAGAACAGACTGTCGTGCACCTGTGCGCCGTTTTTCAGGGCATCCACCACGTCTGCCACCACAGCGCTGGCGGTGGGCAGCTTGCCCGCGCCCTTGCCGTAAAACACCACATCGCCCAGCATATCGCCCTTGACCAGCACCGCGTTGAACACATCGTCCACGCTGGCAAGCTGGTTTGCCTTAGGCACCAGACACGGCTCTACGCCAGCGGCCACGCTGCCGTCCTTGCCAAGCTTCATCCATGCGATCAGCTTGATAACGCAGCCCAGCTTTTCGGCACTTGCCACATCGGCGGCGGTAATGGCACGGATGCCCCGGGTGGGGATGTTCTGGGGGTAGATCTGGTGGCCGCACACCATGGAGGACAGGATGGCGATCTTGCGGCAGGCATCGCGGCCGTCCACGTCATCGCTGGGATCCTTGGTCTCGGCGTAGCCCAGCTCCTGCGCGATGTGCAGCGCATCCTCAAAGCCAAGGCTCTCCCGCACCATCTTGGTGAGCATGAAGTTGGTGGTGCCGTTCACGATGCCCTCCACCTCGGTGATGACGTTGGCCGCCAGGCACTGGTGCATGGGGGTGATGATGGGCGTACCGCCGCCCACAGAAGCCTCGAACAGGAAGGCGCAATCGTGCTCCTTTGCCAGTGCCAGCAGCTCTGCGCCGTAGGTGGCCACCATCTCTTTATTGGAGGTGCACACGCTGCGGCCGCTCTCCAGACACGCCTTGACGTAGGGGTAAGCAAAGCGGGTGCCGCCGATGGTCTCCACCACCACCCGGATCTCCGGGTCCTGCAGGATCACGTCAATGCTCTTGACCACCAAAGGCTCCACCGGGTTGCCGGTAAAATCCTTTGGGTCCAGAATGTACTTTACCTCCACCGGTTCGCCAGCCCGGCGGGAGACGCTTGCAGCATTGCGGCGCAGCACCTCGTATACGCCGCTGCCTACCGTGCCAAAGCCCAGAATTGCAATTTTAGCCATACTCTCTTTCCCTCGTTTCCTGTTTTGTTACAGGTTATACCCACAGCGCACACCCACGACCATGCGCTGGCGCGAAAGCTTTTCGGTCAGTTCCTCCGGGGACATCTGCATGGTATCGGTGCGGATGGTGACCGCCACCAGTGCAGCCCCGTTTTCCGGGGTGGACTGGTTGATGGTCACAATGCTGGCACCTGCGGCGCTGATGCCCGCCAGAAGGCTTTGCAGCGCACCGGTCTCGTCCCGCAGGGTGGCCATGACCGTGATGACCTCACGGCCGTTCTCGGAATCAAAGATACAATCCTTATACTTATAAAATGCACTGCGCGAAAGCTCTACAGCGCGGGTCGCAGCCGAAATGCTGCGGGCTTCTCCGCTGGCCAGCAGCTCCTTGGCGCGTACCACCTTGAGAAAGACCTCCGGCAGCACCTGCGCATCCACCAGATAAAAACGGCGTTCCAACTTGTTCACCTCTCAAACACAAGTGTTCTTGCAGAAAATATAATAGCATCCGAGCCCCTGCAATGCAAGAGCCCGGATGCTATTTTGTCACTTTGTCCAGTTTTGTCTTGTAAAGTGCGCCCTGTCCTTGCCGGATTTTTCAGCAAAGGGGCGAAAAAGTACGATTTTTACCCTTATTCCGTATCCAGCGCACTGGTGTCGGTGGGGATGACCGGCTGGGTGGGCACAGCGCTGTCTGTATCCCCGGCAGAGGCAGCCTGCGGAGCTGCGTGGGAATAGGTGCAGGTATCGGGCAGGTCATCGGCGCGGTAGTAGCCCACGGCAGTGCTCGGGCAGCCTGCGCCAGCCAGAAGGCCGCTCTGGGTGCAGTAGCGGCGCTCCACCACACCTGCGGAGGTGGGGAATGCCTTATAGGGCAGGTCTGCCTGTGCCTGCTCCATCAGTGCCTTCCACGCGGTCACACAGGTGCGGGTCTTGGCCTGCTGCTTGGACAGGGTCTTGGTCATATCGTAAGGTGCATCGTAGCCCCACCACACAGCGGTGACATAGTAGGGCGTGCCGCCCACGAACCACAGATCCTTTTCGTCGCTGGCAGTACCGGTCTTGCCAAAGGCTTCCATACCGTTGGAGTTGGGGTAGCGGCCGCTGGCAGTGCCTACGCTGGAGAACAGAACGTTCTTCAGCAGGCGGTTCATGACATAAGCGGTATCAGGGGTCAGCGCCTGATAGCTGGTGGCGTTGTTTTCCAGATAGATGTTGCCGTCCCGATCCAGCACACGGGTGTACAGATGCGGGGTGGTGTACTCGCCATCATAGAAGATCTGGAAGGCTGCGGCCAGCGCCATGGGGGTAACACCCTTGGTCTGGCTGCCCATGACCATCTGCGCCAGACCCACGTCGTTGGTAGGATCCAGCGTGTTCAGCTGTAAGGTGTTGTAGACGAAGTTGAAGATATTGCTTGCGCCCACAAGATCGCCCACGCGGATCGCAATGGTGTTCAGCGAGCGGGCAAGGCCGTTCCACAGCGGGATATCGCTGCCATCGCCGTAGTTGCCGCCGTAGTTCCGCGGCCAGCTGCGCCATGCGTTGGGGTAAGCGCGGAGCTGCTTATCGGAGAGGCCCATCAGACCGTTCTTGCGGCAGTAGTCCTCGTCCCGGATGATCATATCCTGCTTCTGGTACAGGGGGGAGTTGTTGAGCATGGTGGACCAGTTGACCAGACCATACTCAATGCCCAGCGCATACGCACCGATGGGCTTGATGGTAGAACCGGTCTGCCGCTCCACGTTGTAGGCACGGTTCAGGGAAAGGCTCTTGGTCTTTTCGCCCAAGCCGCCCACAATGGCCAGCACATTGCCGTCATAGTCCAGCGTGACCATGGCAGCCTGTGTGCGCACGTTGCGGTAGTAGTAGACAGTGCCGTCCTCGCCGGTGCGGGTCTTGGGGGTGCCGTCCTCGTTGAACACCTGCACATCATCGTCCGAAATAGAGGTGACCTCTTCCTCATGCCAGCCCGCCGGGAAGTAGGCATCGTCGGTGTTCAGCATCAGGTTTTCCATCTGGGACTGCAGCTTGGTGTTGACAGTGGCTTCGATGGTAAAGCCGCCGGTGTAGAGCAGCTTCTGCGCCTCGGATTCGCTGATGCCCTCCTTGGCCATGATGTCCTGCACGACCTCGCTGAACAGTGCATCGGTGAAGTAGGAGGTGACGGTGCTGGGCTTTTTGCCGCTGTCCTCTTCGGCCAGCACAAGGGGCTGCGCAGCGCCGTTGCGGTAGTCCTCCTCGCTGATCACGCCCTGCTGCCACATATTGTACATGATGAAGTTGCGGCGGTTGATCAGGTTTTCGGGGTTCGTATAGGGGTTATAGTTGGTGGGGTTTTTGGTAATGGAAGCAATGGTGGCGCACTCCCACAGGCTCAGCTGGCTGACATCCTTGTTGAAATACTCGTTGGCCGCCGTCTGCACACCCTGAATGGTGCCGGTAAAGCTGATGGTGTTCAGATAGGCTTCCAGAATGGTTTCTTTCGAGTAGCTGCGGCTCAGGCAGAGGGCGCGGTAGATCTCGCGCACCTTGCGCAGTGCACCATCGATGCCGCTGGCGCTGTTATCATCGGTCAGATTCTTGATGAGCTGCTGCTCCAGCGTGGATGCGCCCTGCTTGGAGCTGTAAATGGGCAGCAGATACTCGTTGATCATTGCGCCGATGGTGCGCTTGAAGTTGACGCCGGGCTCCGAGTAGAAATCCTTATCCTCGGTGCAGATGAACGCATACTGCAGGTTGGAAGGGATCTGCTCAAGGTCTGCCCATACGCGGTGGCTGTTGGAGGAGCGCAGGGTGGCATACTCCACCTGTGCACCGGTATCCGGGTCGGTGGCAACCACCATACTGGACTGGCTCAACTGGATGTTATCCAGATCCAGCAGGTCACCGTCGTTGGCGGTAGCCTGCACCACATAGTACACCATACCCACAGCCACCACGCTGCCCAGCATGATGCCAAGGCAGAGCACCGTAGCGATGGTGCGGCCGATGAACCGCAGGATGGGGTGTTTGCTCTTTTCCTTCGGCGGCTTGGGGCTTTTGGGTGCTTTGGGCGCACGGGTACGGTTTTCCGCTGCGGGGCGGGCCTCGCGGCGGCTCTGGGAAACATTGACCTTACGTCCCACCGGGCGGGCAGACTGCTCCTCGCCGCTCCGATGGATCTTTCTCATCTCATTGTTGGAGATAGGAATCGCCTCCTGACATTTCAAGACTGTTTCCGGGCATTGCTGCGCCGGGTTTTATCCACATCGTTTGTAACACGAAACTTCAAACTGCAATACCATATTATAGCACGCACGCCCCAGCCGGGCAAGAACCAATCTTTGCGCGCTGAGCAGATATAAATAGTATAGCACACTCCGCCACGGAAAGTACAGTGCCCGTGTGTGAAAATTGTCTGCCATCCGCAAAAACGGGGCATACTTATGGGGGAAGGGAGTGTTTTTTATGCGCAAGCTGTCTGTCTGCCTGTTCTACGGGCTTTGCGTATTCACCATTGTATTCAGTCTGTTCTGGATGGCGCTGCCAAAGCTGCCGCTGTCCCAAAGCCCCGCCGGGTCCGAGACCGACCCCGACTCTCCCCTGAGCCTTGCCGCGCAGGCTGCGCCCCAGACGGACACTGCCCGCTACTGCCTGAGGGACAGCGGCGGGCGGGTGGCGGTGTACACCTGCCGCGCCGACGGCACCCCGGGCACTTTGATCCGCGTGACCGGCATCTACACCAATCTTCTGCCGGAAAACGACGCTTTGCGCATCAAGCGTGGGATCGTGGTCAACAGCCCCCGGGAGCTGGACCTGCTGCTGGAAGATCTTGGGGAGTGAGCGTCTAGCAGGGCGAACGATTTTCAATGGCCTCCGCTTGCGCTTTGGCCATATTCAGCGGAAACCTTATTTTTAATTTCGGGATAGCGGAGCGTCTGCGGACGCTCCGCTATCCCATTTTCACGAGGGGGATTGCAAAGATATACGGCAGCTCCTACTGCATATACCTGCGTGAAAACGCAAAATAAGCCAGACCCGCTGGCCTGGCTTATTTGAAAATAAAAACTATTTTAGGCTTCCATTTCTTCCAGCGGCACAAGGTATTCCTTGCGGCACTGTTCGTATTCCAGCATATAGTCCTTGCTGGGGCTGTGGTGCATAATGTTTTTCAGGGTGTGGGAGTCGTAGTCATCGCCGGCCTCCATGCCCACCATGCGCACCGCAATGTTGGAGCAGTGGTCGGAGATACGCTCGGCGTTGTTCAGCACATCCAGGAACACCACGCCGGTGTCGATGGAGCAGATGCCGTCCTTCAGGCGGCGGATGTGCTGGTCGCGCAGGCGCTCCACCATCACATCGATGATCTCTTCCAGCGGCTCTACCTGTGCAGCCTTCTGGGTATCATCGTTTTCAAAGGCCTCGTCCGTCAGCGCCAGAATGCGCTCCAGTGCATCGTCCAGCAGCTGCAGCTCCTTTTTGGCGCTCTCGCTGAAGCTGGCTTCCTTGTCGTACAACTCCTCGGCCTTTTCCATAATGTTCACGGCATAGTCGCCGATGCGCTCGAACTCGGTGACAAAGTTCAGCAGCTCGGTCACCGCATGGCTCTCGTCGTCGCCCAGCTCCTGATCGGTCAGCTTGATCAGGTAGTTGGTGATCTCCACCTCCATGCGGTCGATCAGGTTCTCGCGCACCTTGATGGCGCTCACGGTCTCCTCGTCCATCTTCAAAAGCAGCGGCGCGGCCAGACCTACGTTACGGGCGGCGCGGCGGGACATCTTGATCACCGCGTTCTTAGCCTGCTGCAGAGCCACAGCCGGGCTCTTGTACAGACGCTCGTCCAGCACCGGCATACTCAGTTCCTGTGCTTCCTCCACGCTGCTGGGCACTGTGAGCATCGCCAAGCGGCTCAACACCCCACTGCAAGGCAGGAACAGCAGCATAGCGCACACGCTGGACATGGTATGGATGTTTGCAATAGAGCTCTTGTTCATCACATCGCCCCACATGGGGATGCCGATGGTGAACTGCACCGCGTAGATCAGCGCCAACAGAATAACGCTGCCGATGACGTTGAAGTACAAGTGGATGAGCGCTGCCCGCTTACCATCCTTGGAGGAGCCGCCGATGGTGAGCAGCGGGGTGAACGCCGTACCGATATGCGCACCCAGAATGATGGGGATGGCAGAACTGAAGGTAACAAGCCCTGTGCTGGACAGTGCCTGCAAAATACCCACGGAGGCGGAGGAGGACTGGATGATCACGGTGACCACCACGCCCACCAGAACACCCAGAATGGGGTTGGTCATGGTGACGAACAGATTCTGAAAGACTGCACTCTCCCGCAGGGGTGCCACGCCGGTATCCATCAGACTCATGCCGGTAAACAGAATGCCGAAGCCCAGCATGATCTGGCCGATATTCTTCTTTTTGGCATTGCGCAGGAACACATAAAAAATGCAGCCAATAAACGCCACCACGGGGGCAAAAGTCTTGGGCTGGATCAAGGTCAGCCACAGGCTGTCGCCTGAGATATCCGCCATGCGGATCAACTGACCTGTTACCGTAGTACCAATATTTGCACCCATGATCACGCCTACCGACTGCGTCAGCGTCATGATACCGGAGTTGACCAGACCGACACAAATAACCACCGTACCAGCCGACGACTGGATGACGCCGGTGATCAGTGTGCCGAAGATCACGCCTTTGATGGTAGAGGAGGTAAGCTTTTGCAGTACGCCCTGCATCTTGCCGCCTGCCAGCTTTTCCAGTCCGGCGCCCATGATGGACATACCGTACAAGAACAGCGCAACGCCGCCCAGCAGAGAGGTAATGTGTGTGATATCCATAACGATACTCCTAATATGAAACTTCCCTTTTAATCCTTTACAGCACACAGCCGCCGGAACCCTGCACACGCAGAGCGCCGCCCTGTTCCGGCAGCCGCTTATTTTTATTATACCATCAAAGGGGGCGTCTCAACAAGGTTTATTTTACACGAAAGTTACTTTTTTCACACATTTCGCAACATATTTCCGGGCAGCAAGCAAAAAGCTTTCCGTTATTTTACATACATTTTACATTGTATCCTCCCGGGTGCGGTATGTCCCCGCTTACCCGGCCAGTTCTTCCATGGCCTCGCGCACCGTGTCGGCCGAAAACAGGAACACACCACTGCCGGTGTATACCTCCACATGACTGCCCACATAACGCAACTCAAAATCCTTCATGGTGTTTCCCTCCTGTGTGTCTGTTTTGTTCCCAGGGCTTCCCCGGTGAACACAGTATCGCACAATTCAGATACCATAAAACGGACTTTTAAATATTTTCTGTGGTTTTTTGCGTAAAAAGCAAGCGTACGCTTCCCATCCCCCTCGGAGACGGGGTCTTTGGCAGTCCTCGCAGCCTTCATCCTTCCGTCAAAACTGCTTTCCTTGAAAATAGATCTTCTCTCAGCGCCGCATTTCCGCAGGAAACAGGCGCTGGAACTGCCGTCTTCCGTCACGACCCCCTCCCGTGAAAATGGGATAGCGGAGCGTCCGCAGACGCTCCGCTATCCCGAAATTAAAAATAATTTTTCCTCTGACTATGCCCAAAGCACACGCGGCGGGCATTCCAAACCGTCCCGCCCCGCAAGAGACGGCATCACTCTGCCGCGTCCGTCACCCGGACGGGATAGCCTGTCCGCACACAGCGCACGGCATACCGGGCGTTTCCGCCGGAGGTACAGGTGAACAGGGTCAGATCCCAGCTGTCCGTCTCGGTGGCGGTGGTCATCTCCTCGATCTGGGTGGGGTGCAAAGTCTCCACGCTCTCCACCTCGTAGCTCCAGCGCAGACCGTCCGCATCCGTAAAGTAGACCGGGCTGCCGATCGCCAGCCACTTGATGGGACTGAAATGCTTTGCGTAGTTGTGGCCGCAGAGCACCAGATCATCGGCATAGGTGGTGCCGCTGTAACGTCCGGGGGCGACCTTTAACCCGGCGTAGCTCCACTGCGCCATCACCGGCAGCTCCAACCCTGCCGCCGGGATAGAAAGCACTCCGATATAGTCATGTCCTTCCACCTCCACGGTGGTCATCTCCTGTGCCGGGTCCAGCACCGGCTGCGGGACTGCGGTCTCGTTTTCCTGCCGGTGCTCCGTGATGGTCTTTTGCATGGTCTGCTCCAGCTCGCCCAATACTTCCTGCGAGGCTTTTTCTGCCCGGGCGGCATCCCATCGGTTATAGCCAAGCAGCCCGGCGGCGCTCAAGATCAGCACCGCACCCAGCACCATGCACAGCCTGCCGATTTTCCGTTTCATTGCATTCCATCCTTTATATAATAGTATCCGTCTGCTTCAGTATACCATTCCCCGCTCCGGTTTACAACCGTTCTTTCGGGCGATTTTTATCGGGCAGCAGCGCGCAGACCAGCCGCACCATCTGCCCGGTCAGGGGCAGCCATACCAGCGCACACAGTACGTTGAACAGGGTATGCGCGTTAGCGATCTGCCGGGCGATCACGGCGCACTCCGCCCCCGTGGGCGAGCACAGCCGCACCAGTGCCGCAAAGGGCTGCAGCAGTGCGCAGCATACCGCCGCGCCGCTCAGGTTAAAAATGGCGTGGGCTGCTGCCACCCGCTTGGCGTCTCTTCCCTGCCCGATGGCAGCAAGCACCGCCGTGATGGTGGTGCCGATGTTATCCCCCAATAGAATGGGGATGGCAGCGGTCAGCCCCAGCAGACTGTGTACGCCGTCTGCCCCGGGCTGCGCCGCCATACTTTGCAGAAGCGCCACCGTGGCAGAGCTGCTCTGCACTGTCAGGGTCATGCAGATGCCCGCCAGCAGGCCGTGCAAAGGGCTTTGCTGCACCCGGGCAAGCTCCAGCCGGAGCAGCGGGCTTTGCAGCAGCGGTTCCATGGCGCTGCGCATCACCGTAACGCCCTCGAACAGCAGCCCGAAGCCGAACACCGCCTCGCCCACGCAGCGGCCCCGCCAGCCCTTGCAGGCCAGACAGAGCAGCACCCCGCAAAATAGCAGCAGATACCGCCAGCTTTCCACCCGGAAGGCCAGCAACTGTGCTGTGACCGTTGTGCCGATGTTCGCCCCGAACACCACCGGCACCGCCTGCCGCAGCTGCAGCAGCCCCGCCGCCAGAAAGGCAATGACCATGACCGTGACCGCCGAACTGCTTTGCAGCACCGCCGTTACCGCCGCACCGGTCAGCAGCCCTGCCGCCGGGTTTGCGGTGCACCGCGCCAGCAGGCAGCGCAGCCGCCTGCCCGCCCCCTGCTGCACCGCCCGGCACAGACTGTCCGTCCCATACAAAAACAGCGCCAGCCCGCCGAATACCTGTAACAGCACTTGTGTTCCCTGCTCCATCCGCACCCTCCGTTTCTGCCTGTCCTTTATTTCTATGCAGCGAGAGCCGGTTTCCAGCCTGACAAAGCCTACAATTTTTTTGTGAATTTTTGTTTAATATTTCCCTATTCCCTTGCAATCCGGCAGCAAAAGGAATATGCTTATCAGGCGTTAATACTTAACAGCTGTTAAGTATTTGAAAAATGCAAACGAGGAGGGACTGTTGTGTCCGAGCCAAGCACCCCCAGCTTTCAGGGGATGTGCCACTATATCGGGCAGCTGAGCAAGGCATCCAAGGCCGGGATGCGGGCGGCGCTGGCCGATTGCCCCAAATGCCACTTTAATCTGCTGGAAGGTCTGCTGCACGCCATCAACTGCCACGGAAAGGACGGTGCCATTTATGTCTCCGACCTTGCCCGGGAGATCCGCCAACCGCTGCCGGCGGTCTCGCGCGGGCTGCGGCTCATGGAGCAGGACGGCACCGTGGTACGGGAACCGGACCCCGCCGACCGCCGCAAAACGCTGGTGCGCATCACCCCCAAAGGGTACGAGCTGTGCCACCAGTGTGAACAGGCTCTGCGCGACTATTTTGCCAGCGTGCTAGCACGGTTAGAGCCGGAGCAGGTAGCCCAGATGGACGCGCTGCGCGGCGCGCTGATGGATGCCATTCTTGCGGAAAATGCCGCGCGCAACATTGACCCGAAGGGAGAAACGAACCATGACAAAGATCTTTAAGCAGCTGGCCCGGCACTGGGCGGTCTGCCTTGTGGTGTTCGCGCTGCTGTTCGTGCAGGCGTACTGCGACCTTGCCCTGCCGGACTACACCAGCAAGATCGTGGACACCGGCATCCAGCAGGGCGGCATTGAAAGCCCCCTGCCCCAGACGGTGCGCAAGAGCACGCTGGACGCATTGAGCCTGCTGATGAACGAGGAGGATGCGCAGAAGCTGCAAAACGCCTACCAGTACTATTTGCAGGACGATGGTGTATTGCAGCTGCGCTCTGACCTGACCGAGGACGAGCGCACCGCGCTGGAAGATGCCGTGACCACCCCGGACATCGTGCTGTATATGGCTGCCGCACAGGCCGCCAACACCCCCGCCGGGCAGAACAGCATGGGCATGACCGGCCTTGCCGAGATGCCCTCCGCCGCTGCGGACACCGACACCGAGACCGTTGCCCCCACGGCAGCAAATCTGGATACCGTTTGCAGCCAGTTTGCCGCCATGAGCCAGATGCCCGGTTTTGACCGCAGTATGCTGCAAAAGCAGCTGGACGGTGCCATGAGCCAGCTGGACAGCACCCTGCTGGAAAATCTGAAAAGCCAGTCTTTGCTGCTGGTGCAACTGGAATACGAGGCGCAGGGTGTTGCACGGGATGTGCAGATGGGTTACCTCTTCCGGGTGGGCGGTCAGATGCTGGCCCTAACCCTGCTGATGGTGGTCGTGGCTGTGGCCGTGGGCTTCCTTGCTTCCCGGGTATCTGCCGCCATCGGCCGCGACCTGCGCCGGGAGACCTTCTCCAGCGTTATCGGCTTTTCCAACGCGGAGATCGAGAACTTCTCCACCGCTTCCCTCATCACCCGCACCACCAACGATATCCAGCAGGTGCAGTTCGTCTGCGTCATCCTGCTGCGCATGGTGGCCTACGCGCCCATTCTGGGCATTGGCGGCGTGCTGCACGTTGTAGGCAGCAGCAGCGGCCTTTCCTGGATCGTGGTGCTGGACGTGGCACTGCTTTTGTTGCTGATGCTCTTCCTGATGAGCGTTGCCATGCCCAAATTCAAGATCATGCAGCAGCTGGTGGACCGGTTGAATCTGGTCAGCCGCGAAATTTTGACCGGCATCATGCCGGTGCGCGCTTTCAGCCGCGAAAAGTTTGAGGAGCAGCGCTTTGACAAGGCCAACAAGGAACTGATGGGCACCCAGCTGTTCACCAACCGCGCCATGGTGGCCATGATGCCCTTTATGACCCTGATCATGAACGGCACCAGCCTGCTCATCGTCTGGTTCGGCGGCAAAGCCATGGATGCCGGCACCATGCAGGTGGGCGAGATGATCGCCTTTATCACCTACACCATGCAGATCGTCATGTCCTTTTTGATGCTGGCCATGGTGGCCGTCATGCTGCCCCGCGCCGGTGTGGCCGCAGACCGTATTGATGAGGTCATCCGCACCAAAGCCACCATCCACGACCCGGACGAAGCCGCTGCAAAGGCTGCACAGGCGCATACCGACTGGCAGGGCGTGGTGCAGTTTGAGGACGTGAGCTTCCGTTACCCCGGTGCGGACAGCGACGCACTGGAGCACATCAGCTTTACCGCAAAACCCGGCGAGACTACCGCCATCATCGGCTCCACCGGCTGCGGCAAGTCCACCCTGCTCAACCTCATCCCCCGCTTTTACGATGTGACTGGCGGCAAGGTGACCGTGGACGGCATTGACGTGCGCGAGATGCCGCAGGCACAGCTGCACGACCTGCTGGGCTATGTGCCCCAGAAGGGTGTGCTGTTCAGCGGCACCATTGAAAGCAACCTGAAATTCGGCGGCGAGGATATCACCGACGCACAGGTGCACAAGGCTGCCGCCATTGCGCAGGCCACTGATTTTATCGAAGCAAAGCCCGAAGGCTACCAAAGCCCCATTGCACAGGGCGGCTCCAACGTATCCGGCGGTCAGAAGCAGCGCCTTTCCATTGCCCGGGCAATTGCCAAAAATCCCAAGGTCTATCTGTTTGACGACAGCTTCTCGGCACTGGACTACAAGACCGATGTAACACTGCGCCGCGCCCTGAAAGCACAGACCGACAACGCCACCGTGATCATTGTGGCGCAGCGCATCTCCACTGTGCTGCACGCAAACCAGATCCTTGTACTGGACGAGGGCAGGCTGGTGGGCAAGGGCACCCATGCCCAGCTGATGGTCAATTGCCCGGAATATCAGGAGATCGCCCGCAGCCAGCTAAGCCAGAAGGAACTGGCGCTGGATACCCTGAACACAGAAAAGGAGGGTGAGTGATATGCCCAGACCCGGACGTCCCACCACCGAGCGCGCCAAGGACTTTAAAGGCACGCTGCGGCAGCTCATCCGCACCATGAGCCACTACAAGCTGCCCCTCGCGGCAGCCATGCTGTTTGCTGTTCTGTCCACCATCTTCAACATTGCAGGCCCCAAGGTGCTGGCAAAAGCCACCACCGCCCTTGCCACCGGCTGGATCGCCCGGCTGCGCGGCACCGGCAGCATCGATTTTGTGTATATCGGCCGCATCCTGCTGTTTTTGCTGGGGATGTACCTGCTGAGCAGTGCCTTCAGCTTTATTCAGGGCTGGCTGATGACCGGCCTTTCCCAGAAGGTCTGCTACGACTTCCGCCGCCAGATCAGCGAAAAGATCAACCGTCTGCCGCTGGCGTACTTTGAAAAGCGCACCGTGGGCGAGGTGCTCTCCCGCATCACCAACGATGTGGACACGCTGGGCCAGAGCCTGAATCAGAGCATCACCCAGCTGATCACCAGCGTGACCACCATGATTGGTGTGCTGGTGATGATGCTTTCCATCAGTCCCCGCATGACCCTGATCGCCCTGCTGATCCTGCCGGTATCGCTGGCGCTGGTGCTGGTGGTGGTCAAGTTCAGTCAGAAGTACTTCAAGGCACAGCAGGCCACGCTGGGCGTGGTCAACGGTCAGGTAGAGGAGGTCTACGCCGGTCACAACGTGGTCAAGGCCTTCAACCGGGAGGCCGTGGTGCTGGCAGACTTCAACGCCGCCAACGATAAGCTGTACGAATCCGCATGGAAGAGCCAGTTCCTCTCCGGTCTGATGATGCCCATCATGAACTTTGTGGGCAACTTGGGCTATGTGGCGGTGGCCATCGTGGGCAGCATTTTTGCCGCAAACGGCGTTATCACCATCGGCGACATTCAGGCCTTTATCCAGTATGTCAAAAACTTTACCCAGCCCATCCAGCAGCTTTCGCAGGTGTCCAATATGCTGCAGAGCATGGCCGCTGCCGCCGAGCGGGTGTTCGAGTTTTTGAACGAGCCGGAGGAGGAGCAGCTGGCAGACCCTGCCCGCCGCGCCGACCCCGCCGACATTGACGGACAGGTCACTTTTGACCATGTGCGTTTCGGCTACACCCCGGACAAGACCGTTATCCACGACTTCAGCTGCACGGTGCAGCCCGGCCAGAAGGTAGCCATCGTAGGCCCCACCGGCGCGGGCAAGACCACCATGGTCAAGCTGCTGATGCGCTTTTACGACGTGGACGCCGGTTCCATCACCCTGAACGGCCACGATGTGCGGGACTTTGACCGCAGCGCCCTGCGCGAGGGCTTTGGCATGGTGCTGCAGGACACATGGCTGTTCAAGGGCACCATCATGGAGAACATCCGCTACGGTCGGCTGGACGCCACCGATGAAGAGGTGATCGCCGCCGCAAAGGCCGCCAATGCCGACCACTTTATCCGCACCCTGCCCGGCGGCTACCAGATGGAACTGAACGAGGACGCCTCCAACGTCAGTCAGGGACAGAAGCAGCTGCTTACCATCGCCCGCACCATTCTGGCAGATAACCGCATCCTGATTTTGGACGAAGCCACCAGCAGCGTAGATACCCGCACTGAACAGCGCATCCAGACCGCTATGGATCGTCTGATGGAAGGCCGCACCAGCTTTGTGATCGCCCACCGCCTTTCCACCATCCGAGACGCCGACCTCATCCTAGTCATGCGGGACGGCGACATTGTGGAGCAGGGCACCCACGACCAGCTGATCGAGGCCGGTGGCTTCTACGCCGACTTGTACAACAGCCAGTTCGAGGACGTGGTGGATTAAAGCACCTGTTATCGCAATATAACTGCAAAAAGAGCACCTGTCGCCTTTTTTAGGGCAATAGGTGCTCTTTTGTTTTACCCTCTCAGTCATCGCTGCGCGATGCCAGCTTCCCCGAGAGGGGGAGTCGGTCAGCTGCAATAGAGCTCTCCCTTCGGGAGAGCTGGCGCGAATGCGCCTGAGAGGGTTTCCGTCTTTTCTTTATGATTTCTCCACCGGTTCCAGTTGCAGGCCGAACAGCTTTTCCGAGAGGGACGGCAGCTGTTGCTGCAAGGCGCGGACATAGGCCATCACCAACGGGTCCTCGCGCTTTTGCCCCAGCACAACACCAAACCGGTGTCCCCTGCCCCAGTCCAGCACCCGCGCAAAGCTAAAGTCCGGCCGACGATAATAAAACAGCGGCGTCATCTTTAAGATCGGGTCCCCATAGGGCGAGCTTCGCACGGCTCCAATGGGCGTATAATCCACCCCGCGGCTGATTCCTTCCTGCAGCAGGCTGGATTCGTAGATCGTCTCCATCATCTCTTTGGCTGGCAGCCATCGGTATTGCAAAGCCTGTTCCAGCGTCAGTTTCCCGGCGGGCATATCCGCCGGTGCGTGGATCGGGATGCAGAGCTCCGGCATGTAAAACAGCGGCACGAACGTCAGGCCCTGCGCATAAAACTCGGCGCTTTCCAGCTGGAACGAAATATCCGTCTCGCCCCGTTTCAGGCTGCGCCACACATCGTTCCGGTTGGCACAGCCGTACAAGATCGGCGCATACTGCAGGCACAAATCGCTCGTCAGCGCAAATACATCAAACCCGAACATCTGCATAGCTGGATGACAGCCGCCGATCAGCAGATGCTTCAGCGGCGGCGATGCCGTCTGTTTGAGTGCACGGGCATGAACCACGGCTTCCTGATAAAACGCCACCATCTGCTTTGCTTTGGGATAAAAATCCTGTCCTTCCGGAGTCAGCAGCACCCGGCGCGGCACATGCCGGAACAGTTCAAACTGCAGCTGCCCTTCCAGCGTGCGGATCTGCTGGGAAAGCGCAGACTGCGAAATATACAGTGCATCCGCCGCAGCGGAAAAACTGTTCAGTTCCACAATGCGCACAAAACCTTCCAATGCGCTTTCATTCATAGCAGTACCCTCTCCCTGCAAAAGATTAGCTTATCCTAAATTATAATATAAGATAAATGAATTGTAAATAGTTTGTCAATGCGATAAAATTGTTAAGGATTCGGCAAAGTTGCTAAGATTCTTTGCCGCAAGACGAGAAGAAATCACACGAAGAAGAAAAAGAAAGAGAGCACATCATGAACAAGATCTCCCGTAAGGGCTTCCTGAAGATCGCCGCTGCCGCCGCCATGAGCGGTGTAACTGCAGGCGCTCTGGCAGCCTGCAATGCTGCTTCCAGTACCTCCACCGCTGCTTCCACCAGCAGTGCTGCCGCTTCCGGTTCCGCCGCAGGCACTTACATCCCCGGCACCTACGAGGGCACCGCCGAGGGCATTTCCTCCACCGTCAAGGTCACCATGACCTTCTCCGACAGCGCCGTGACCGACGTTGTTGTGGATACCTCCGGCGAGACCGCTTCCTTCGGCGCTGCCGCTGCCGATGAGCTGCGCGAGCAGCTGCTGGCTGCCGGTTCTGCCGAGATTGACGGCGTTTCCGGTTCCACCGTCACCTCCAATGCCGTGATGAAGGCCGCCAAGAGCTGCTATGCACAGGCCAAGGGCGAAGCCGTGGTGTCCAGCGTGCAGCTGCCCACCGGCGACGAGAATGACTGGCTGGGCAAAGAGCCCGATATCGACGAGGCCGCCATCACCGAGACCATCGACACCGACATCGTCATTGTAGGTGCTGGCAACGGCGGCATGTTTGCTGCAGCTTATGCCGCTGCCAACGGCCTGAATTTCCGCGTGGTGGAGCAGAACGCCGCCGTGCAGGATACCCGCCACTGGTACGGTGCCATCGACTCTGCCGCTGCCAAGGCAGCCGGCGAGAAGCCCTTTGACCGCGCCAAGCTGTTGAGCGAGATCTCCCGCTATGCTTCCGGCAAGTGCGACCAGCGCGTTGTCCGCACCTGGATCAACGAGTCTGCCGCCATGCACGACTTCATGCGCAGCATCCTGGAAGACAAGCTGGGCTGGGAGTGCGATTTCACCTCCGGCACCGAGGCTGCATGGCCCGCAGAGAATGCCGAGCACAACACCGATTACCTCTTCCCCGTGGAAGAGCACAACTATATGGCCAGCGAGAATGCTTCCGGCACGCCCCGCAATGTGGCCCTGCAGCAGTACATTGAAGAGCTGGGCTACAGCGTAGACTTCAACACCAGCCTAGCTAAGCTGGAAAAGGATTCTTCCGGCCGCATCACCGGCATCATCGCCCAGAGCACCGAGGATGACCACTTCATCCGCTACAACGCCAACAAGGGCGTGCTGCTGGCCTGCGGCGGTTACGCCGGTAACCCCTACATGATGCAGCAGCTGGACGCCCTGGGCACCAGCGTGACCACTGCCTGCTCCTACTCTCCTGCTACCAAGGGCTATGGCATCCGCGCCGCTGTGTGGGCCGGTGCCAACCTGGATAAGGAAGCAGCTCCCATGCTGTTTGACCGCGGCATCGTGGCCCCCGGTGTGGACGCCGGTTATGTGGACAGCGACAGCGCCTTTGGCGGCAAGGCCTTCCCCGGCACCGTCAGCCAGTACAATACCGGCACCCAGCCCTTCCTGAAGGTGAACCGCAACGGTGAGCGTTTTGCCAACGAGAGCTGCCCCTACAACGACATCGTGTTTGCCGCTTCTCACCAGCCGGGCCGTGTGTACGCCCAGATCCACGACGCAAACTTCGCCGAGGACATCCAGCGCTTCCACACCATCGGCTGCTCTGCCATGTCCCGCAACATGCCCCAGATGGTCACTTCTTCCATGGAGAAGCACATCGAAGCCGGTCTGATGTTCAAGTGCGACACCCTGGATGAGCTGGCCGACAAGATGGGCTTTACCGGTGAGGCCAAGGAGAACTTCCTGGCAACCGTAGAGCGCTACAACAAGCTGTACGACGCCCAGGAGGACACCGATTTCGGCAAGCCCGCTTACCGCCTGAGCGCCATCCGCACCGCTCCGTTCTACGGCTGCTGGCTGGGTGCTTCTCTGCTGACCACCGAGCAGGGCATTGCCATCAACGAAAAAGGCCAGGCTCTGGACACCAACAACCAGCCCATGGAGGGCCTGTACGTCACCGGCGATATGTCCGGCAGCTTCTTTGCCAACAACTATCCCTGCCTGATGGCAGGTGTGGCAATGGGCCGTACCCTGACCTTCGCCATGAAGGCCATCAAGCAGATGGCCGGCCTGGAAAACGCCTGATAAGGCGCAGTTCTCCGGCATACTCTAAGCGTTTCTTCTTTTTCATGTGAAGAGGGGCAGCCCCATTTGGGGCTGCCCCTCTTTGCCCTTTTTCCCCGCACGCCCCTACACAAATGGCCGCGATTGTGCTATGATAAGGCTGAAAACCGGGCAGTTCATCCCACCCGGTCAGAGATCGAGGTGTTTGTACAAATGTCGGATATTCTGGATACCTTACGGCAGGAAGGGGTGGACCCCGCCCTGCTTGCGGCGGTGCAGGAATACCGCGCAGCCCATCCGCTGGAGCAGGCGCTGCGCCCGCGTATCCCCGCCCCTGCCTTTACCTACTACGGCAAAGAGGTGTGGGAGCAGGCGCTTGCAGCTATCCTCTGCGGCGAAAACCTGCTGCTGGCCGGCGGAAAGGCCACCGGCAAAAACGTGCTGGCAGAAAACCTTGCCGCCGCCTTTGGCCGTCCTGCGTGGGACATCTCCTTTCATGTAAACATGGACGCCGCCTCCCTCATCGGCATGGATACCTTTGCGGGCGGGCAGGTGGTGTTTCGTCCCGGGCCGGTGTACCGCTGCGCACAGTGCGGCGGCTTCGGCGTGCTGGACGAGATCAACATGGCCAAAAACGAGGCGCTGGCGGTGCTGCACGCGGTGCTGGACTTCCGCCGCGCCATCGACGTTCCCGGGTACGACCGCATCCCGCTGGCTGAGGAGACCCGCTTTATCGCCACCATGAACTACGGCTACGCGGGCACCCGGGAGCTGAACGAGGCGCTTACCTCCCGCTTTGCGGTGGTGCAGATGCCCACCATCACGCAGGATAATCTGGAAAAGCTGCTGCGGGCGCAGTTCCCGGATCTTGCCGCAAAATATGTGCACCAGTTTGCACTGCTGTTTCTGGACCTGCAGAAAAAGTGCGACAGTGCTGAGATCTCCACCAAGGCGCTGGATCTGCGCGGGATGCTGGACGCGCTGCGGCTGATCCGCAGGGGCATCCCCGCCGGGGCAGCGCTGGATATGGGCATCACCAACAAGGCCTTTGACTCCTACGAGCAGGGGCTGATCCGGGACGTGATCGCCGCGCGCATCCCGGCCAAGCTGGATGCCGGAAAGCTGTTTGCCTGATGGACGCCCAAAGCTACACCGCACAGGAGCGGCGCGCGGCCAATCAGGTCTGGGCCGCTGCCGGAGCCTACGGCTTTGAGCCGCTGTTTCTGGCCCGCAACACGGACGGCACCATTGATTTTTACATGAACTGCATCGTGGGGCTGGTGCACAAATACTACGGTGACGCGCTGATCCGGGACATTTTTTCCGCATGGGAGGGCGACACGCGCCAGCCCATGCTGGACGATATGGCGTGGCTGTATCTGGAAAACGCCGCCTACCGGCTGGAACTGCCCCGCCGCCCGGTGCTGGAGGCGCTGCGCTTTGCCCATGCGGACTACTTTTTTGCCATCCAGTACAAGCTTTCCCGGCAGGAGTGGATGGCGAAAAACCAGCTGGTGTACACCATGCAGGCCGCGCGCTGGCGCAAGGTGCTGGGACGCACCGCCCCGGTCATGACCCCCTACGAGAGCAGCCTTGCCGCTGCACTGGCACCAGAGAACGCACCGGAGCCGGCACAGCTCAAAAACGACCTGCTGGCGCTGTTTGCAAAGTTCGCCCTGTTTGACGGCAGGGTGCGCCAGAAACCCGCGCTGCACCTTCGTCTGCAGGGCTTTTGGGCAAAACTGGCTACCAAAGCCATGCCCACCCAAATGGTCAAGACCGACCGGGTGACGGTGGAGCATTCCGGCGCGGTGGATGCCGCAGGCAGCGGGCTGGCGGTGGACAAGCGCCGGGCAAACATCACCCTGAAGCAGCGCGCCGCGCAGGATCGCGCCTACATTGAAAGCTGCTTTGGCCGTTGCTTCTACCCGCCGGAACAGCTGCGCAAGGCTGAGCAGGAGTTGTGCACCGGGGTGCATCTGGGCTGTCACCTGTGGTTCAGCGCCGGTGTGCCCAGCCCGGAGCAGGCGCCCACCCCGGAAGCGCGACAGCTGGCACAGCAGGCAGAATTGCAGGCCGAACGCAACCGCGCCTACTATGCCAAAAATCAGGAACTGCACCGCAGCGTGGTGCTGCGGCTTACGGAGCAGATCCGCAACTGCATTCTGGTGCATCAGCAGCCCGACCAGCGGATGGCGCGCAGCGGCGACCTGTGCGCCGGGCGGGTGTGGCGCGCCCCTTACCTGAACGATGACCGGGTGTTTTTGTGCCCGGAGGAGGAAAACTGCCCTGCCTTTACGGTGGATCTGCTGCTGGACGCCTCCGCATCCCGCCTGCATTGTCAGGAAGTGATCGCGGCGCAGGGTGTCATTCTGGCCGAAAGTCTGGTCAACTGCGGCATTCCGGTGCGGGTGAGCGCTTTCAGCAGCCTGCGGGGCTACACGGTGCTGCGGGTGCTGAAAGGCTTTGCGGACAAGAACCGGCAGAACATTTTCCGCTACTTTGCCTCGGGCTGGAACCGGGACGGTCTGGCGCTGCGGACAGCGGGCGATCTGATCCGGTACGCCCCCGGCCCCGCCCCGCGCCACCTGATGATCCTGCTGACCGATGCCAGCCCCAACGACAGCCGCCGCATTCCGCCCACCGCGCAGAATCCGCTGGGCTGCGCCTACGAGGACGCCGCCGGTGTGGCCGACACCGCCGCGCAGGTGCGCACCTTGCAGCGGCAGGGCGTGCGGGTGTCTGCCGTTTTTATGGGCGAGGACAGCAGCGCCAGTGCCGCCGCGCAGATCTACGGTAAAAACATGGCGCGCATCCGCGGCATGGATCAACTTGCCCGGGCAGCCGGACGGCTGATCCAGAACGAGATCCGGGAACTTGGCGATTAAAGAAGCAAAACGACCCCTGCGGGAGCAACTCCGACCTTAGTCGGCTTCTCCTGCAGGGGTCATTTTTTACAACCGCACATCTCAGCGCACAACCATACTTTGAACTTTTGTTTGCTATGCACTGTAGATTTTTGCAAAAATTTGTTGTTTTGGAAAACTTACAGTTGTTTTTCGCTTAAAAGTATGCTATACTACGTTCAGAGAAGTTTTATGCAGCCTGTCGGCCCGATCACCCAGCTGGTACTTCTACAACGTTACGCTGTTCAGCTTTAGGAAGGAGATCAACCATGGACGCTTCCCGTTATTTTGACGCCATGCACAATGCCATGTCCACCCTGCACGCTGGTGCACAGCTGCTGCTTACCGTCCGTTTGCAGGACACCTGCGGCAACGATGCCTACCTTGAAGTAAAACAGCTGCCCGGGGAGCAAAGCGCCCTTGTGTGCTATTCCACCATGGGGCGGCGCTGCCTGAATTTCCAGCTGTTCCGCAAGGGCTGGCAGCTGTGCCACAATGCCGATGGTCAGCTGACCGGGCGTTTTCCGTCCAGTGCCGACAGCCTGCTGAGCCAGACCGACTTCCGCGCCTACTGCCGGGAGGATCGGCTGGATGCTGCCCGCACCCAGCGCCTTATCGAGGAGCTGGGGCAGCGCGCCGGGACCAACTATGTTGGCTCCATCCCGCAGAATGCCCGCACCGGTGCACAGATCACAGTGGAAAGTCACCTTGGCTGCGGTGCACGCTGGAGCTACTGGAATCAGGACGCTTCCCCCTGCCTGCCGCTGGCCGCAATTTTGTACTGGCTGGCAGATTTTCTGGCCGGGAACGAGCGCCGCGCCCTGCAGTCTGACCCGCAGGCTGCTGCACTGGCGGCCCAGTGGCTGGCAAGGGACACTGCTGTGTTCTTCTGCCCTTCCCCTGCCCTGACGGTATCCTCTGCGGCCTACCATACTGCCCCGGCTGCACGGCATACCCGCCCTACCCCGGTACCTGCTGCACGCAGCAAGAGCTGGCAGAGCGTTCTGGCTGCTATGGCTGCGGTGTAAGCTGGTGCCTTTTCAATCTGATTTACATATAAAAGACGAGTGCATCGGTAAAACCGAGCACTCGTCTTTTTTGCAGGATAATAGCAAAAAAGCACCCCGCCAGCCGTTTCCGGTAGGCGGGGTGCTTAGTGCTTATGGTTTACGGTTCAGCTTACGCTGCACAGCACAGGGAGGAAATTACTCCTCGATGTAGCCGTACTGCAGGTACCAGTAGCCGTAGGGGCTGTGCCAGGTGCCCTTCAGAGAAGAGGTCTGCAGCCAGAAGTCGTTGTAGTAAGCAACGGGGATGCAGCCCATATCCTCCATCAGGATGTCCTCAGCCTTGTGCAGCTGTGCAAAGTGCTCGGCGGCATCAGCAACGCGGGAAGCCTCGACAGCAGCATCGAAGTCAGCGTTGGAGTACTTACCATCGTTGTTGCCGTTGCCGGTGCAGAACAGCTCGACCATGTTGGAAGGATCGTTGTAGTCCATGACCCAGCCGTTACGGGCAACATCGTACTCGCCTGCACGGCGAGCAGCGGTGAAGGCAGACCACTCCATCTTGCTGATGGTCAAAGTGATGCCCAGATCGCCCCAGACCTGCTGCAGGTACTCTGCCAGAGGCACATGGTAGCCGGAATCGTTGGTGCTGTACTCGATGGTGGGGTAGCCCTCGCCATTGGGGTAGCCAGCCTCTTCCAGCAGCTTCTTAGCCTCGGCCAGATTAGCCTCGTAGTCAGCTGCAATGTAGGGAGAACCGCCGTTTGCGTTGTCGTAGAAGTAACCGTTCTCGTCCACGATGCCGGGGCCAACCAGGTTGGAAGCAGCAGAGTAGGTGCCCTGCATGATGGTGTTGGCAACGTAATCGCGGTCGATGGCCAGAGCCAGAGCCTTGCGGACCTTGGCATCCTTGAAGGCATCGTGCTGCAGGTTCAGGCTGATGTAGTAGGTGCCCAGAATGGTGTCAACATAGAAGTCGCCGCCGTCCTCTGCCTTGGTCAGGCTGGGGATCTCGTCGGTGGGCACGTCCTTGATCAGGACAGCCTCGCCGCTGTTGTAAGCAGCGTAGGAAGCGGAAGAGTCCTCCAGCAGCAGCACGGTGATGCTGTCGGAAACGATCTTGGAGCTATCCCAGCCGCCAACGTAGTTGGGGTTCTTGGTCAGGACGATACGCTCGGAGGGGGTCCACTCGGTGATCATGTAAGGACCGTTGGAGACGAAGGTCTCAGCGGCGGTGCACCATGCATCGCCGTTGGCCTCAACGGTAGCCTGCTGCACAGGGCTCATGGATGCGAATGCGGCCATCTTGTCGAAGTAGGAGCAGGGGTAGGACAGCACGATGGTCAGGGTCTTGCCGTCATCGCTTGCCTTGACGTTCAGAGCGTCGGTATCGCCGGCCTGAGCAGCCTCAAAGCCGTCGATCATGCCCAGGCAGGTCTCTGCGTAGGGAGCAGCGGTGTCGGGGTTAGCCATACGCTTGAAGCTGTACTCGAAGTCCTTAGCGGTCAGGTCGGTGCCGTCACTCCACTTCAGGCCGTCACGCATGGTGAAGGTCCAAGTCAGGCCGTCCTCGCTTGCTTCCCAGCTCTCAGCCTGGCCGCCAACAACTTCGTTGTTCTCGTTGATGATCAGCAGGGGCTCGAAGATGGTGATGATGGTGTTAGCGCCATCAACAGCGCTGTTCAGAGCGGGATCCAGAGTCTCGGGGTTGGGGCCGTACTGGACGGTGAAGCCAGCGGTGTTGACACTGCCGGTAGAAGAACCAGCAGCGGAAGAAGCAGTGCCAGAGGTTGCGGTAGAACCGGACTTGCTGCCGCCACAGGCTGCCAGACCCAGAGCAGCGGCACCCACGCCTGCAACCTTGAGGAAATTACGACGAGAAATGCGTTTCATAATAATATCCTTCCCTTATATCAAATTTTGAGTGTGCCAGGTTGCCCCAGCCGCCTCTATATTCGATCCGGTGCAAATAATTTGTACACCGGAGGAACACGAATGATTATAATGCGTTCTCATGCCGGTTACAAGTCCAAAACTTGGACTGTAACCATTTTGTGACAACATTTCAGCGCTAAGTTGAATTGCTTTCACCTTTTACTGGTATGAAGTGTTCTCACTTCACGCGGTCAAGGTGATGGCAGGCTGCCCAGTGGCCGGTGGAGACCTCCTTGAACTCGGGCACCTCGTTGGCGCACTGCTCGTCTGCATAGGGGCAGCGGGTGCGGAAACGGCAGCCGGACGGCGGATTCAGGGGGCTGGGCACATCGCCCTGCAGCACGATACGCTTGGACTGGCGGGCCGTAATGGGGTCTGCCACCGGAATAGCGGAGATCAGGCTGCGGGTGTAGGGGTGGATGCTGTGGGCGATCAGCTCGTAACTGTCGGCCAGTTCCACCATCTTGCCCAGATACATGACGCCGATGCGGTTGGAGATGTGCTTCACAACGCTCAGGTCATGGGCGATGAACAGGTAGGTCAGACCCATCTCCTGCTGCAGATCCTCGAACATATTGACGACCTGTGCCTGAATGGAAACGTCCAGTGCGGAAACAGGCTCGTCACAAACGATGAACTCGGGGTTCACAGCCAGTGCACGGGCAATGCCCACGCGCTGACGCTGACCGCCGGAGAACTCGTGGCAGTAGCGGTTTGCGTGCTCGCTGTTCAGGCCAACGCGCTCCAGCAGGGCGATGATCTTATCGTGGCGATCCTTTTCGTTCTCGGCCAGATGATGGATATCAATGCCCTCACCCACGATGTCGCCAATGGTCATGCGGGGGTCCAGACTTGCGTACGGATCCTGAAAAACGATCTGCATCCGGCGGCGGTAGGGCAGCATATCCACTGCGATCTTGTTTTCCTTATCAAACAGCAGATTGCCGTCATAGTAGATCTTGCCGCCGGTGGGCTCGTACAGGCGCAGCAGGGTGCGGCCGGTGGTGGTCTTGCCACAGCCGGACTCGCCTACCAGACCAAGGGTCTCGCCCTTGCGGATGGCAAAGCTTACGTCATCCACGGCCTGAACGTACTTGCGGTTCTTGCCCACACCGCCGGCGGGGAAATACTGCTGCAGGTGCTGGACTTCGACCAGCGTCTTGTGTTCACTCATTCTGCCTTTTCCCCTTTCTCAAATTCAGCCTTCTGCTGCAGCCAGCAGTAGGTATAGTGGGTATCGCTGAGCTCTGTGCGCGGGGGCATCTTGCTCAGACAGATCTTCATGCAGTTCTTGCAGCGGGGCGCAAAGGGGCAGCCGGCCGGCGGATTCAGCAGGTCCACAGGGGTACCCTCGATGGGCACAAGGCGCTCGTGCTCTGCGGTGTTCAGCTTGGGGATGGAGTTGATCAGACCCTTGGTGTACTCGTGGCCCGGCTGGTAGAAGATCTCGTCGGTGGTGCCGTACTCCACAATGTGGCCGGCGTACATGACGGCGATCTTCTCGCACATGGAAGCCACAACACCCAGATCGTGGGTGATCATGATGATGCTCATGCCCAGCTTCTTGCGCAGATCCTGCATCAGCTCAAGGATCTGTGCCTGAATGGTCACGTCCAGTGCGGTGGTGGGCTCGTCGGCGATCAGCAGCTTGGGCTCACAGGCCAGTGCAATGGCGATCATCACGCGCTGGCGCATACCGCCGGACAGCTCGTGGGGGTACTGCTTCAGGCGCTTTTCGGGCTCATTGATGCCAACCAGCTCCAGCAGCTCCTTGGCGCGTGCCCACGCATCGGCCTTGTTCTTATCGGTGTGCAGGCGGATGACCTCCACGATCTGGTTGCCGATGGTGTACACCGGGTTCAGGCTGGTCATGGGGTCCTGGAAGATGATGGAGACCTCGTTGCCGCGGATCTTGCGGAAGTCCTTCTCCTTCATGTTCTCGATCTCGTGGCCGTTGAACCACACCTTGCCGCCCACCAGCTTGCCGGGGTAAGCGGTCAGGCCCATAACGGAGTAGGCGGTGACCGACTTACCGGAGCCGGACTCGCCCACGACGCCCAGAACATCGCCCTGATTCATGGTAAAGGAAACGCCGTTCAGTGCCTTTACTTCGCCCGCAGGGGTGAAGAAAGAAAGGCGTTCTTCTTTGATATCAAGAATTTTCTCGCTCATTTCTGTTCACCTCATCAATTCTTCAGCTTCGGGTCAAAGGCATCGCGCAGGCCATCGCCGAACAGGTTGAACACAAGGATCATCACGCTGATCATCAGTGCGGGGGCGATCAGCAGATGGGGGTAGGTGTTCATGCCCTTGACGGCATCGGTAGCCAGAGAACCCAGAGAAGGCAGCGGGGCTGCAACACCCAGACCGATGAAGCTCAGGTAGCTCTCGGTGAAGATGGAAGCCGGGATCTGCAGGGTGGTGGTAACGATCAGAGTACCGATGCAGTTGGTGAGCAGATGCTTTTTGATGATACGGCCGCTGGAAGCGCCCAGTGCGCGGGCAGCGGTAACGTACTCGCTCTCCTTCAGGATCAGAATCTGGCTGCGGACGATACGCGCCATGCCTACCCAGTACAGCAGAGCAAAGATGATGAAGATAGAGATCATGTTGGGGCCAAGGGTCTGCATCCACTTGAAGCCGGGCTTGGAAGCCAGTGCATCCAGCGGATCCTTCAGGGCCATGCCCAGCAGGATGATCAGCAGAATATCGGGGATGGTGTACAGAATATCTGTAATACGCATCATGATATTATCCACCCAGCCGCCGGCAAAGGCCGAAATAGCACCGTAGGTGGCACCGATGATCAGCACCAGCACAGAAGCGATCAGGCCGACAGACAGGCTGACGCGGGTACCCATCATGATACGCACAGCGAAGTCACGACCCATACGGTCGGTGCCCAGAATGTGCGGGAACACCTTTTCGCCTGCATCGATACGCGCCTGCTCGGAGGCAGAGTACTCAAAGGGCTTCAGGTTGTTGCTGCCCTTCATCTGCTCGGAGTAGCTGTAAGGCCAGACGGCGGGCAGCAGATAGGCAAAGATGGCAATGGCAATGATGAACACAAAGCTGACCATGGCGATCTTGTTCTTCTTCAGGCGGCGGATACCGTCCTTCCAGAAGTTGACGCTTTCGCGCATGACCACCAGACTCTGCTTTTCCTCATTGCTGGCGGGCAGAAAATCCTCCGCGTTGAGCTGCAGGCTGAGCGGATTCTTTTTAATGTTTTCCATGAAAATCGCTCCTTTCTCTTACTGCAGCTTGATGCGCGGGTCAATGATCTTATAAAGGATATCCACGATCACGTTTGCAATGATGACCATGCTGGACAGCAGGATGGTGGTGCCCATGATCATGGTGTAGTCACGGTTGGTGATAGCAGACACGAAGTCGCGGCCCAGACCGGGCACGGAGAAAATCTTTTCCACCACGAAAGAACCGGTCATCAGGCTGGCCAGCATGGGGCCGACGTAGGTGATGACAGGCAGGATGGCGTTGCGCAGCGCGTGCTTGAACAGGATCATGAACTGGGACACGCCCTTTGCGCGGGCAGTGCGCATATAGTCCTGACCCATAACGTCCAGCAGGCTGGAGCGCATCAGACGGGTGATATAAGCCGAGGGATAGATGGCCAGTGCGGTGACCGGCATGATATAGGCAGCGGCGCTGTTCAGACCAACGGTGGGCAGCACCTTCATGTTCATACCAAACTGGTATAGCAGCAGCACGCTGGAGATAAAGCTGGGGATCGCGATGCCACAGGTAGCAAACACAATAATAATGTTATCCAGCCACTTACCGCGGTTATAAGCGGAAATGCAGCCCAGCGGGATGCCCACGCACAGAGCCACCACCACTGCAATGCCTGCCAGACGGCAGGACACCGGCAGCTTGCTGGCGATGATCTGGTTCACGGTACGGCCGCGCTGACGCAGGCTCAGACCCAGATCGCCATGCAGAAGGCTCTTCATGTAGTTGACGTACTGCACACCCAGCGGCTTATCCAGGCCATACTTTTCGGCCAGAGCCTGCTGAGCAGCGGCGCTGATGGACTTTTCTGCCACGAACGGGCCACCGGGGACCAGGTTCATGACAAAAAAGGTAACCGTGGCCACAATGAAGATACTGAAGATACCCATTGCGACACGCTTGATGATGTACTTTGCCATCGTTTGATGCCACTCCAATCCTATCAATGAATTACTGTTTTTGCTCTCAGGCCGAGCCACACTTTCCCGCAGTCCGCCAGCCTCACACATAACGGACGTCTGTCCTTGGCACGCGGACAGCAAAGCGAATAATAAAACGATGGTATCTTGCGGCTGCATAAACACCATCGTCCATACCCGAGAAACACTCTATCTATTATAAGGATAACCGCGGATTTTGTCAATTTACATGAAAAAAATTCACTTCATTTCAGCAAAGCATGAGTGAAATCTTATACTTTATACAAATTTTCTGTATATTTGTAGGTAAAAGTGCTACTTTGTCGGCTTTTGGGGCGATTGTTCCGTCGGTGCGTACAATCTGCCCTCCCCTGTCTGTACAAAAAGCAGTGTTTCTGCCCGGAACCATCCATCCATACTGTTAGTACTTTTCTCCATATTGCAGCAAAAACGGCAAAACAAAGCCACCCGCAGCCCCTTCTCCTGCACGGTCAGTGTCCGGGAGATGTGCTGCGGGTGGTCATAGGTCGTTTTGTAGGTCAGGAGTACAGTTTTGCGGTCAGCTGGGAGTACATGGCACTTTTTTGCGCCTTATAGGAGGCCATGGCCTGATCGGCCAGTGCGGTGCTCTGGCCGTTAGCGGTCAGCACTGCGCGCATCTGGCTGACGATGTTCTCCACTTCCCTGTCGTAGGATGCCTGCATGGAGTACAGTCTGCCGCTTCTTGCCAATACAATAGAGATCTTGCGCGCCTGTGTCTGCTGAGACTCCGGCAGTGCCTTGAATTCTGCCTTTGCTCCGGCAATGCAGCTGTTCAGCTCTGCCTCGGCGCGCGCCTTGACGCTGTACAGCTGCTTCAGCAGTGCCTTGACCTCTTTTTCATAAGAAGCCTCCTGTTTGCCGGACGAGGACGCCGGTTTTTCTGTGGCAGCTGCTGTACTGGAGCTGGATGTCCCGGTGGTGTTCTCCTGCTTACCGGAGGAAGCAGTACTGCCACTCTCCGTCCGGGAGGAAGAGTTCGCCGAGGAAGAACCGGAGCCTTCCGGGACGGAAGCAGCGCCCGCGTCCTCCTGCGGAACACTGGCTGCTGTATCCTGTTCCCCACTGCTGGACGCAGCGGTTTCGCTGGTAAGCTGCTCCAGCGTGATCTCGCCGCTGAGCAGCTTATCCAGATCCTCATCCGTCAGGGTGAGCTGTGCGCTGTCTGCCGGGGCATCCGGCAGGGTTTCCGGCAGACCGGCTGCCATACTGCGAAGGTAGAACAGCACCCCAAGGACGGCTGCTGCCAGCAGAACCACCAGCGCACCCAGCACGATCAACACAATTTTCAGGACCTTATTTTTCTTCATGCCAAAATCCGCTGCCCGGGCAGAGTACCCCTCCGCCCGGGCAGTTTTCTCCTTACTAATAGGATCAGACCCACATGCCCAAAAACTTTTTGGGCTGATGCAGGGTCGAAGCGTCCAGCTCCTGATCGTGGAACAGCTCATCGCCGTTGCGCACGATGCGGGCGGCAGTTTCCTTGCCCAGCAGCTTTTCCAGCTGCTGCACACCTTGTGCCATGCAGGGCGGGCGCTTGTCCGGGGAATGGGTATCGGTGGAGATGACGTGGACCAGTCCCCACTGGATGAACTTACACAGCTTTTTGCAGAGCTTGGGTTCCAGCAGTGCGCCCACGTTGATCTGCGCATAGGCACCGGCGGCTACCCAGTCGTACAGCAGGGTGGGATCTTCCAGCACATAGGGGTAGCGTTCGATATGCGCGATCAGCGGCACAATGCCCTGCTGCTGCAAATTGTACAGGGTCTGCCGGATAAAATGCGGCTTGTGGGTGGTGGGAAACTCCAGCAGCAGATAGGCGGTATCCCCCATGCACAGCGCCCGGGTATCCAGCTCGCACAGACCGGGAGAGAAGAACACCTCTGCACCCAGCTTGAAGTCGAACTGCATGGGCTGCCCTTCCAGCGCGGCGGTCAGCTGTTCAAAAGCAGCCTGCCGCTTTTCCGTAAAGGCTTCTACCGTGGTGCGTTCGCTGTTGAAGTGGCTGGTGAACGCGATATTGCGCACACCATCCTCATATTCCCTGCGCAGCAGCTCCAGCGATACTGCCGTATCCTTTGCGCCGTCATCCATGCCGGGCAGAATGTGACAATGCAGATCGGTCATAACAATGCTTCCTTATTATTTACCGGCAGTGGCATCCTGCTTGCCGTAGGCATAGTTGTAGTTGTAAGCATAGCTGTATGCGTAGCTGGAGCCCTTGAGTGCCTTCTTCATGTCGTAGCGGGTCAGCACGCTGCCTAGCACCCGGACACCGGCATCCTGCAGCTTTTTCACTGCGCCGCGCACCGCATCGGTGGGGGCGTAGTCGGAACGCACTGCAAAGATTGCACCATCCACATAGCGGCCGATGACGGCTGCATCGGTGACCACGGACACCGGGGGTGCATCAATGATGACAAAATCGAACTTCTGGCGCAGAGTATCCACCATAGCCTGCATCTGCGGCTGGCTCAGCATCTCGGAGGGGTTCGGCGGCGGAGTACCTGCGGGCAGGAAGGTCATGTTCATCTCCTTGAGCTCCTGCAAGGCCTCGTCCAGTGTGCACTGGTTGGACAACACGTTAGAAACACCCTTTACGTTGTGACCGGCCTTCAGATAGCGGTGCAGCACCGGCTTGCGCAGGTCGCAGTCCACCAGAGCTACCTTTTTGCCGCTTTCGGCCAGCGTCATTGCCAGATTGATCGCCACATTGCTCTTGGATTCCTCCGGCACGGTACTGGTGATGACCAGTGTGTGCACGTCCATGGAGCCTGCCATAAAGTCCAGATTGGTGCGCAGAGACTTGTAAGCCTCCACATAGCCAAAGGGCATTCCCTTATCGGTGATCAGCTGCAGGGTGCGGTGTCCGCTCTCTTTTTTCTTTTTACCAAACAGATTCCACATCGTCTTACACCTCCGGGATCAGGCCCAGCACGGGCAGGCCGAGCTTCTTCTGAACATCTTCGTCGTCCACAATGGTATCATGTAGCAGATGTGCCAGTACCAGAACGCCGCACACCAGAACAGCGCCCAGCAGACCAGCCATCACAACGTACTTCTTGGTCTGGGGGAACACCTTGTTGGGGTTGATGGCTACATCGCTCACCGTCTTGCAGGAACCGGCTTCCACCTTTTCCACCAGCACGTCAGGCACGATGTCCGCAATGGTCTGGACGATCTTGCCCGCGCGCTCTGCATCGGTATCAGTGACCGTGACCTTCATGATCTGGGTGGAGTCCACATCGGCAACAGTTACCATGCTGTACAGCTCACCGTAGGTCATGTCCAGATCCAGCGTATCGATCACCTCGTTCAGCACGGTGTTGCCCTTGATGATGACCGCATAGGTGCTGATCAGGTTCTTGGCAGAGTTGAAGTTATCGCTGGTGAAGGTAGTGGTCGTGTCCTGCCGGGTATTCACGATCATGTTGATGGAAGCCTGATACTTGGGTGTAAGCGCAAACATACACACCAGCAGGCAGATCAGCGCTGCCGCCACAGCTGCCGCCACGATCTGCACAATATGCGCCCACAGCAGGCGCGCCAGTTCCATCAGATCAATGGTCTCTTCGTCCTCCATGTTCCGGAGCGACTGTCCCATAGTTGTTTTTTCGTCCATAATAGAGAAACTCACCTTTCTTGTTTTTCCGCAGTGCAAGAAATGTACACCGGGTTCCTATAGATACACATTCGTTTTATAATGATAGCACATCTCGTTGTATTTTACAAGCAGATAATGCCATTTTCTGCCGGCAAACAGATGGATAAAATGTGCCATCTCCCGTACAAAAAAGGCATCCACAGCACATTGATGGCTGCGGATGCCTTCGTTTTACAGATTTTTAGCAAAAGCGCTTAACGGGAGCCCTTGTCGTAGGGGATACCCTCGGCCTTGGGTGCCATGCTGTTCTTGGAAGTAAAGGCCAGAATGACCATGGAGGCCACAAAGGGCATCATATTATAGATGTTGCTGGACCAGTGCAACTGCGCTAAGAAGGTGGAGTCTGCGATGTTGGCAAGGCTCTTGAACACGGCAAAAAACATTGCTGCGCCAAAGATGTGGAAGGGCTTCCACTGACCAAAGATCATAACTGCCAGTGCCAGAAAGCCTGCACCGGCCACGCCGACTTCAAAGTTCCAGGTCTGCACCGGGGGCACGATATAGGCCAGACCGCCGATAGCGCCCAGCGCACCGGAAAGGATGACACCTGCGTAGCGCATCTTGTAGACGTTGATACCCACCGAGTCCGCAGCCTGCGGATGCTCGCCGCAGGCACGCAGACGCAGGCCGAAGCGGGTCTTGTACAGCACGATGTAGCTGACCACCAGCAAGATCAGCCCCAGCGGCACGAACACGCTGAGCTCCAGCCCGCCGATGCTGAACAGGAAGGGCTTGTTGGAGTAGTTCAGTTTGGCGCTGCCGCTCTCGCTGAAGTACTTGGAGATGACCACGGCAATAGCGGTGGCCAGCAGGTTCAGCGCCGTGCCGCCGATGGTCTGGTCTGCCTTCAGGTTGATGGAGGCAAAAGCCAGCAGCAGACTGTAGATCACGCCCGCCAGCGCCGCCACCAGAATGGAGATGAGCACCACAAGGAAGGGCGACAGACTTGCAGGCAGCATGGTCAGGGTAAGCACACCGGCCACACCGCCGATGACCATAATGCCCTCCAGCGCAATGTTGATGATGCCGGAATGTTCGCTGAACATACCGCCCAGTGCCACCAGCATCAGCACGATGCCGTACAGCAGGGTATATTTGATCAGAAGCAGCATATTACTTGCCCTCCTTTTTGGTCTTTTCTGCGGCAGGCGCAGGCTCTGCGTTCACGTTGGTCTTTTCAGCGTTCCTGAACAGCAGGCTCTGGATCTTGCCGCGGAACAGCATGGAGAATGCGCACAGGTAGATGATGATGCCGCTGATCAGATCCGAGATCTCAGTGGGGTAA
>CAKSZE010000006.1 GCA_934525325.1 uncultured Faecalibacterium sp.
TGCCGGATATCATCCGATGGTATACGGATAACGGCTATGCCTTTTTGACCGTAGCCGAGGCGCTGCCGCTGGGGTAATGCGCCTTACATTACACCTTAAAGCCGGTTGAAGGTCAAGGGTTTTGCGCAAAAAACAGAGCCGCCGCACAAAAATGTGCAGACGGCTCTGTAAAAAGGTGATTTTATTGCGTGTATGCCGCAGGCTGCGGCGCACGCATTTTTTTAGTCCGCAGACTGGCAGAACAGGCTGAAGGTGCGGTAAGCCATGTACAGGTCGGTCTTATGGATGACCTCGAAGGGAGAGTGCATGGACAGCACCGGCACGCCGAGGTCCAGCACCTTGATGCCGCGGTTTGCCACATACTTGGCAATGGTGCCGCCGCCGCCCAGATCCAGACGGCCCATCTCGCCGATCTGCCATGCCACGTTGTTGGCATCCAGCATACGGGTGATGTCGCCCACCAGCTCGGCATTTGCATCGCTGGCAGAGCTCTTGCCGCGGCTGCCGGTGTACTTGAAGATGGCAATACCACGGCCTGCGTAGGTGCCGTTCTGCTTTTCAAAGGCGCTTGCCCAGGAGGGGTCGTAGGCGGCAGTCACGTCCGCAGACAGGCACACGCTGTTGCGGAAGGCCAGAATATCGTCCTGACCGGCAGCACGGCAGAGCAGCTGCATAAAGTGGAATACATACATACTCTGCATACCGGTCACGCCGTCGGAGCCGATCTCTTCCTTATCGGTCAGCACGCAGATGGTGGTGTGCACCGGGTCCTTGGTCTCGATCTCGGCCAGCAGTGCGGGGTAAGCATCCACGCGGTCATCGTGGCCGTAGGCGCCGATCATGGAGCGGTCAAAGCCCACGTCGCGTGCCTTGGCAGCGGGCACCACCTCGATCTCGGCGCGGGTGAAGTCGCGCTCGGTGATGCCGTACTTCTGGTTCAGCAGGATGAGGGTGTTCAGCTTGACAGCTTCCTTGACATCCTCTTCCTCCACGGTGTCAGAGCCGATGAGCACGTTCAGCTCCTCGCCCTTGATGCCCTCGCTGAGCTTGCGCTCGTTCTGCTCGGCACCCAGATGGGGCAGCAGGTCGGTGATGCAGAACACGGGATCGTTCTCGTCCTCACCGATGGCAAAGTTGACGCTGGAGCCGTCGGCACGGGTAAACACGCCGTGGATGGCCAGCGGGATGGTTGCCCACTGGTACTTGCGCACGCCGCCGTAGTAGTGGGTGCGGAAGTAGCTCATGTGGTCAGACTCGTACAGGGGGTTGGGACGCAGGTCCAGACGGGGGCAGTCGGTGTGGGCGATGACCAGACGGAAGCCCTCCTCATAGGGCTTCTGGCCGATGGTAGCCGCCACAACAGCCTTGTTCTCCTGAATGAAGTAGACCTTCTCGCCGGGGGCGTAGGCCTTTTTGGACTCAAAAGCCTTGTAGCCGGCAGCCAGCAGCATCTGCTCGCTGACAACGGCAGTCTCGCGCTCGGTCTTGGCGCTGTCCATAAATTTCTTGTAGCCCTCGGCAAAGGCAGCAGCCTTTCCCTTTACATCTGCCTGCTTGTCGGCAGCGTATTCGGGGGTGTAGAGCAGCTTTTCGGCATACTCTTTTGCAGTAAGTTTCTCACTCATGATTTTTTGCTCCTTAACTTTTTATCATTGACCTGCGTACAGACGCTGATAGGTCTGGTAGCAGGCGGTGATCTTGTTGACGTAGTGGTGCATCTGGTTATAAGGGAAGCCTTGCAGGGTCTCCCCGTCTGCCGAGTGCTCCTCCATCTGCAGCAGCTGATCCACCGTGCCCCAGCCGCTGTGGTAGGCCGCTGCCGCCGTAGATACATCGCCTTTGTAACGCACCATGCAAAGGTGCAGGTAGCAGCACCCGAACCGGATGGCGGTATCGGGGCTGTAGAGGTCGGCAAAGGTCAGCGGCTCCTCCGGGGCGATCTTGCTGCGCATCCAGAGAAAAGTTTCCTCGGTCATCTGCATCAGGCCGCGGGCATCCACGCTGGAGGTGGCCTGCGGGTCAAAGCCGCTTTCGGTGCGGATAAAGGCGTAGACCAGCAGCGGATCCAGCTCGTAGGCTGCTGCCCATTTTTCCACCAGCTGCTCGTACTTGCGGGGGTACAAAAGCCGTTCTGCCCGGTTGCACAGGGGCGGCACGGCGCACACTGTAAGCACCACTGCCAAGCACAACGCAGCCAGCCGCAGCAGCAGCCGTCGGCGGCGCTGCTGTTTGCGGCGGCGCTGCTTTTCCCGCGCGGCGCGGCGCTCCCGGACGGCTATGGGGTCATAGACTTTTTCATAATTTTGTTCGTTCAAAGCGCTGCCGTCACGCCCCCTTCTGCCTGCAGCTGCTCACACAGGCGGGCGGCTGCGGCTTGCAGCGTCTCCAGCCCGGCGTCGTTGTGCAGGGTGTAGTCCGCCTGTGCGGTCAGGGTCTGTTCCGGGGTCTGGGCGTTCAGACGGCGGGCGGCCATCTCCGGCGAGATGCCATCCCGCGCCACGATACGCGCCACGCTGGTCTCAAAGGGCGCGGTGACCACGCACAGGCGGTCGCACTCGGCCTGCGCCGCTGTGCCCACGATGACTGCACCGTCCAGCACAAAAAGAGGCGCTCCGGCGGCCTGCGCCGCCTGCTTTGCAGCGCGGATGCGTGCCACGATGGCAGGGTGGGTCAGGCTGTCCAGCGCGGCCTTGCCCTCCGGGGTGGCAAAGGCGCGGTCAGCCAGCAGACGGCGATCCAGCGTGCCGTCCGGCTTTAAAATATCCCCGCCGAACCGCGCCGCAAGCTGCGGCAGCAGCGGCGAGCCGGGCAGCAAAATTTCCCGGCTGAGCTGGTCGGCGTCCGCCAGCGGCACGCCATGGGCGGCAAATACCGCCGTGACCGTGGACTTGCCGCAGCCGCTACGCCCTGTGATGCCCAAGGTGATCATAGGTCGATCACCCGGAAGGCGGCGGCGCGGATCAGGCGGTTGTACACTGCCATGGACAGGCCATCCTTCTGCGGGCAGCGGGCGTAGACCACGCCGTCGCCCTGCTCATCCAGCGCCCGCAGGGAGCGGAAGATGTGCTTTGCCTGATCGGCACCGTCCCCCTCGCGGCCGTACTCCACGCAGGGCACATCCAGCTTTGCGCTTTCGCCGGTAAAGCACAGGCAGCTGGGGTTCTCGTTTTTATGGGCGTCCACATAGGCCTTGAACTGCTCAAAGGTGCCGTTGAGCAAGGTCACATCGGCCTTGGGGGCGTAGTGCTTGTACTTCATGCCCGGGCTGCGCACCACGGCGCCCTCCGGCAGCTTTTCCAGAATGGCCTTGGATACCTCCACCTCCTCGCCAAGGGCGCGTTCCAAGTCCTCCAGCGTAATGTGACCGGGGCGGAACAGGGTGGGTTTCTCCCCCACCACCGACACCACGGTGCTCTCCACGCCCACATCGCACTCGCCGCCATCCAAGATCAGCGGCAGACGGCCGTCCATATCGGTGAACACATCCTGCGCGTTGGTGGGGCTGGGCTTGCCGGAAAGGTTGGCGCTGGGGGCGGCAAAGGCACAGCCGCTCTGCTGGATGACCGCCCGCGCCACCGGGTGGCTGGGCATACGGATGCCTACGGTATCCAGCCCGGCGCAGCACTCATCTGCCACCTCCGGCCCGCGCGGCATGATGATGGTCAGCGGCCCGGGGCAGAAGGCGGCCATCAGCAGCTGGGCACGCTCCGGCACCTCGCTGACAAGACCCGGCAGCATCTCCGGCCCGGTGACGTGGACGATAAGGGGGTTATCCTGCGGGCGTCCCTTGGCTACAAAGATATTGCGCACCGCCGCACCGTTGCGGGCATCGGCGGCAATGCCGTAGACCGTCTCGGTGGGCAGGGCTACAAGCTGTCCCTGCCGCAGCAGCTGCGCGGCTTCGGCGACTCCTGCTTCATCAGCAGGCAAAACTCTGGTTTTGATTTCCATACGAATCATCGTTCTTTCTATCTGTAAAGTATAGTTGCTTGTCAGACTTTTCTATCGTTTTACGGTCATTCTGCATCTGCTGAACCGGCGCTTATCCACCCAGCTTTTGCAGCTTTTCGGTCTGTTCCCGGGTGGCAAGGGCGTCGATCACCTCATCCAGATTACCGTCCATGATCTTTTCCAGATTGTGGACGGTCAAACCGATACGGTGGTCGGTGCAGCGGTCCTGCGGGAAGTTATAGGTGCGGATCTTCTCGCTGCGGTCGCCGGTGCCCACCTGCCCCTGACGCTGGGCGTTGATGGCATCCTGCTGCTCTTTCTGCTTTTGCGCAAGCAAGCGGCTGCGCAGGATTTCCAAAGCCTTATCCTTGTTCTGGAACTGGCTGCGCTCGTTCTGGCACTCCACCACTGTACCCGTGGGGATATGGGTCACACGGATGGCGCTGGAGGTCTTGTTGATGTGCTGACCGCCCGCACCGGAGGAGCGGAAGGTATCAATGCGCAGGTCCTTCATGTCCAGCGCAAAATCCACTTCCTCTGCCTGCGGCATTACCGCCACGGTGGCGGTAGAGGTGTGGATGCGGCCCTGCGTTTCAGTCTCCGGCACCCGCTGTACCCGGTGCACCCCGCTCTCGTACTTGAGACGGTTATACGCACCTGCGCCATCCACCGAGACGATGGCTTCCTTTACGCCGCCAAGCTCCGTCTCGTTCAGGTTGAGCACTTCCAGCGTCCAGCCGCGGTTCTGGGCGTACATGGTGTACATCCGCAGCAGACTGTGGGCAAACAGGGCGGCTTCCTCGCCGCCGGCACCGCCGCGGATCTCCATGATGACGTTTTTGCCATCGTTCACGTCCTTGGGCAGCAGCAAAATTTTGAGATTATTTTCCAGCTTTGCCACATCTTGACTTTTTTCGCTGATTTCCTGCTGTATCATCTGCTTGAAGTCCGGGTCCAGTGAACCGGGCTCCTCCAGCAGGGCTTTGGCCTGCGCCAGATGATCCAGCGCGGTCTGCCAGTCCCGGTAAGCGTCCACCACCGGCTCGGTGTCGTGGTACTCCCGCATCAGCTTGCGGAACAGTGCCGGGTCGGCGGCGGTATCGGGCTGGTTCAGCCGCATGGAAAGCTCCTCAAAGCGGCGGCAGACCGCATCCATCCGGGAAGAAATATCTTGCATCCTTGCAGTTCTCCTTACAAATTCGTTCCGGTTCGGGTGCGTTGGCCGCGCTACTGCGCGCTGCCGGGCTTTACCACCTTTTTGATGTTCTTTTCAATTTTGGCGCGGGGCAGCATGACCTCGCGTCCGCAGCCGGTGCAGCGGATCTTAAAATCCATGCCCACCCGCAGCACCTCGAAGCTGGATGCCCCGCAGGGGTGCTTTTTGCGGGTGAGGATGGTATCTCCCACAGCGATGTCCATATTTATCCGACCTCTCCCTTCTTTTCTGCCGCGCAATCGCCCGGCAGAGCCAGTGTGTGCCGCCGCCCGCTGAGCGGGTGCGGCGCATACAGATATAGTATAATGCAAAGCCGCACAAAATGCAAATATCTGCGCACACTGCTGCATATCGTTGTAGCATCGCACAGAGACCCGAAAACCATATAGAAAGAGGAATGAAACATGATGCAAGCTTATCGTACGGAAAACAGTTACCGTTCTGCCGCCCGCCTGTCCCCTGCCGAGCTGCAGGCTGCCATGGACAGCGGCGAGATTTTGCAGGCCACCGCCCTTGCCTTTGACACCCGGCGGCAGCTGCGGTTTGAGCTGGGCGGGGTAAAGGCGGTGATGCCCTTTGCCCAGTGTGCAGACGGTGCCGAGGCGGGCACCGTGCGGGACATTGCGGTGCTGACCCGGGTGGGACGCCCCACCTGCTTTGTCATCGAGGGGCTGGAAACGGACGAGAACGGTGCGCCCTGCTACCGGCTATCCCGCGCCGAGGCGCAGCGGCTGTGCAAGGCAGAGTATCTGGACACCCTCTCACCCGGGGATATCCTGCCCTGCACAGTGACCCACATCGAGCCGTTTGGCGCGTTTTGTGACGTAGGCTGCGGCATCAGCGCCCTGCTGCCCATCGACTGTATGTCGGTAAGCCGCATCTCCTCCCCTGCCGACCGGGTAAGCGTGGGGCAGCAAATTTTGTGCGCTATCAAGAACCGGGACGCACAGGGGCGCTTTGTGCTGACCATCCGGGAGTTGCTGGGCACATGGGCAGAGAACGCCGCCCGGTTCACCGTGGGCGAAACGGTGGTGGGCATCGTGCGCAGCGTGGAGGAATACGGCACCTTTGTGGAAATTGCGCCGAACCTTGCCGGCCTTGCGGAAAGCTGCACCGGCCTTGCGCCCGGACAGGCGGTAAGCGTCTACATCAAAAACATTCTGCCTGAGAAGATGAAGATCAAGCTGGTCATCGTGAACCACGCCCTGAGCCAGCCCCACCGGTTTGAGCTGCGGTACTTTGTCACCGAGGGACATCTGGACCGGTGGGTGTACTCCACGCCGGAATGTCCCAAGCGCATTGAGACAGATTTTGCCGTTGCGGCTTGCAATCCGGGCTGAAAGCCTTTATACTAATAGAAAGAGTTTTTGTCTGCCCGCTGCCCGCCCTTTTGGCAGCGGCGCAGACCTTTTGATACCACGTGAAAGCGCAAGGGGGATGTAAGGAACGATGAGCGCCAATGATGCTTTTACCGCCGGTGTCCGTCCCGGCGGCCTGACCAGCAGCACCGAGATCCGGCTGCTGCTGTGCTATCTGGTGAAAAACGCCGGCCCCATTACCCGGCAGGAGATCGAAAACGCCCTGATGGAGGAAGCCCTTGTCAACTATTTTGAGATCGGCTCCTGTCTGGATGATATCACAAAACAGGAACTGGTCACCCTGACCGGCGACAGCTACACCATTACCGACAAAGGCCGCAAAGTGGCGCAGGAGCTGGCCTACGACCTGCCCCGCACCGTGCGGGAGCGGGCGGTGGCTGCCGTGCTGCGCTGCCAGACATGGGCCCGCAAGGAGGCCAAGTACGGTGCCCGCATCACCGAAAAGGCCGACGGTCACTGCACCGTGCGTTGCACCGTAAAAGGACTGGACAGCGAACTGTTCTGTCTGGAACTGGGCGCGCCCGACCGGCTGAGCGCCGAGCTGGTGAAAAAGCAGTTCATCCTGAAGGGCAACGAAATCTATCAGCTGCTCATCAACAAGCTGACCGAAGAAGAAAAATAAAGCAGAACGATCCCCGCCCGCTGTAAGCAAACCTTACGGCGGGCGGGGATTTTTTCAGATACGCCCTAGATCAGGATACAGATCAGCCCGGTGCAGCCTTCATTGATGACCCGCTCCAGTGTTTCCTGCAGGCGGGTGCGGGCTTCCTGCGGGATATGGAGCAGCTTATTTTGCAAGCCGTCGTTCACCAGCTCATGCAGACTTTTGCCAAAGATATTGGACTCCCACAGCTGCACCGGGTCATCCGCAAAGTCGGCCAGCAGGCTCTGCACCAAGTCCTCGCTCTGCTTTTCGGTGCCCACGATGGGGCTGAGTTCTGTGTGGATGGTGGCCTTCATCATCTGGATGGAGGGCGCACAGGCTTGCAGCCGGACGCCGCAGCGCCCGTCCTGATGCACGATCTCCGGGGGTTCCAGATGCAGTTCGTCGATGGAAGGCATCACGATGCCGTAGCCGGTGGCTTCCACCTGTTCCAAGGCGCTGCGCACCTTCTCGTAGGCACGTTTTGCCCGGGCAAGTTCCATGATGCAGGGCATCAGCCCCGCCTCGTCCCCGATGTCCAGCCCGGTCTGCTCACTGAGCACCTGATAGAAAATTTCCGGCTTCAGCTCCACGCTCACCCGCACACTGCCGGCGGCAAGGTCTGCCCCCGCCACCGCCGAGCGCTGCACGGCTTCGCATTCCAGCGCAGGTGCGTCTGTTCCGGCGGGCAGATCCTTCATGCGGGACACCCGCTCGGCCAGCTGCATGGCAGCTGCGTACACCTGCGCTTGCAGCCAGTGCCCGGGCTCCAGCATGGTCACCCAGCGGGGCAGAGCAAAATCCAGCTCCTGCACCGGGAACTCGTACAGTACCCGCCGCAGGATCTCCCCCAGCATGGCGGCGTCCAAATCCACACAGCTTACCGGCAGCACGGTGCGGCGGTAGTCCCGCGCCATGCCCTCGGCCAGCTGCTGGGTCTCCGGCGCGTCCGGGTGGGTGCTGTTGAGCAGGATGATATAGGGCTTGCCCAGTGCTTCCAGCTCGGTGATGACCCGCCTTTCCGCTTCTGCGTAGCCCGCCCGAGGGATATCGCTGACCGAACCGTCGGTGGTGACCACTACCCCGATGGTGGAGTGCTCACAGATTACCTTGCGGGTGCCGGTCTCTGCGGCAAGATCAAAGGGCACCTCCTGCTCGAACCACGGACTTTTGACCATGCGGGGCTTTGCGTCCTCCTCGTGCCCCATGGCACCCTCCACCATGTAGCCCACGCAGTCGATCAGCCGCACCCGGCACGCCCCGCCGCCCTCCAGCTGCAAGGGCACGGCGGTCTCCGGGATAAACTTGGGCTCGGTGGTCATGATTGTGCGCCCCGCTGCCGACTGCGGCAGCTCATCCCGGGCACGCTCCCGGGCGGCGGCAGAGCCGCTCATGGCGGGCAGCACCAGCTGCTCCATGAACCGCTTGATAAAAGTGGATTTGCCGCTGCGCACCGGCCCCACCACACCGATGTAGATATCCCCGCCGGTGCGTGCGCCGATCTCGCGACAGATGCTGTTCTGTTCCTGTTTCTCCAAGGTCCTTCTCCCCTTCCTGTTGCGCTGCGCACCGCGCCCATAGGGGTGGGTGTGCTCGTTGTATCGTATGAAAAGGGAGCGCTTATTATACCGGGATGATCTTAAATGCCCTCCGCTTTGCTCTGGGCATAGTCAGCGGAAAAATTATTTTATAATTGCAATTGAGGAAAATCTGCGGATTTTCCTGAAGTACCTTTTCACGGGACACAAAAAAGAACTGCCGTGCAAAACACACAGCAGTTCTCGGGAAGATTTTATGAAATCACGGAGTCAGACGGTTGGGGCCGCGGAACAGGAACTCGGCATCCTTGATGCTCAGGCCGCACAGCAGCATGGTCAGGCGGTCGATGCCCAGACCGAAGCCGCCGTGGGGCGGGCAGCCGTACTGGAAGAACTCCAGATAGAACTTGACATCCTCAGCCAGACCCTTTTCCTCAGCCTGCTTCTTCAGCACCTCGTAGCGGTGCTCACGCTGGGCACCGGTGGTAATCTCCACGCCGCGCCAGATCAGGTCGTAGCCCTGCGGCACGCCGTTCTCGTCACGCATATGGTAGAAAGCGCGCTTCTCGGCAGAGTAATCGGTGATGAACAGGAACTCGTGGTCGTAGTGCTTCTTGACCCAGTCGTAGCTCAGGCGCTCGGCTTCGGTGGTCAGGTCGCCCTTCTCGCTCTCGTCCACGGTGTAGCCGAACTCTTCTTCCAGAGCCTTGTACAGGTCTGCCAGCTTGACCACCGGGAACGGGGTGGTGGGCACGATGACTTCCTGCCCGAACAGCTCCTTGATCTGCTCGCCGTAGTTATCTTTAACGGCCTGCAGACCGGCGGTCAGCAGCTCTTCTTCCATCTTCATCACGTCCTTGAAGGAGGTGATGTAGCTGAACTCCAGATCGAAGCCGGAGAACTCGGTAGCGTGCTTGTTGGTGTAGCTCTTCTCGGCACGGAACACGGGACCGGTCTCGAAGATGCGCTCAAAACCAGCAGCCATAGCCATCTGCTTATAGAACTGGGGGCTCTGTGCCAGATAGGCGTTGCGGTCGAAGTAGTCCACCTTGAACACCTCAGAGCCGCTCTCGCTGGCAGCAGCGATCAGCTTGGGGGTGTGGATCTCGATGAAGTTGCGGTCCAGCAGGAACTTGCGCATGGCGTTGACGAAGCAGCTCTGTGCCTTGAACATCAGCTGGTTCTCGTCGGTGCGCAGGTCGATCCAGCGGTAGTCGATGCGCTGGTCGATGCTGGAGCGCTCCACAGCCTTCTTTTTCTTGGTGGCTGCGATCTCCTTGCGGACGATGGGCAGTGCATCGGCGGTGCTCTCCACCTCGATGCTCTCGGGGATCATCTCCACGCCGCCCATCTTGACGTAGTCATTCTCCATCACCTTGCCGGTGACGGTGATGACAGAGTCCGGGGTGAGCTGGTCGATGGTGTCCACCAGCTCGGGGTGGTCGGCCTTTTCCACCGTGATCTGCAGCTTGCCGGTAATATCCTTCAGCACGATAAATGCCATATACTTGCTGTTGCGCAGGTTCTCGATAAAGCCCTGCACCTTCACCGTGCCGCCGATGGCCTTTTGAGCCTCATTGATATAGGTGCGTTCCATAATACAGGAATCCTCCTTTAACGTCTTGTGTACTGTTTTATTATACGCTTTTCAGGGGATAAATCAAGAGATATGCCAATTTCAGCCGCTCTGTGCTGTGCTTTCTGTAAAAATGGAGACACCGGAAGGTCAGCCAAGGCTCCGGTGTCTCCATGTAACAGATTATTTTTCGTCGTGCAGGGTGCCGGTGCCACCCTCTACCACGCCGTCATGCTTGAGCACAGCGGTAATGGTGCCAAAGAAGCACTTCACATCCAGCCCAAAGCTGATATGCTCCACATACCAGCCGTCCAGCTTTGCCTTTTCGGCAATTTCCAGCTCGTCCCGTCCATGGATCTGTGCCCAGCCGGTCAGCCCCGGGCGCACATCGTTTGCGCCGTACTTGTCCCGCTCGGCCAGCAGGTCGTACTGGTTCCACAGCGCCGGGCGCGGGCCGATGACCGCCATATCCCCCACAAGGATATTCCACAGCTGGGGCAGCTCGTCCAGACTGGTCTTGCGCAGAAAGCGCCCCATGCGGGTGATATACTGCTCCGGGTCGTGCAGCAGATGGGTGGGCATATCGTGGGGGGTGTCGATGCGCATGGTGCGGAACTTGAGGATCTGGAAATGCCGCTTGCCGATGCCCACCCGCTTCTGCCGGAAAAACACCGGCCCGGGCGAGTCCAGCTTGATGGCAACAGCCAGAAGCAGCAGCAGCCACGAAAGGCACAGAATGCCGCAGGCTGACAGGAAAATGTCCAACAGTCGTTTGATCCGATTTCGATACATGAATAGAACTTCCTCCGTTTTCTACGGGTGTACCGCCTTATTATAGCAGTATGGGCAGCATTTTTCAATTGCAGGCTGCGCCCGGCAGGCGATATTTGCCGCTTTTGGAGAGAATAGGGCGCGTTGCCTCTTGTTTTTTACCTAATATCGCGCTATAATAGGCAATTGCTATGTTCACACAAGGCTTATTATAGGAGGTAGATAATTCATGGCTATGACCAGCCGTTCCGCAGACCTGACCAGCGGACCCATGCTGCAAAAGATCATCTTGTTTTCCGTGCCGCTGGCGGCATCCAGCATTCTGCAATTGCTGTTCAATGCCGCCGACGTTGTGGTGGTGGGGCGCTTTGCAGGCAGCACAGCACTGGCCGCCGTGGGCTCCAACGGCGCGCTGATCAACCTGCTGGTCAACCTGTTCGTCGGGCTTTCGCTGGGTGCCAACGTGGTGGCTGCCCGGTGCTTTGGTGCCCGGGACGAAAAGGGCGTGCAGGATACGGTGCACACCGCCGTGGCGCTGGGCTTGGTCAGCGGCGTGCTGCTGGCGGTGGTGGGCTTTTGCGCCGCGCGCGGCCTGCTGGAACTGATGAGCTGCCCGGAGGACGTGATCGGCCTTTCCACCCTGTACCTGAAGATCTACTTTATCGGAATGCCCATGACCATGCTGTACAACTTCAGCAGTGCGCTGCTGCGGGCCGTGGGCGACACCAAGCGCCCGCTGTACTGTCTGGCCGCTGCCGGTGTCATCAACGTGGTGCTGAATCTGGTCTTTGTCATCGGCTTTTCCATGAGTGTGGCGGGCGTGGCACTGGCTACCATCATCAGCCAGACAGTGTCCGCGCTGCTGGTGACCGGAATGCTCGTCCGGGAGGAGGGCGCACTGCGGCTGGATCTGCGGCGGCTCACCTTCCACGCCGGGACGCTGAAGCAGATTTTGCTTATCGGTCTGCCTGCCGGTCTGCAAAGCACGGTGTTCAGCCTTTCCAACGTGGTCATCCAGTCCTCCATCAACTCCTTTGGCTCCATGGTGGTGGCGGGCAACTCTGCCTCCTCCAATCTGGAGGGCTTTGTGTACACCGCCATGAACGCCTTTGCACAGGCCGCTGTCACCTTTACCAGTCAGAACATCGGCGCACGCAAGTACCACAACCTTGACCGGGTGATCCGCAACTGTCTGCTGTGCGCCGTGGTCACCGGCCTTGTACTGGGCGGCGGCGCAGCGCTGGCGGGACACCAGCTGCTGCGCTTCTACTCCTCGGACGCTGCGGTCATCGCCACCGGCTCTGAGCGGCTGCGCCTGATCTGCGGCTTCTACCTGCTGTGCGGCATTATGGACGTGCTGGCCAGCAGCCTGCGCGGACTGGGTTACAGCGTACTGCCCATGGTGGTAAGCCTTGTGGGCGTGTGCGCCCTGCGGCTGGTGTGGATCGCTACCATTTTCCAGCTGAACCGCACCCCCTTTATGCTGTACATCAGCTACCCCATCAGCTGGGCGCTGACCGCGCTGGTGCATCTGACCTGCCTGCTGGTGGTGCGGCGGCATCTGCGCCAGAAACAGCAGCTGACACAGGCGGCATAAAGGCTGCTGCACACATTTCTGCACAACAGCTTTTCCAGATTTAAAATGGCCGTCGCGTGCGCTTTGGCCATTTTCAGCGGAATAGATCGTTATAATTTCGGACTACCGGAGCGTCTGCCGACGCTCCGGTAGTCCATTTTCACAGGAAAAGCTATAAACCTTCCCGTGAAAAAGCAGTTTCGAAACGCCTGCGGGCGTTTCGAAACTGCAAATAAAAAATATTTTTTCCTCTGACCTTGCCCAGAGCAAAGCGGAGGGCATTTAAAATCTTCTCAGCAAAAAGGACTGCTGCGTCAAACGATGCAGCAGTCCTTTTTTCACAGGGCCACATCCAGTGCCATCATCAGGGCAAAGCCCAGCACGATGCTGATGACACCGGCCACTTCATCCGGTTCCACCGCTTCAGGGATCATCTCCTGTGCGGTCACACACACCATACAGCCCGCTGCTGCGCTCATGAGCCACGGCAGCGCTGCGCCTACCCACTCGGCCAGCACAAAGGCCAGCACCGCACCCAAGGGCTCCACCAGCCCGGAGGCCGCCCCGGCGGCAAAGGATTGCCCCCGGGTGCGCCCGCTTTGGGTAAGCGGCAGACTGACCGCCGCACCCTCCGGGATGTTCTGCAAGCCGATGCCGAGGCTCAGCGCCAGCGCCCCGCTTACGGCATCCGCGTCCCCGTGCAGCGCCAGCGCCGCAGCCAGGCCTACCACCATGCCCTCCGGCAGGTTATGCAGGGTGACCGCCAGCACCATGCGCCCGCAATGCCCGGGGCCGCCCGCCAGCAGTTGTCCGGCGGCATCCTCCAGCCGTAAAAGACCCACAGCGCCTAAAATAAGCCCCAGCGCCGGGGGCACCCATGCCGCCCTGCCCTGCGACCGGGCTATGGCCGGCAGCAGCAGGCTCCACACGCTGGCCGCCAGCATGATGCCCGCCGCCATTCCGCACAAAATACGCCGGGTAGCCGGTCTTGCCTGCCTGCGCAGCAAAAACACCCCTGCTGCGCCCAGCGCGGTACACGCCGCCGGGAACAGCCAGATTCCAAGTGTGAAAACGATCCGGTTCAAACCGCATTCCCCCTTTGCCCGTTGTATGCGCAAACGGGCAAAAGGGTGCGGACTCAGAAATCGTCCTCGCTGCTGTCGCAGCTGTCTGTATCGCAGTCTGCGTCATCCGACGCAAAGCTGTCGGTGCTGTCGGTGCTGAAATTGCGCTCGAATGCGGTCATGTACTGGGCATAGCCCTCGTCGCCAGTGCCAAAGTAGCCAAAATCAAAGTCTTTCATCGTATGATCCTCCACAAATGTTCTTGTCGTTCAAGCCTTCCGGGGGATGTCCATCCCTCGCTATGCTTCTATTATCCACATTTGCAGTCCAATAAAAGGGATTTTTTGAACATTTTTCATTTTCTCATCATTTTACGCTTCCCGCCCGGCGGCGCAGGCTTTGCTCTGTACCCACAGCATACCACATTCTGCCGGGTGAGAGGTCAACTGCCGGGCGACATTCTGCAAGAGCGGGTTGCATGGCAGATGGCAAGAACGTTTTTGTTTGCGGTTCATTTCTGCCAAAAAGTCTTTGACTTTTGGCGAAAGTTTATGACAACTATGCAGATTCTTTACACGGATTATAACTTTCGACCAAATTCCTCTTGATTTTTTTCAAAAACGGACTAGAATATAGCATCGCAGCGAGGTGCTACGGAGCGCCCACTGCTAAACACACATAGGAAAAACAAGGAGATTATTGATATGAAACTCAAGAATATTTGCATCGCTGTTGTCGCTCTGGCTCTGGCTGCTGGCATGACCGCTTGCGGTACTGCCGCCGCTGCTTCCTCTACCTCTGAGGCTGCTTCTGCAAGCACCACCGCTGTTTCCGAGGCTGCTTCCAGCGAGGCCGCTTCCTCTGAGGCTGCATCTTCCGAGGCTGCTTCCTCTGAGGCTGCTTCCAGCGAGGCTGCTTCTTCTGAGGCTGCTTCCACCACTGCCGCCTGAGTTTAGCACGCACAGCGTACATAACAGGATAGCAAAAGGCCGCTGCACATTGATTTCGTGCAGCGGCCTTTTTGGTTGTGCAGAAAGATTCTAAATGCCCTCCGCGTGCGCTATGGGCATAATCAGCGGAATGATTTTTTCTTTTTTCGGGATACCGGGTCGTCTGCGGACGCCCCGGTATCCCATTTTATGAAAAAAGACCACCGCACAAAGCCATGTACAGCAGTCTCCTTACGTTTGAGAAGTAAGTTTCCCAGTATCATTTTTCAAGGATCGCGCGGATCTGGACAAGGTCGGCGGCAAAGGCAATGTTCCGCTGCCGCGCCGGGGTGGAAAGCCCCATGGCGATCATCTGTTGCAAAAGCTGATGCAGAGGCTGGTAGTAGCCGTTCAGGTCGTAGAGGATGCAGGGCGCGTTCAGCTGCCCCAGCGACAGTTTGCTGATGACCTCTGTGATCTCTTCCAGCGTGCCGGTACCGCCGGGAAACGCGATAAAGACATCCCCCAGCTCGATCATTTTGGTCTTGCGGGCGGGGATATCCTCGGTCACGATCAACTCGATCAGTCCCTCGTGCTGCAGTTCTGCGTCCAGAAAGCACTTGGGCTCTACGCCGGTCACCCTGCCGCCTGCGGCCAGCACACTGTCGGCTAAAAGCCTCATCAGGCCGCTTTTGCTGCCGCCGTACACCAGCGCGTTGCCGCTTTCGCCGATCCAACGACCCAGCTGCTGCACGGCCTGCGGCAGTGCAGGGTCGTTGCCAAGGCTTGCTCCCAGATACACGGTAATGTTCATTGCAGTATCCTTTCTTGCCAGGTCAGATGCTCCACAGCACTGCACCCAGCACCGCAGAAAGTAAGATCATCCCGATGGGGGACGGTGCTTTCTGCGTTTTCTTTTTATAGGCAAAATGCAGAATGCCCAAAAGGGCAAACACTGCCAGCGCACGCATATCCGGGGCAAAGCCGCCGGAAACGGTGGTAAAGCCCATCAGCGTGGAAAGCCCCATGGTGCAGGCGGTGGCTAAGATCATAGCCACCACGCAGGGGCGCACCCCGGCCAGAAAGGCGTTGACTCCGGCGTACTTCATCAGGCTGTGCAGCGCCGCCGCGATGAGCAGAATGATGACAAAGGAGGGCAGCACCACCCCCACCGTTGCCGCAAAGGAGCCTGCCAGCCCCGCCTGCGAAGACCCAATAAAGGTAGCCATATTCACCGCCAGCGGGCCGGGCGTGGACTCTGACACTGCGATAAAGCTGAGAAATTCGCTCTCGGTCAGCCAGCCGTGGCCCAGCACCGTTTCCCGCACCAGCGAGATCATGCCGTAGCCGCCGCCAAAAGACACCGCACCGATGACCAGAAAGTTCCAGAATAATTGCAGCAAGATCATTTTGTGCCGCCTTTCTTCCCCTGCCCCACCGCGTAGGCCAGCACCCCGGCTGTGCCGCAAAGCAAAATACAGCAGATGGAGGAAAACTTTACCGCCAGCACAGAGCAGCCCACCATGGCCGCCAGCACCACCGCCACCACTGCCGTGTTGAAGGGGGTGCGCTGCAGATTTTTGAGCATCTTGACACCGGCGGACAGGATCAGGTAGATGACACAGGCCTGAATGCCCTTAAAGGCATTCGCCACCACTGTCAGCTGCAAAAAGCGGTCGAAGAACAGCGAAATAAGGTAAATAACCCCAAAGGACGGCAGGCACACCGCCAGAGTGGAAGCCGCCGCACCGGCAACACCGGCCAGCTTATAGCCGATGTAGGTGGCGCTGTTCACCGCTACAGGGCCGGGAGTGGACTCGGCAATGGCGACCATATCCAGAAACTCCTCCCGGGTGAGCCAGCGCTTTTCCTCTACAAATTCGTGTTCCAGCAGCGCCACCATGGCATAGCCGCCGCCAAAAGTAAAGGCACCGATCTTGAAAAAGGTGCAAAAAAGTTCTTTGGTCTTGGACATAGGCATTTTTCCTCCGGGCACTTACTGTTTGACCGGCTCCAGCTCCAGATAGCACTCGAAAGCCGTTTTGTCTGCGTGCTTGGCAATAAAGTACCAGCCATCATCCGAGGGGGTGTAGAACACCTCCACCTGCTGTCCCATGGGGACTTCGCGGTGATAGTTGATGGAGGCGAACTTCACAACATGATCGCGCATGATCTCCAGCGGCAGTGCATCGCAGACGATATCCAGATAAAAGGCGTTGTTGATGTGGTAGTGCAGGTCGCACTGGGAGTAGCGCGCCGTAAACAGGCCGGCGCTGGTCAGGCTGTCCCGGCGCTTATGCAGCAAAAGGGGCAGTTCCTCTTCCACCGTCTCGTTCCAGTAGCCCTCCACCGTCCAGTCGGGCTGGCGCAGGATATGCCCATCCTCAAGGCTGGACATGATCCAGCGGCTGTCCACCATGGCAACCTCCTGCCCGGCTTCGTCCGTAAGGGTGGTGACGCGCTTGATGGAACCGCGGCGGGCCACCTCTGAGCGAGAGCAAAGGGTCAAAGTCTCGCCCCGGCGGGGCACGCGGCTGAACCGCAGCGCCTGTTTGCCCACCAGAAACGCTACGCCGTGATCTTCAAAAAACTGGTCGTCCATGCCGAATTTCCGGGCGTGCATGGCGGACACCTGCTCCACATAGCGCAGCAGCGCGCTGGGTTTAAGCAGGCTGTGGCAGTCTGCATCGGCATTTTCTACCACGGCGGTGCCTTCATAATAAAACTGTTCCATAGTCTTTCCCTCCTATCGGAAAAAGGCCGCCGCACCACGTCCGGGACGGCAGCCTTGGTTGAACGATCAATACTGATTGCGGGTCTTTCTGCGCACCTTGCGCCAGATATTGAAGCAGGCAAGTGCCAGCATAGCCAGCAGCAGCAGCAAAAACAGGTAGCTGCCGCCGCCTTCATCGTAGCTCTTCATCTCGCTCCACTTCAGGTCCAGCTCGCTGTTCACCTCGTCGCTCAGGGCGGTGAACACCTTCTCGCGGGCGGCGTCCTCCTCAGACGGGTAGGCGATCTCGCTGGTTTTCAGATCCTCGTCCAGCACCTCCCATACATCGTGCATGGGGGTGGTGTAGCCGATGTACTCGCTGTTGGCCTTGCCGATGTCGGTCTCGCACATAAAGTTGATGAACATCTCGGCGGCTTCCTTGTGCTCGCTGGCAGCGGGCACAGCCATGCAGTCCACCGAAAGCACACTGCCCTCTTCCGGGAACACCCACGCAAGATCCGGGTTATCATCGATCATGGTAATGGCATCGCCGGAGTAGTACACGCCGATGGCAGCCTCGCCGCCGATCATCTTATCAAAGATCTCGTCCATGACGTAGGCCTGCACCAGCGGCTTCTGCGCCTTGAGCTCTTCCACCACCTCGTCCACCTCTTCCGGGGTGGCGGGGTTGATGCTGTGGCCGCTCTTGAACGCAGCGATAGCGTAGGCATCGCGGCTGTTGTTGAACATCAGGATGTTGCCCGCATACTGCTCATCCCACAGGTCTGCCCAGCAGGTGGGTGCTTTGTCTACCATGGTGGTATTGTAGATGATGCCGGTGGTGCACAGCATATAGGGCACGGTGTAGGCGTTCTGCGGGTCGTAGTCCGGGTTGCGGTAGCCTGCATCGATCTTCTGGAAATTAGGGATATTGTCGTAGTCAAGGGGTGCAAGCATCCCTTCGTTGATCATCTTTGCCACCATGTAGTCGGAGGGGATGATCACATCGTAGTTGGCTGCGCCGGACTTGAGCTTGGCGTACAGGGACTCGTTGGAGTCGAAGGTGGTGTAGTTCACCTTGATGCCAGTCAGCTTTTCAAAGGCGGCCACCACGTCCACGCTGTCATCCGAGCCGTTGGAGATGTACTCGCCCCAGTTGTAGACGTTCAGGGTGACGTTCTGCCCCTTAAAACGGGTCCAGTCGTAAGCATCCGACACCGAGACGTCCTCGGTCACCTCGATGGTACCGGCGGCAAACACTGGCAGTGCGGCGCACAGCGCCACAGCCAGCGTCAGCAGCAATGCAGCAATGCGTTTCATCATGCGCCCTCCTCTCGCAGCGTTTTCTGATCCCTGCGGTAGCTGCGGCTCTCCATGGCGTTGGACACCAGAATGACGCTGAGGATGACCACGAACATGATGGTGGACAGCGCGTAGATCTCCGGGCTGACCTTTTTGCGGGTCATGGAGTAGATGGCAATGGGCAAAGTCTCCACCGTGCCGCAGTTGAAATAGGAGATCATGAAGTCATCGATGGAATAGGTCAGGCAGATGAGGAAGGCCGACAGGATGGCGGGGCTGATCTCCGGCAGAATGACCTTGAAGAAGGCCTGCCGGGGGTCACAGCCCAGATCCAGCGCTGCCTCGTACAGCTTGATGTCCAGCTGCTTGAGCTTGGGGCTTACGTTAAAGATAACGTAGGGCACGTTGAACGCGATATGCGCAATGAGCAGCGTGGGCAAGCCCATGATGTTGTCCGGCAGCCATGCGGACTGCGCGGCAAAGCGCTGGTAGGCCACGAACAGCAGCATCAGGGAGATGCCGGTGATGATTTCCGGGTTGACCACCGGGATATAGGTGATATTGGTCACCACCAGGCGGCTTTTGCGGCTCATGGAGGCAATGCCAAGGCTGGCTGCCGTGCCCAGCACCGTTGCGATGATGGCAGACAGGATGGCCACCTCAACGGACACCCACAACGCATGGAGGATGGACGCATTCGTGAACAGGCTGCGGTACCACTTGAAGGTGAAGCCGGTAAACAGCGAATAGCCCTTGCTCTGGTTGAAGCTGAACACGATCATGTAGGCAATGGGCAGATACATGAAGCAGAAGAACAGGATGATGTAGACCCGCTGCATCAGGCGCAGATGTTTTGTTTTCATCAGGATACGCCCTCCATTTCATCCTCGTCAAAGCTGGACGTAAAACTCATGCACAGCAGCACGATGATCATCAGCACCAAGCTCATGGCAGAGCCGACGTTCAGGTTGTAGCTGTTGCCCAAGAACTGCATCTCGATCAGGTCACCGATCAGCAGGTTGGAGCCGCCGCCCAGCATACGGCTGATGACGAAGGTAGAAACTGCCGGCACGAACACCATGGTAATGCCGGTGCTGATGCCCGGCACGCTCATGGGGATAAGCACCCGCACAAGGGTCTTGGTGGTGTTGGCGCCAAGATCCTGCGCAGCCTCCACAAGGCTCTGGTCGATCTTGGTCATACTGGTGTACAGCGGCAGGATCATGTAGGGCACATAGTTATACACCATGCCCAGCACCACCGCGCCGGAGGTGTTGAGCATGGTATAGGGGCCAAGGCCGATATAGCCCAGCAGGGTGTTCACCGGGCCGTTGACGCTGAGCAGACCCATCCATGCGTAGGTGCGCAGCAGAAAGTTCATCCACATGGGCAGCATGACCAGCATAAGCATGATGTGCTGCTTGTTCACCCGCAACCGGGACAGGAAATACCCCACCGGAAAGGCGATGATCAGACAAATGACCGTGGCGATCAGCGCCAGCAGCAGGCTGCGGGCAAATACCGAGCCGTAGCCGCTGATGGAGGTGAGGTTATTCAGGGTAAAGTTGCCCTCGGCGTCCGTCATGGCGTAGTACACCACAATGAACAAGGGCACAACGGTAAACAGCACCATCCATACAAAGTACGGATAGGCCAGCTTTTTATCATAGATCTTCATGGCACATCACCCCTCGCTCCGCGCCATGATATGGATCTCGTTGGGGCCGATGCGCATACCAATGGTCTCGCCGGGGGTGCAGGCGCGGGTGGAGTGGATCAGCCACTCGCGGCCTTCGCACTCGACGTGCATCTCAAAGTGCACGCCCTTGAAGATGACATCGTTCACCACGCCCACAAGCTGACCTTCCACCGGGGATACCACCTCGATATCCTCCGGGCGCACCACCACCTGCACGCTCTGTTCCCGGGCAAAGCCGCGGTCCACGCAGGGGAAATCCACGCCGGAGAAGGACACCAGAAAGTCCTTGTGCATCACGCCGTCCACGATGTTGGAATCGCCGATAAAGTCTGCCACAAAGGCGTTTTTCGGCTCATTATAGATATCCTCCGGGGTGCCGATCTGCTGCACCTTGCCGCCGTTCATGACCACAACGGTATCGGACATGGTAAGTGCTTCTTCCTGATCGTGGGTGACATAGATAAAGGTGATGTTCATCTCGCGCTGCAGCCGCTTGAGCTCCAGCTGCATCTCCTTGCGCAGCTTCAGGTCCAGTGCGCCCAGCGGCTCGTCCAGCAGCAGGATCTCCGGCTCGTTGACCAGACTGCGGGCAATGGCTACGCGCTGCTGCTGACCGCCGGACATCTGGCTGATGCTGCGGCGCTCGAAGCCCTTTAAGCCCACGACCTCCAGCATATCGCGCACCTTGCGGCGGATGGTGTCCTCGTCCAGCTTTTTGAGCCGCAGACCAAAGGCCACGTTCTCGAACACGTTCAGGTGCGGGAACAGCGCGTATTTCTGGAACACGGTATTCACCGGGCGCTTGTAGGGCGGCACACCGGTAATGTCCTCCCCTTTCAGCAGCACCTTGCCGGCGTTCGGCTCCAGAAAGCCTGCGATCAGGCGCAGGGTGGTGGTTTTGCCGCAGCCGGAGGAACCGAGCAGCGTCACGAACTCCTTATCATGGATATCCAGATTCAGCCCATCCAGAATGCGCTGTCCATCAAATTCCACTACGATATCCCGCAGTGAAACGACCACCGAGTTGTCCATTTTATATGTTATCCTCCTTGTTCTCAGATACGAAAAAAGACAGGGAACCTGCCCCATCTTTTTTGCGTATAAGGGGCAGTCTGCCCCGCGCAGCAGCATGATTTTGCGCGGCGGACTTACCCTGTCACGGTTTATAATAAACAATCACAGTCGGATTGTCAATCACTCTGCCGATGTTTGCCGCAACTTTATAAAAAGCTGCAAAAAAATATACGCTGCACCTTGGTTTCGGTGCAGCGTATCAAAGCAATTATTCCTGCGTTTTCAGGTCGTTTTCCGTCAGCAGAAGCGCCTGCACAGTGCTTGTATCCACTGTGTATACCGAAGGTTCGTCCCCAACTTGCAGATACCACCCGTCTGTGCCGCAGGCGTAGGCCAGCTGTACGGTGGAGCCGTCCTCGCTGGTAACTGCGGCGGTGAATACCGGTGCATCAAAACCACAGGCGGAAAGGTCCGCGTCCGTGGTCTGGGCGGTGGCATAGGTGCACAGGGCAGACAGCATACTTTGCACCTTGTCCTGTGCAAGGCTGGCGGCGGGGTCAGAAGCCAGCCGCCACACTGTCTCGTAGGCAGTAGAAGAAGCGCTGTCCGCGTCGCCGCTGTCGGTCGGCTCGCTGACGGCGTTCAGGGTGACAGAGCTGCCGTCTGCCAGCGTATAGGCCACCTGCGTGATGGCCGAAGCCGTGAGCCCGGTGGGGCAGAAGCTGCCGAAGAGCCCGGCCTTATCCAGCTGAAAGCAGGCAGCCTTGTTGCCACTGACGGTGTAGATGGCATCGTCCCCGGCTTTTTGCACATAGAGATCCCCGGTGACCGGGTTCTCTGCCCCGAAGGTCAGGGTGGTGCTCTGCCCTGCCGCCGTTACCGTGACGGTGAGCTGCGGGCTGTCCAGACCGTAGTCCTCTCCTGCCTGCGGTGTCAGGCTGCGTTTGGCATTCAGTGCCATCAGGGCAGTGCGCATGGTGTTGCAGGCGCTCTCGTCCAGATGATAGGCGGGGTCCTGTGCCAGCTGCCAACTGCCGCCGGAATATTGCAGGGTGTAGGTCTCGCCGTTATAAGTGTACTCGATCTGCTCCATGTCCTCGGCGGCAAAGGTGGAAAGTGGAATGCTGCCCTCGGCGGCGGCGCTGGCGGCCTGTTCGGCCTTGGCGTTGCTGCGGGTCACCGCCCACAGCGCCGCGCCCAGCAGCACTGCCGCTGCCAGCAACGCCAGCAGGACACGCTGTTTTGTTTTCATGGTGGTCTCCTTATCTGCGGCGGCGCAGCACCACCACCACTGCCCCGGCAATGAGTACCGCCGCCGGGAGCACGAACACAAAGATCAGCCCCAGTGCTGCGGCGGTGGAGCCTGCCACCGTGATGGGCTCGGCCTCCAGCGCCTTGGTATCCACAAGGACATCCTGACCTACCAGCGAAGCGGCGCAGCCCTGCAGGAAGGTCAGGTTGCCGGGCATGGACTGATAAAGCTGCTCGTTATCCATATTGGGACAGCCGATCCAGAGGACCTCCGCGCCGGTGTCCTCGTTCCGCGCCCAGACAGCCAGCGCAAAGGGGCCGTCTGTGTCTCCGTCCTCCCGCTCCATGGTGGTAAGGTCATCGATATTTGCCTTGGCATAGGCAGAGGCGGAGCTGTTCAGCAGCGGCTCGGCGGTGACATCCTCGGTCTCGGTGACCGTGATACCCTGCGCCACCGACAGCATGACATGGGTGCTGGTATTCACGCCGTTCAGCGCGGTGCTCTCGGCGGGCGTGCCGTAGTCCGGCAGCAGCGACCATGCAGAGTTATACAGTGCCTTGCTGCTGTCGCCCTCCACCACCATGCCCTCTGCGCGGGCAAGACCGAACTGTGCCAGCACGGCATCCAGCTGCGGGGTCTGGGCGTAGACGCTGCTGGTCAGCAGCAGCTTGCCGCCCGCCGCCAGATAATTTTTCAGCTGGCTGATCTCATCCACAAGGCCGTCCCCTGCGGTAAAATCGGTGGTGGGTGCGTTGATGATGAGCAGGTCGCAGTCCTCCGGGATGGTGCTTGTGAGCAGATCCAGCGGCTGGGCGTCGATATTCTGGGCGTCCAGCGCATCGGTCAGGGAGTCGGTCAGGGTCTGCTCGCCGTGGTTGGTGGTATAGTAAGCGTGGCTTTGTCCGGCTGCGGTAAGCTTATAAATGGCAGAGGTGATCTGCTTTTCGCCGCCAAAGGTCACGCTGGCAGAGCCGGTGGTGTAGTAGTCGGTGTAGTCGTACTCGTACAGGTCGGCGGCATCCAGCACAGTACTGTTCTCCCCGCAGGTGACGATCAGACTGCCGCTGGAAACATTCTCCGCGCCGTACTTTGCGGCAAAGGTGGGGTACAGAGTGGGGTCCTTCTGTTCCCAGCTCAGGTGCCCGCTCTCGGCGGCGTAGTGATCCAGCAGCTTTGTGATGATGGCATCCTCGCTGCCAGTCTCGCAGAGGTAATAGATGTGCACATCCTTTTCCAGCCCCTCCACCAGCGCTTTGGTGCTGTCGCTCAGGGTGTACATTTTGGTCTCGGAGAGGTCAAACTCCGTATATTTTGCAGGGATCGCCCGCACCAGCAGGTTGAGCAGCACCGCCAGCACCAGCACTGCCGCCAGCATGGCGGTGGACAGCAGTCCGCTGCGGAATACTCTGCCTTTCTGAGAGGATGCGTTCTTGTTCCATTTCATCATTGTAGTCTCCTCTCAGTTCCAGCGGCGCTTTTCCAGCCCCTGCGCGGTGAAAAACAGGAACACCGCCGCCACGGTCAGGTAGTAGACCAGTGTAGGGATGGAAAAGCTGCTGTTGACAAATTCTTCAAAGGGGGTAAACAGGCACAGGGCACTGAGCACCGCGCGGAAAGCTTCGGTCAGCCAGCTGCTCTTGAGCAGAAACAGTGCCGTAAGCGCCACGCAGCACCCCGCAAAGGAAAGGCAGCCCAGCGTAAAGCTTTTGCTGCGCAGCCCTGCCACCACACTGAGCACAGCGGCAATGGCGGTGAACAGTGCCAGCGCCACCGCACTGCCGGTGGTGAACATAGTGCGCAGGCTGGGCATCATATAGGCCAGCAGCAGCGCCGCCACGCCGGACACGGCGGCGATGATCTGGTTTTCGGTCAGGCTGGAAAGGAACACCCCGATGGCAATGGCGGCGCAGCCCATGAGGTAGTAGCACAGCAGCGCAGAGAAATTGGCCAACGTGCTGGTGCCGGTAGCGCCCAGCACCTTCAGCACAAGGATCATGCCCGCATCCACAAGGCAGGGCAACGCAAAAATGACGCAAAGAGCAAAGTATTTGCCGAGCACGATGCCGCCCACTGACACCGGACTTGTGAGCAGCAGCTGGTCGGTGCGGCTGTGGCGCTCCTCCGCAAAGGAGCGCATGGTGAGCACCGGGATATAGAGCAGCAGCACAAAAATGGTGCGGTACAGCGTATAGTATCCAAAATCCGGCAGGCCGTAGCCCAGATTCAGCGCCACAAAGTAGATAGCCGCAGCCGCCAGCATAAAGGCGGTAAGCACCGCACCGATCATGCCATGAAAGCAGCTGCGGAGTTCTCGTTTAAAGATGGCAAGCATCTCAGTTCTCCTCCCCTTCTGCCGGGGCTTCCTGCTCCGGCGTTTTTTCGGTCAGCGCAAGGAATACCTCCTCAAGGCTGCGGTTTTCGGCGGCAAGCGCCAGCACAGTGCACCCGGCCTCGGTCAGTGCCCGGGACACGGCAGCGCGGCGGTCGGCGGCGTCCTCGCTCTCGGCAGTAAAAGTGACCTGACCGTCTGCGGCGCTTTCCAGCTCTACCCGGCAGATGCCTGGCACACTGCGCACTGCGGCCAGCACGGTGTCGGTCTCACCCTGCGCGGTAGCGCGCAGACGGCTGCCGGGGTTCAAAGTCTCGCCCAGCTCCTCCGGGCTGCCCACAGCCACCAGACGTCCCTTAGAAAGGATGAGCACCTGCTGGCACACCGCCTGCACCTCGCTGAGGATGTGGCTGGACAGGATGACCGTGTGCGCCTTGCCCAGCTCCCGGATGAGGTTGCGGATCTCGATGACCTGCGCGGGGTCCAGCCCTACGGTGGGTTCATCCAGAATGATAAGCTGCGGGCTGCCCAGCAGCGCCTGCGCAATGCCCACCCGCTGACGGTAGCCCTTGGACAGGCTGCGGATGACCCGGGGCAGCACTTCTTCCAGCCCGGTGCGGTGGGCAGCAGCCAGCACCTGCTGCTTGCGCTGCGCACGCTTGACCCCCTTGAGCTCTGCCACAAAATCCAGATACTCCTGCACGGTCATTTCCGGGTAGAGCGGCGGCTGCTCCGGCAGGTAGCCCACACAGGCTTTGGCCTGCTGTGCCTGCTCTGGCAGACGGAAGCCAGCCACCTTCACCTCACCCTCAGTGGGCGCCAGATAGCCGGTAAGAATATTCATAATGGTGGATTTCCCCGCGCCGTTGGGGCCCAGCAGGCCGTAAATCTGGCCGTCCGGCACCGTAAACGAGAGATCCTGCACGGCAGGGCGGCTGCCGTAGGATTTGCTCAGGTGAGAAACTTCGATCACAGCAAACTCTCCTTTTATTTCAGAAGCTGTTTTGCGGAAAGCGGCATGGATGTAGCGCTTTCCGGTTTGGAACTGCTATATTTTAGAAGGAAAATGTGTTCAAAATAAGACAATCCTGTGTGGGAAAACGAAATATTTGCCCGCGTAAAACGCAAAAATGCCGCCTCCCGAAGGAAGCGGCATGAGATAGCCTATAATTACTTACGGCCGAAACGCTTGTTGAAGCGCTCAACACGTCCGCCGGTGTCAACCAGCTTCTGCTTGCCAGTGTAGAAAGGATGGCACTTGGAGCAAACTTCGACGTGGATCTCGGGCTTGGTGGAACGAGTGTTGATGACATTACCGCAAGCGCAGGTAATGGTGCAGTCAACGTAGTTCGGATGGATACCCTGTTTCATTCTTTTCACCTCAATTCTGGTTCTGACGTATTGGGGCCATATTTAATGTATGTGCCCATCACAACCTTCAATATCGGCTACCCCGTCGAGCGGCCTTGGAAACGATTGCCCTACTATTATAGCACGAATCGGCCAGAATGCAAGAGGGAAATTTAAGTTTTTTACAGCTTTTGCAGCGCCCAGCCCTTTTGTGCTGCCAGTTGCTCCAGCTCCCGGTAAGAAAGCCGCAGCTGCGCGATGTTAAAGCCCGGCAGCTCTGCAAGGCAGCTGCCGTCCTGTGCCCGGTGCAGCAGCCTGCGCACCGGCAGTTCCTGTTCTCCGTCCAGCGTATCCAGCCCGGTCACATATTCTCCGCACCGGGGCAGCGGCTGCTGCCAGTCGATGGTTTTGCAGACCCTTGCAAGCGTAAGGTGGTTGCAGGATACCGTCTGCCAGAATTCCAGTTTCATGATGCTCTCCCCTTTTGCACCGGAGATTCACAGCTGCGTCCGGCGCGACACTATAATATAACATTTTGTTTTATATGTCAATATAACATTTCGTTATGCCTATACTTTACCTTAAAAAAGCCTTTGAGGTAAACACCATGTATCAACGTATCCGGGATCTGCGGGAGGATCGTGATCTGCTGCAAAAAGATGTTGCGGCGTATCTGAAATGCACACAGGTCTGCTACTCCAATTACGAGACCGGCAAGCGGGATATCCCCACCGAGGTGCTGATCCAGCTTGCCTGCCTCTACCATACCAGTACCGACTATATCCTTGGCCTGACGGACAACAGTGCACCGCCCGTTCCCCGCAAAGCGTAAAAGAAAAAGCCCAGAATCATTCGAATCAACGAATAATTCTGGGCTTTCACATGCCGCCGACGGGGGTCGAACCCGTACTCTGTCTCCAGAAAGGGATTTTAAGTCCCTCGTGTCTGCCAATTTCACCACAGCGGCGCAAACCCGGCTTACAAAGCCCTGCTACCCTCTGGCTTGAGAGGGAACCGGGAATAACAGGTGTGAGGAAAAATTATTACAACCACACTGCTATACGCAATCTGGCGGTAGTATCATTCTTATCAAAATCAGCGGTTTTTATGATACAATAGTTTCCCTGCTTTGTCAAGAAAAACCGCTTATTTGGTGCTGCTTACACCTTGCCGCCATGCAGCTCGGCGTACATCCGGGAGCGGCACTCGGCCACTGCGGGGGTCATGTTGACGTAGTGCTTGTGGGGGCACTCCAGACGCAGCTCGCTCTCCCAAGTCTCCTCGGTGAGCTGCTTTGCAATATAGGCCTTCTTCTCCGCAATAGAGGGCAGTTCAATGGCCAGCTTACCGCCCAGAATATGCGGCACCAGCAGCGGACGCACAGCGGTGGGGGTAAAGGTGATGGTGCGCTCGATGGCGTCCGAGTCCAGATTGACCATGGTGACCGGCTTACCGGCCTCGATGACCTCGCCGTCCATGGCAATCAGGTCGCACTGCGCCTGACCGTTTTCGTCGTACAGACGCCACGGCATCTTTTTGCCCGGGATGATGGCCTTGCTGGCGGAGTCCGAGCACTTCATCTTGGGGGTGTAGCTGCCATCCGGCTTTTTCACCGCCACCAGCTTGTACACGCCGCCGAACACGGGGTCGGAGGCGGAGGTGATGAGGTTCTCGCCCACGCCGTAGGAGTCGAAGTGTGCGTGCTCGTACAGCTCCATATTGGCGATCTTCTTCTCGTCCAGACCGTTGGAAGCCACCAGCTTGATATAGGGTTTGCCGGCAGCATCCAGTGCCTTGCGCAGCCGCTTGGAACCGCGGGCAAGGTCGCCGGAGTCGATGCGGGCGCTCTTGACACGCCGGTTGGGGTCGTTGGGATATTTTTCAATGAGATAATCGTCCAGCTTGATCAGGTTGGGCAGGCCGCTCTCCATAATATTATAGGTATCCAGCAGCAGGCTGACCGAATCCGGGTAGGTATCGGCAAAGGCCTTGAAGGCATCGAACTCTGTGGGGAAAAACTCGATAAAGCTGTGTGCCACGGTGCCCACAGCCTTGACCTCTGCGCCGAATTTCATCTCGGCCAGACAGTTGGCCGTACCGATGCAGCCGCCCAGCACTGCGGCGTAAGCGCCATCGTTGCCGGCGCTCTCGCCCTGTGCGCGGCGGGTGCCGAACTCCATGACGTTGCGGGGGGTGTGGGTGTTCAGACCGGTGACGCGGGTGGCCTTGGTGGCGATCAGGCTATGGAAGTTCATGGTCTGCAGCAGGTAGGTCTCGATCAGGATCGCGCCCACCAGATCGCACTCGATGCGCACCATCTGCACATGGGGGTAGCAGACCGTGCCCTCGGGCAGGGCGTACATATCGCCCTGCCACTTGTAGGTGCGCAGATACTCGCAGAACTCCTCGCTCATGCCCTTGGTGCGCAGCCAGTGGATATCCTGCTCGTTGAAGTGATAGTTCAGCAAAAAGCGGGTCAGCTTGCGCTGGCCTGCGCTGATGGAATAGCCCTGATTATCCGGGTTTTTGCGGAAGAACATATCAAACACCAGCGTGGTATCCTTAAAGCCATGCAGGAACAGGCAGTTTGCCATAGTGAATTCGTAAAAATCCACCACCATCGCGGGGTTATCGTAGTCCTCATCGGGGATATAAGGCTCAACCTTGATCTCGTTCATGAATGTTTTCCTCTCTATCTGTACCCGGCGTCAGCTCTTCCCTACTGTGCGCCGCCTGCCGCTTGCCCGGCAGGAGGATCCTCCGCCCTGTCATGACAGAGCGTTGCTATCATGATAGCACGATTTCCCTGCCGGTGCAAGTATTTTCGCGTAAAAAGGGGTGCTGCACACACAGGCTGCGGCATCCGGTGTCAGAAACGTCTGCGGACATTTCTCGCTTTTCTTAGAATACAGAAAGAGACCGCTGCACAAACGCTGTGCAGCGGTCTCTGCGTTTATAACAATCGCTTGCTTCCAAACAGGATTAGCCGTTCATGATGCTGGGGGTGGCGTTTTTCAGCACAACGTCGTGGCTGCCGCCCTCCACGATGGAGGTGGAGGAAACAACGGTCAGCTTGGCCTTCTGCTGCAGCTCAGGAATGGACAGTGCACCGCAGTTGCACATGGTGCTCTTGACCTTGTACAGAGTGGTCTGCACGCCATCAGCCAGAGGGCCGGCATAGGGCACGTAGCTGTCCACGCCTTCCTCAAAGCTCAGCTTGGTGGAGCCGCCCAGATCGTAGCGCTGCCAGTTGCGGGCACGGTTGGAGCCTTCGCCCCAGTACTCCTTCATATACTGGCCGTTGATGCGCACCTTGTTCGTGGGGCTCTCGTCAAAGCGGGCAAAGTAACGACCCAGCATCACAAAGTCTGCGCCCATAGCCAGTGCGAGGGTGATGTGGTAGTCGTGGACAATGCCGCCGTCGGAGCAGATGGGCACATAGATGCCGGTCTCCTTGTAGTACTCGTCACGTGCCTTGGCGACCTCGATGACAGCGGTAGCCTGACCGCGGCCGATGCCCTTGGTCTCGCGGGTGATGCAGATGGAACCGCCGCCGATGCCGATCTTCACGAAGTCTGCACCAGCCTCAGCGAGGAAGCGGAAGCCCTCGGCGTCCACCACGTTGCCGGCACCCACCTTGACGGTGTCGCCGTAGTGCTCGCGGATCCAGCCGATGGTGCGGCTCTGCCACTCGGAGTAGCCCTCAGAGGAGTCGATGCACAGCACATCCACACCGGCCTCTACCAGTGCAGGCACGCGCTGGGCGTAGTCGCGGGTATTGATACCGGCACCTACAACGTAGCTCTTGTTCTTGTCCAGCAGCTCGTTGACGTTTGCCTTGTGGGAATCGTAGTCCTTGCGGAACACCATATACACCAGATTGCCCTCGGCGTCCACCAGCGGCAGGGTGTTGATCTTGTTGTCCCAGATGATATTGTTGCAGTCGTGCAGGGAGGTGTTGGACGGAGCGGTGACCAGCTTTTCAATGGGGGTCATAAAGGTGGTGACGCAGGCATCGTCCGGGGTGTGGTTGACGCGGTAATCGCGGGAGGCCACAATGCCCAGCAGCTTGCCATTGGGGGTGCCATCGGCAGTGATGGCGATGGTGGAGTGACCGGTGCGTGCCTTCAGTTCCAGCACGTCATGCAGGGTAGCAGTGGGAGCCAGGTTGGAATCGGACACCACATAACCGGCCTTGAAGCTCTTGACGCGGCGCACCATGGCGGCCTCGTTCTCGATGCTCTGAGAGCCATAGATAAAGGACACGCCGCCCTGACGAGCCAGTGCAATGGCCAGCTTATCGCCGGAGACCGACTGCATGATGGCGCTGATCATGGGGATATTCATCTGCAGCGGGCACTCCTCCTGTCCCTTGCGGTACTTGACCAGCGGGGTCTTCAGGCTGACCGCCGTGGGCACATTCTCCGCAGAGGAATAGCCGGGGACCAGCAGGTACTCGCCAAAGGTGCGGGAGGGTTCTTCGTAGAAATAAGCCATAATCAAACTCCTTTTCTCTTAACGCATCCGATATAAATCAGCATCAAAATCATTCACGTTTGCTGCCTATAAATTGATTGTATATACTTTACCACAAAGCCCGCCAGAATACAAACCCCTGCCGCGCCAAACTTTATAATTGTCCTTTGCGGAAAAACAGACAAATTGCCAAGCGTTTTTAGGCATTGGTCATACTTTGATTTTTGAAGTATCACTTTTGCGGGCAAAACAGAGCTTGCAGAACGCAAAAAAGCTCGTCCGAATCACCGGACGAGCCCTTTTGCACACGAAGCGGGACACTGCCTGTGCGGCGCATGGATCATAGCTGTGAAGGAGAACAGCCGGAGGAGGAGGATCCGCGCCCAGTATCCCAAAAACAAGAAGAAAAAGATTTCACACACAGCCTTAGGGCTTTGCCCTTGCTGTAACCATATTGTAACTCTTTTGAAACCATTTTGCAATAGGGTTTTGTCATTTTTTTGTAATTTATTTTGTTAACTTTTTATGTCCTGCCCCGCCGGGCTGCTGCAAACATTATTTCCCTTTTTGTACCCGGTATGGTATACTGGCTTTGAATATGCTGCCACAGGCAGAAAAAAGGAGTTTAGGATACGGATATGAAAACAAAATTGGGTATTGTGGGCTGCGGCTTTCTGGGCAACATCGTGGCTGACGCGTGGAAGAAAGGTCTGCTGCCGGACTACGAACTGGTGGGCGTGACCAGCCGCACCCGCGCCTCGGCTGAAAAGACCGCCGCCAATGTCGGCTGCGCCGTCTGCGAGGATGTGGACTCGCTGCTGGCGCTTGAGCCGGAGTACATCGTGGAGGCCGCTTCGGTGGAGTCGGTGCGCGCTATGGCCATCCCGGTGCTGAAACGGGGCGTGAATCTGGTCATTCTGTCCATCGGTGCCTTTGCGGATCTGGATTTCTACGCACAGGTCAAGGCAGCTGCCGTGGAGGGCGGCGCCAAGGTGCACCTGACCAGCGGTGCCATCGGCGGCTTTGATGTGCTGCAGACCGTCACCCTGATGGCACAGGCACAGGGCTTGCCGGAGACCGCCGGCATCGAGACCCACACCGGCGCAAAGGGCTTCCGCAACACCCCGGTGTGGGCAGAGCATCTGCTGACCGACACCGAAAAGACCACCGTGTTCACCGGCAACGCCAAGCAGGCCATTGCCACGTTCCCCCGCCGGGTGAACGTGGCTGTGGCTACCTCGCTGGCTACTACCGGTCCCGAGATCACCGGTGTGACCATGCACTCCGTACCCGGCTGGGTGGGCGACGATCACTGCATCACCGCCGAGATCGAGGGCGTGAAGGCTGTGGTGGATATCTGCTCCTCCACCAGCGCCATTGCGGGCTGGAGCGCCGTCTCCCTGCTGCGCAATCTGTCTTCGCCCGTCTGCTTCTACTAATATAAGGAGGAGTCCGTCATGTTTGAAAAGCTTGTTGCCATTGAGCCTGTCAGCCTGATTCCCTCTGCCGAGGAGGAGCTGCACCGCTACGCCAAAGAGGTAGTGCTGTACCGGGACGTGCCCGGCAGCAACGACGAGATAGTGCGCCGCATCGGGGACGCCGATGCTGTACTGCTGAGCTACACCTCCCGCATGGGCAAGGAGGTCATTGCGCAGTGCCCCAACATCCGCTATATCGGGATGTGCTGCAGCCTGTACTCTGAGGAGAGCGCCAACGTGGATATCGCCTACGCACGCACCCGGGGCATCAAGGTGCTGGGCATCCGGGATTACGGCGACCGCGGCGTTGTGGAGTACGTTCTGCACGAACTGACCGGCCTGCTGCACGGCTTTGGGATGCCCATGCTGCGGGACGAGCCGGTGGAGATCACCGGCCTGAAGGTGGGCATCGTGGGGCTGGGCGTTTCCGGCCGGATGATCGCCGATGCGCTGCAATTTATGGGCGCAGAGATCAGCTACTTTGCCCGCAGCGCAAAGCCGGACGCCGAAGCTGCCGGTATGACCTTTAAGCCCCTGCCCCAGCTGCTGGCAGACAGCGAGGTGGTGTTTACCTGCCTGAACAAGAACGTACTGCTGCTGGGCGAAAATGAGTTTGCCCAGCTGGGTGCAGGCAAGGTGCTGTTCAACACCTCCATCGGCCCCGGCTTTGACTCCGCTGCACTGGAAAAGTGGCTCGATCTGCCCGGCACCCATTTCTTCTGCGACACCCGCGCTGCCGCAGGCCCCGTGGCTGAGGACTTCTTTGCCCGGGAAAACGTGCGCTGTGCCAACGTGTCCGCCGGCCGCACCAAGCAGGCCTTTGTACTGCTGAGCAAAAAGGTGCTGGACAACCTCCGCACCGCACTGGGCAAGTAAGCGGTACATTTTGCGCAGCCTGTTTTTCTTGCATCTTTTCCCCGATTGTGGTATGCTTTCTAGTATAAAAAGGGAGTCCGCGCAAAGCGGGCTGAGAGTGGGCTGTATCGCCCTGACCTGTGACCTGATTTGGATCATGCCAACGTAGGGAGATAGCGCTTTTATCTGCGGATATGTCTTTGCGGGCATATCCGCATTTTTTCTGCAAAGGAGCATTCCACCCATGAAAACTGCATTGACCATTGCCGGCAGTGATTCCAGCGGCGGCGCCGGGATCCAGGCCGATATCAAGACTATGACCGCCAACGGCGTGTTTGCCATGAGCGCCATTACCGCCCTGACGGCACAGAACACCACCGGTGTGACCGCCATTTTTGACACCACGCCGCAGTTTCTGGCACAGCAGATCGACGCTGTATTTACCGACATCTACCCCGATGCGGTGAAGATCGGCATGGTATCCTCTGCCCCGCTCATCGACACTATCGCCGAGCGGCTGCATTTTTACGGCGCAAAGCACATCGTGGTGGACCCTGTGATGGTGGCCACCTCTGGCGCAAAGCTGCTGCAGGACGATGCTGTGCAGGCGCTGACCGCAAAGCTGCTGCCGCTGGCTGAGGTGCTTACCCCCAACATCCCGGAAGCGGAGATCCTGTCCGGCATGACCATTGCCAACGCCGCCGACATGGAAGCCGCTGCCCGCACCATCAGCCAGCGTTACGGCTGTGCCGTGCTGTGCAAGGGCGGCCACCAGATCAACGATGCCGACGACCTTTTGTGGCGCGGCGGCACCGGCAAGTGGTTCAAGGGCAAGCGCATCGCAAACCCCAACACCCACGGCACCGGCTGCACCCTGTCCAGCGCCATCGCTTCCAATCTTGCCAAGGGGTACGACCTTGACACCGCCGTGGAGCGCGCCAAGGCCTACATCTCCGGCTGTCTGTCCGCCATGCTGGATCTGGGGCACGGCTCTGGGCCGATGGATCACACCTTCAACCTGAAGGGAGATTTTGTCCGTGACTGACCTGCCCTTTGTTTCGGCGCTGGTGCAGGCCGACCTGCCCGTGTGGGAACAGTGCTTACAGACCGAGTTTCTGCAAAAGATGGAAAACGGCACCCTGAGCGAGGACTGCTTTAAAAGCTACCTTGTGGAGGACAGCCTGTATCTGCGGGAGTACGCCAAAATTTTTGCGTGGGGCATGACAAAAGCCACCACCATGGCAGCTATGCGCACCTACTATTCCCTGCTGTCCTTCGTGCAGGAGAACGAGGATCTGACCCGGCTGCGGTATCTGGAGCAGTATGGTCTGCGGGAAGCTGACATCCAGTCCCTGCCCCTGCGGCCGGAGAACCGCGCCTACCTCGACTGCATGATCGACGCCGCCCGCAACGGTGAGGGCGAGGCCGAGTGCCTGATGGCCTGCCTGCCCTGTATGCTGAGCTACGGCTGGCTGTTCCAGAAGCTTTTGAAGCGCTCCCCCGCCGTAAAGGACACCTACTACGGCGCGCTGGTGCTGGACTACGCCAGCCCCGGCTACGACGCCGCCTGCCGCGCATGGGCAGAACGCGCCGAAGCAGCCTGCACCGACCTTTCGCCGGAGCGTGCCGCCCGCTGCCGTGAGATCTTCCGCGCCTGCTCGGAGCACGAGCTGCACTTCTGGGAGATGTGCGCCGCACCCCGGACGGATATTTAAGAATAAATATAGAGAACCCGGAAGGTCTGCGGACCTTCCGGGTTCTCTTCTTATAAAATCTTTATCGCAGCACCGAGAGTTCTTCGATGCTGTAGCGCTGCATCAGGGCGATAGCCGCCGGGGTGATCTCCTCGCCGCTGACCGCCACAGGGATGGCGGGCGGACAGGATACCGTAGGCATGGCGCACACCCGCCCCAGCGCCTTGTGCACCGGGATGCACACCTGTGCGCCCAGCACCGCCTGCCGAATGGTGCAACGCTGCACCGCCTGCTGCTGCAAAGCGGCAAACTCCCCTGCCCGGTTCTCGGGGCGGGGCAATCCGGCGGGCACGGCAGCCAGAAGCTGCTCCAGCGCCGTTTGCAGGCGTTCAAAGTCCTGCGGCGGGTTTTCCGGGGTGAACATCAGCACCACATAGCGGGGGTCGGCGTACTCGCACTCCATCTGAGCGCGGCGCAAAGCTTCCGCAAGTGCCGTGCCAGTGCAGCCAAGGGCGGCGGCATCCAGCGTAAGCTTCATCGGCTCCTGCTGCACCCCGGCGACTACCAGCGGCACCGGACACTGCCGCGCCGCTGCGGCCTTGTTCAGGCTGCGGCGCAGACCTTCCAGTGCCGCGCAGCACTGCGCCAGCCGCCGGGGGTAGTCCCCTGCCAGCACCGCGTTGCAGGCATCCAGCGATTGCAAAATGAGGTAAGAGGGGCTAGTGGAGCCGAACAGCGCCAGCGCCCCCCGCACGGCCGCTTCGTCCTGCACGGGAGCGTTGTGCCCCAGATGCAGATACGCGCCGCCGGTGACCACCGGCAGGGTCTTGTGGGCAGAGTCGCAGCACATGGCCGCGCCCTGCGCGATGGGGTGGCAGTTCTGCGGCAGAAAACGCAGGTAAGCGCCGTGGGCGTTATCCACCAGCAGGGGCACGCCCTGCGCCCGGCAGACTGCCGCCAGCGCCGGGATGTCCTGCACCCCGCCCAGATAATCCGGGCTGGTGACGTACACACCAAAGGGGCTTATCCCCTGCTGCGCCAGCGCGTGCAAAGCCCCAGTCAGTGTCTCGTCTGTGACCGGGCAGCTGCACAGTGCGCCTTCTGCCTGCGCAGACGGCCAGAGCCAGCGGATATCAAAATCCAGCAGCGCCGCCGCGTACAGCAGCGCCTTGTGGGCGTTGCGGGCAGCCAGCAGCACCGGGCGCTTACCGTTTTGCGGTGCGCCTTGCAGCGCCAGAAACAGCATGGCGCGGATGCACTGGGACGAGCCCTCGGTGCTGTAATAGCTGTGCGCCGTGCCAAACAGCCGGGTGGCGTTGGCTTCGCTTTCGGCAATGATGCCCTCCGGCGCGTAAAGTTCGTCTGCGCCGCAGATCTCGGTGATGTCCAGCGGCTCAAAGCCCAGTAGGCTCTGCCCCTTGTGGCCTGGCATGTGCAGCCGGGCGGTGCCGGACTGCGCATAGCTGCGCACAAAATCCACGATGGGGGTGATCATGCTCATTCGCAGGCTTCGCCGTCGGCGCAGGCGTTGCAGGTGGAACCCAGCTCAATGGGCACCTCAATGCCCTTGGCAGCCAGTTCCTGATTCTCGGCCACCTTGATCATGATGGCGCACTCCATGCGCTTTTTGAACAGCTCGCAGCCGTACTCGTACACGCCGGTAATGCTGCCGGTGGCATGGTAGGAGTTGGCAGCGCAGCCGCCGGAGCAGTACAGCTTTGCCCAGCAGTCCTGACATTCCTTGCGGGCGTAGGCGTTGCAGTGCTTGAACTCATCCCGCACGGCGGTGTTGGTAACGCCCTTCCAGATATCGCCCAGCAGGTACTTGGGGTCGCCCACGAACTGGTGGCAGGGGTACAAGTCGCCCCAAGGGGTAACCGCCATGTACTCGGTGCCGGAGCCGCAGCCGGAGATACGCTTATAGATGCAGGGGCCGCCGGTCAGGTCGATCATGTAGTGGTAGAAGGTAAAGCCTCTGCCCTCCCGGTCGCGCTTGATCATCTCCTTGGCAAGGATCTCGTACTGCTCCTTCAGGATGGGCAGATCGGCCTCGGTCAGGGCGCTGGGGTCGCTGGGGTCGCAGACCACCGGCTCCATGCTCAGCTCAGTAAAGCCGAGGTCTGCCATGTGGAAGATATCGTTGGTAAAGTCGGTGTTAAAGTGGGTATAGGTGCCGCGCATATAGTAGTTCTTATCGCCGCGCTTTTTCACGAACTCCTGGAACTTGGGCACGATGCGGTCGTAGCTGCCGTTGCCTGCGCAGTCCACGCGGAAACGGTCGTTGACCTCCTTGCGGCCATCCAGACTCAGCACTACGTTGTGGCACTCCTTGTTGCAGAAGTCGATGACGTCATCATCGATCAGCACACCGTTGGTGGTCATGGTAAAGCGGAAGTTCTTGTTATGGATCTTTTCCTGCTCGCGGCAGTAGGCCACCAGCTTTTTGACCATATCAAAGTTCATCAGCGGCTCGCCGCCAAAGAAGTCCACTTCCAGATTACGGCGGGTGCCGCTGTTCTCGATGAGGAAGTCCATGGCGCGCTTGCCCACCTCAAAACTCATCAGGGCGCGGTCGCCGTGGTAGCGCCCCTGCGAAGCAAAGCAGTAAGAGCAGCTCAGGTTGCAGCTGTGGGCAACGTGCAGGCACAAGGCCTTTACCACCGTATTGCGGTTTTTAAAATCGAACGCCATGTCCTTATAGACATCCGGGCTCCACAGCTTGCCGTTTTCCTTCAGGCTGGTCACATCGTCGATGCACTGGCGCAGGTCCTCCTCGGTCACGTCCGGGCGGCTGCCGTACTTTGCCAGCATGGCGGCAACGATCTCGTCTGCGGTATGCTCCGGGTACATGGCGATGACATCGTAGGCCACCTCGTCCACAACGTGCACCGAGCCGCTGCAGGTGTCCAGCACGATGTTATAACCGTTCAATTGATACTGATGTACCATTTTACACTCCATTCCAGATTACACAAAAAAATGCCGCCCGGCAAAGGCGGCATAAGGTTTGCAAAAATTACTTGTTGCTGTTCTCGCACTGCTGGTTAGCCACGCCGCAGGAGGTCTTGCAGGCGGACTGGCAGGAAGTCTGGCACTCGCCGCAGCCACCGGTCTTAACGCTCTTGGTCAGGTCACGAGTAGCAATAGTCTTGATACGCTCCATGATAGAAACCTCTCTAACTCTCAAAAATTTATCGCGCCGGACATAGTTCCGGTACGCTTTTATCTTGTAATAGGATATCACGCAGCGCGCCTTTTGTCAAGATTTTTTCGCCGACCGTTTTTACCAGCCCATGGGCTGGTAGCGGGTAAGCACCGTATGCAGCCCCAGCTCCCGGGCGCGTGCCAGTAAGTACCGGTAACGGCACAGCAGTGCCTGCCGCTCGTAGATGCGCTGCTCGATCAGATCAGTATCCACCTCCATGTCAAACATCATCTCGTTGCGCTTCAGGCAGAACAAGCACTCTTTCAGTTCCTCTTCCAGTTCCGGGTGATAGCGCTCGTGCTCGGTGTCCCGCGGGACGCGGGGTGAAAGCAGGGTCTGGGCGTTTTGTGTGGTACGTTCCGGCATAGGCATCCTCCTTCTGGTACTTTGCAAGGTTTTGTACCTTCCAGTATAGGCGGTGCGGTGCGCAGAACCTGCCGAAGCGTGGCAGCGCTCCGGCTCAAATTATCCGGCGCTGCTGCGGCATTTTCCAAAAAAGTACAACTTTTTTCAAAAATATGCTTGACAACTCCGGGCTTTTCCCGTATAATAGCACACGTTGAGCGGCTCACTCCGCAAAACACAATAGAACATTGGGGATTTGCATAGTGGTAGTGCGGTAGACTCTGACTCTACTTGTGGGAGTTCGATTCTCTCATCCCCAACCAGCTAAAAGCCATCTGAGGAAACTCAGGTGGCTTTTCTGTTTGCATTATTCCGCGCGGCGCAACGATTTAAAATGCGCTCCGCATTCGCTTTGCGCATAATTAGCGGAATTGGTTTTTTATTCGGGATTCAGAAAAGCCCGCGGGCTTTTCTGAATCCCCTTTTCACCTGTGGGGTCGTAACGGTCAGCTGCATTTGCAATTCAGACCACCATTTAACCATTGCAGCCCTCCCCGTGAAAATGGGATAGCGGAGCGGAGCGCATTTCCAATCGTTCGTACCGCACACACAAAACCGGGCAGCCCGCAGACTGCCCGGTTTTTTGCTATACCGGTGATTTTACCTTAATAAAGCTTTCTTTACAGAATGGTAATGCGGCCTGCGCCGTAGGGCTGCTCGTAGTTGAGCAGATAGCCGGGGTAAGCGGCCAGCGGGCTGTTGGCGCTGGACAGATGCGGCAGACCCGCAGCATCCACGCCGTCAAAGGTCATGGCGTAGGTAGCCATCACCAGATAATCCTCGGACACATAGTCCTTGATCAGCTCTGCGCCGTCAAACATGGCAAAGCCGTCGCCCAGATTGCGCAGGGTGTAGTTCATGCCGGCCAGTGCGTAGGTAGCGCCCGGGTCCAGCGGCAGATAGCTGCCGGAAGCCTTATCGTAGATCTTCACGTTCTGCACGCGCGGAGTGCCGGTGGCGCTGCCGATCCAGACGTTCTTCTCGTCGGTCTGCACGGTGTTGGGGATATCGGTGTGGATCTCGTAGGTAGCACCGGCCACCTGCAGGAAGCCGCCGTTCTCCTTGCCGCCCTCGCCTGCAAAGCGGGCTGCAAACTCCAGTGCGTCCTGGATCTGCTTGCCGGTGACCGACATCAGGCAGGCCACGTTGCCAAAGGGGCTGACCTGCTTGCAGGTCTTGAAGGTCCAGTCGCCTGCGGGCACGTCGGCGCGGATGCCACCGCCGTTCATGATGGCCACGTCACAGTGCAGCTTTTCCACCTCGTTGAAGTAGGTGTAGATGCCGTCAGCCACAAAGTCGCCGAGGTTGGTCTCGGCAGAGCGGATGCGGCGCTTGCCGGTAGCGGGGTCAGAGACGTAGAAATCGCTGTCGCCCACAGCGATTTTCTCGCCCAGCATATCGTCCACGGTGTTCACCCAGCCGGTCTGCATGGCGGCGATCGTGGCGTCCATGCCCTCGTGGGTGGGGATGAGTTTGGTGGTGATAGTGCCGTCCGCAGCGATGGTCATCTCGCCAACGTTGGCAAAGTAAGAGCCGGTCTGGGTCAGGGTGACAGCCTTGCCGGAGGCATCCTGCACCTGCTTGTTCTCCATCACGGTATGGGAGTGACCGTCGATAAAGGCATCGAAGCCGCTGGTGTGGGCAATAACTTCCTCACTGGTCCACGGAGAGGAAGAGGGGTCCACGCCCAGATGGCCCAGACCGATGACCACATCTGCCAGAAGCTTTGCCTTGTTGATGGCCCACTGCACGGCATCGTAGAGCTTTTTGCCGTCCTCGCCGCCCTGAATGTCGTAGATGTACTTGCGCTGTGCCTTATCCATAAAGTAGGCCGGGGTGGACTTGGTAAAGGTCTCGGGGGTGGTCACGCCCACAAAGGCAATGCGTCTGCCGCCGCGCACGAACACCTTGACGGAGGGCAACACCCGCAGCGTAGTGCGCAGGTCTACCCAGTTGCAGGACAGGTACGGGAAATCGGCTTCCTTCATGATGGCCTTGGCGCGGTCCATGCCGTAGTCAAACTCGTGGTTGCCGGGGGTAGCAACATCATACCCGGCAGCGTTCATCAGCTTGATGATGGAGGCACCCTCGTCCATGGAGCCGTAGGCAGTGCCCTGCACATGGTCGCCTGCGTCCACCAGCAGCACGTCCTTGCCGGCGTTCTGATAGCTCTGCTTCAGGTCGGCAATGGCGGCGTAGGTCAGCTTGGGGCTCTGCTTGTCGATGTAGGTATGGACATCGTTGGTGTACAGGATGGTGACGTCAGACTTATCGCCAAACCAGCAGGCCGATGCGGCAGGCGCACCGATGGCCATGGATGCAGCAGCAGCGGTCACACCAGCAGCCTTTAAAAAGCTGCGACGGGAAATAAGTTGTTTCACAGGAAAACGACCTCCTTTTATTTTTGGCGTATCGCATTTGGGGCAGGCTCTTCCCTCCTACCCTTTCAATAGCTCTAGCATAGCACAGAACGCCGCCGCAAACAAGCCAAAATCATTCTTTTGGCACAAATTATTTTCACGTTTCGCTTTATTTTGACGCATATTGTACCATTTTTACACAAAAAAGGCCTCCCCGTGCCCTGTCGCAGAGCAGCGGAGAGGTCCTTTTTAGGGGGTGTTGACCCGTTGCCGGGTCTATCGGAGGAGAGAGAAATATCAGATGGCGTTATACTCCTTGAGGAACTTCTCAAGGTCGGTGCCCTCGATCTTCTTCAAAGCTTCCTTCAGAGCCAGACGAGGGATCAGCGGCAGATCCATGTCGGTGATCTTTTTGCCGTCGCGCAGCTTCACGGTAGCATCGATCAAAGCGCGCACATCATAGGTGCTGCCCCAGACCTCGGGCACGCCGCGGTCGATGTTCAGCAGGGTGTACACGGCCTCCATACCGGTGCGCATGGAGTACTCGGTGGTAAAGATGGTGTCGCGGGCAGTCTCGGCAAACTGACCGAGGAAGGCAAAGTTCACAGCACCCTCGGGCACAACATCGGGACGGTCGCCCATAGCACGGGGCATGAAGAAGGCATCGATATAGGGCATCATCACAGGCACGGTGTTGGCGCTGTGCTCTGCCAGCTCAGCGATCTGATCCTCGGGCACGCCGATGTGGTACAGCCACTCCATGCAGATCTCGCGGCCAGTGCAGTCACGCATGGGCTTCTTGACGTAATCGCCGGGCTTATCGCTGAACAGACCGTACACCCAGACGCACAGCTGGTTCTTGGGCTGATCCTTGAACTGCTGCTGACGGTTCAGCGTCCAGCTGAGCAGCCAGCTGGAGTCCTTGACGGTGACGATGCCGCCGGTGACGGTGTGGCCGCTGAAGGGGTCGCGCTTGCAAATCTTGCGGATATACTGGGGGATCTTGTCGTCCAGCGTGGTGATGGTGGCGCTTTCCCAGTTGCTCAGCTCCGGCTCAGAGCAGAACTTCTCCGGGTGACCGAAGGAGGGGTCCTGTGCGGCGATCTTCTTCCACAGATCCCAGCCGTTGCCGGGCTGGATGGTGGGGTCAAAGCCGGTGGCTTTATCCTGTGCGCCCACGGTGCAGCTTTCCACGCAGCCGCCGTTGGTGATGAACAGCAGGTCATTCTCGGTCAGGTCGATGTTGGTGGTCTCGCCCTCGTGCTCCACGGTGACAGAGCTTGCCAGCTTACGGCCCTTCTGGATGTCGAACTTCACGTCGGTGACCTTGGTGTTGTAGTGGAACTGCACGCCAAAACCTTCCAGATAGTGTACCATGGGCAGGATGATGGACTCGTACTGGTTATAGCGGGTAAAGCGCAGGGCGGTAAAGTCCGGCAGACCGCCGATGTGGTGGATATAGCGCTTGAGGTACAGCTTCATCTCCAGTGCGCTGTGCCAGTTCTCGAAGGCGAACATGGTGCGCCAGTACATCCAGAAGTTGGAGTTGAGCACCTCGTCATCAAAGAAATCGGTGATCTTTTTATCCTGCAGCTGCTCGTCCGGGGTAAAGAACAGCTTCATGATCTCCATGGCGCCCTTATCGGACAGGCCGAACTTGCCGTCGGTGTGGGCATCCTCGCCGCGGTTGACGGTGGCACGGCACAAAGAGAAGTTGGGGTCCTCCTTGTTCAGCCAGTAATACTCGTCCAGCACGCTGGCACCCTCGGTCTCCAAAGACGGGATGGAGTGCAGCAGATCCCACATGACCTCGAAGTGGTTGTCCATCTCGCGGCCGCCGCGCATCACATAGCCGATATCGTACTTGTAGCCATCGCAGGCGCCGCCGGCCAGTGCGTTCTTTTCAAACACATGGACGTGCTCGCCCTTCATCTGGCCGTCGCGCACCAGATAGCAGGCAGCGGTCAGCGCTGCCAGACCGGAGCCGATGATATAAGCGGATTTATGATCCACGCCCTCCGGCTTTTTAGGGGTTGCAAAAGCTTCGTAGTTGCCACTGGAATAGTACATAAAAAAGCCTCCCTGCTTCGTATTTATTTACCACAGCCTTCATCGTGCTGCTCTCTATGGCAACAGTATACCCCGCAAAGTGAACTTGAACAACAAACAAACCCTGCCCAGTGTATAGATTTTTTACATCCGCCCTCATTTGCTGGAAATGCGTACAAATTGTGACATAAAAGCGAAGCGCAAAATCATTTAAAAAGCATCCCCCGGGAAAATGCAATGCCGGGCAGCCCGTGGGCTGTCCGGCATGGCTCTAATTTAAAATAGTTTTTCCGCTATTCATGCCCAGAGCATAGCGGCGGGCATTCAAAATCGTCCCCGTGCAAAAAGAGAGCCGCCACACAAGGTTCTGTGCAGCGGCTCTCCGATAGGTTTAGTTCATCTCTTCCAGAGCCTTTTTCAGGTTCTTTGCGATCTGGTCCGGGCAGCTGGTGCTACGGAAGCCGCACAGCGTGCCGTCCAGACGGGCAATGGCATCCTCTGCCTTCATGCCGGTAAGCAGCTGGCAGATGCCTTTCAGGTTGCCATTGCAGCCGCCGATGACCTCGATGGATGCAATGGTGTGGTCATCGTTCAGCACAAAGTTGGTCTGCTTGGAGCAGGTGCCCTTGTTCGGGAAGGAAAATTCCTTGCTCATAGTCTTTACGTCCTCTCTCTTTTACGTTTTTCGGCGATGGCACGCAGCTGCGCTGCGGCTTCGTCCGGTGCGGTACAGGTGCCGATGGGGTGGGGGTGCTTGTGGTTGCGGCCATGGAAGTCCGTGCCCGCAGTGGCCACAAGGCCGTACTGTTTGCACAGGGCAAGGCACTCGGCGCTGTCCTCCGCGCTGTTGCTGGGGTGGTACACCTCTATGCCGTCCACAGCGCCCTCTGCCGCCAGCTCCCGCAGCAGGGGCATACTTTTGTACACCGTAGGGTGGGCAAACACCACCGCGCCGCCGCTGGCTTTAGCGGTAGCCAGCACCTGCCGCACCGGCAGATACTCCGGCGAGTGCAGCACGATGCCCCGGGGGTTCCACCCAAACAGCTTGTGGTAGGTCTCGCCGTAGATGCTGCCATCGGTCAGGCCAAGCAGTTCCAGCGCCTGCATCAGCCCGCTTTTGAACAGCACCCCGCTGGCCTTGGTGGTCTCCCACGCAAGGTCGGCGGTAAACTGCGGGTACAGCTGCTCCAGCTCCTTTGCGCTCTGCAAAGCGCAGGCATTGCGGCGCTCCTTCATAATGGCGCAGTGCTCGCGCAGCGCCGGGCAGTCCACGTCCGGGTAGTAGCACAGCAGGTGCACCCGGTGCTGCCGCTCAAAGTCGTAGCCGGTCAGCTCCACGGCGGGGATCAGCTCTACCCCGTCCTGCCCGGTGTGGGCATAGGCGTACTGGGCGCTGAGCAGGGTGTCGTGGTCGGAAAGGGCGATGGCGTGCAGCCCGGTGCGGGCGGCGATGGACGCCAGCCGCTCGATGGGCACAGCACCGTCCGAGCAGGTGGAATGGATATGCAGGTCACAGGACATAGCGGGTTACTTCCTTAGTGCTTATAGAAATTGATCAGGCAGCCGTCAGCCAAAATCTGGCGCTCGTCGGTGGTGAGCGGAGCCATATACAGTTCAAATTCCTTGACGGTATCGCCCAGAACATAGGCCTTGATGTTCTGCAGGTCGCCCTTGAGTGCTTCCCGCACATTGGGGATGAGCACATAGTCCCCCAGACCAAAGGGGGTGGCACCTGCCAGCTGCAGGGGCAGCATACCCCAGTTGATCAGGTTAGAGCGGTAACGCTTGGTGGCGTACTCAGTAACAATATTGGCACCGGCACCCAGCACGCGCTGGCAGCTGGCGGCCTGCTCGCGGGCAGAGCCGTCGCCGGGCTTGACTGCAAAGATGGTGGAAGCGATCTGGATATCGTTCCAGCTCAGCTGCTCGCAGCCGGGCACGGCGTTCACCTTTGCCAGCAGGGCGGCGTCCCCTGCACCGGCGCGGCGGGCGTTTTCCTCGGCCTGCACAGCCTTGGCGCGGCCCACATACTCCGGGTCCTTGCGGCTGAGGGTGAACTCGGCCAGACCCAAGGGGTTCGAGCGGTAAGAGGAGGTCTCGCCGGAGGGGATCAGTTCGTCGGTGGTGGTGACGGGGTCGGTGATATAAGAAGCCACCTTCAGCAGCAGGTTGTCGCCCAGCGGTGCGATCTCCGGCCAGTCCTTGATGTTGGGGCCAAACTTGAGCAGGGCATCGTAATCACCCTTGCCAAAGCCCTGATACACGCGGGTGTCGTAGCTGGAAGCATCGTACTGGTACTCCGGCACGGTGGGGTCGTAATCAATGTCGGTGGCGGGGGTCAGGATGCCGCCGTTGGCGGTGGTAGCAGCAATGCTGCGGGCATCCATCAGTGCCACACCGGACAGCTGGCCGCTGCCGGGCTTGGAGCCCTCGCGGCTGGGGAAGTTGCGGGTGGTGTGGCGGATGGACAAAGCCCCGTTGGCGGGCACATCGCCTGCGCCGAAGCAGGGGCCGCAGAAGGCGGTGCGGATGGTAGCGCCGCTGGCCATCAGCTCACCGATAACGCCGGTGCGCACCAGTTCCATCATGATGGGCTGGCTGCCGGGGTAAACGCTCAGGGCGTAGTCGCCGCAGCCGCCGGTGTGTCCCTTGAGGATGGAAGCGGCCTCGTAGATGCTGTCGTACAGGCCGCCTGCGCAGCCTGCAATAACGCCCTGGTCCACACGCAGCTTGCCGTTTTCGATCTTGCTGCACAGATCCAGCTGCACGTCCTTGCGGCCGATCAGCTTCTGCACATCCTGCTCGCAGGCGTGGAGGATATCCTCCAGATTTGCGTTCAGCTCCTCGATGGTAAAGGCGTTGGAGGGGTGCATGGGCAGGGCGATCATGGGACGGATGGCGGAAAGATCCACCTCCACCACGCCGTCATAATAGGCAAGGTCTGCCGGAGCAAGCTTTTTGTAGTCCGCTGCACGGCCATGCACCGCCAGAAAACGCTGGGTAACTTCGTCCGTCTCCCAGATGGAGGACAGGCAGGTGGTCTCGGTGGTCATGGCATCAATGGCGTTTCGGGTATCCTGCCGCAGGGAGGCGATGCCGGGGCCCACGAACTCCATGACCTTGTTCTTGACGTAGCCGCTCTTGAACAGCTTGCCCACAAGGGCAATGGCTACATCGTGGGGGCCGCAGCCCGCCGGCAGACTGCCGGTCAGGTAGATAGCCACCACGCCCGGGCGGGCAACATCGTAGGTGCGGCCCAGCAGCTGCTTTGCCAGCTCGCCGCCGCCCTCACCGATGGCCATGGTGCCCAGTGCGCCGTAGCGGGTGTGGGAGTCCGAGCCAAGGATCATTTTGCCGCAGCCTGCAAAGCGCTCGCGCATATACTGGTGGATGACTGCCATGTGCGGGGGCACAAAGATGCCGCCGTACTTTTTGGCAGCGGACAGGCCAAAGCGGTGGTCATCCTCGTTGATGGTGCCGCCCACAGCGCACAGGCTGTTGTGGCAGTTGGTGAGCACATAAGGGATGGGGAACTTTTCCAGCCCGGAAGCACGGGCGGTCTGGATAATGCCCACAAAGGTGATGTCATGGCTTGCCATGGCATCAAACTTGATCTTCAGGTTCTCGGCATCGCCGCTGGTGTTGTGTGCCTGCATAATATTGTAGGCCATGGTGCCGGTCTTAGCCGTGGCAACGGCAGCGGCATCAAAGCCCTTTGCTGCCAGTGCAGCGGGTGCGTTGCCGTCTGCGGGCACCCACGCTCCGCGCGCATAGTACGCACCGCCGGTGCTGCATTTGATCATATCCAACATCTCGATTCGCCTCTCTTTTTGTATTTTCCCGCCCGCCGCAATTGCGGGCATTGCCCCGGCAGTGCAGATTTGCCCCTGCCCTGCCCTATTACGGCAAAGCCGTATTTACCTGTTATTATAACATGAAAAGGCGAAAAGAAAAAGCACTTTTTATGAACCCTTACTGCGCCTTTGCGGCGGCTTCCTGCTGCTTTTCCTTTTGCAGTTTACGGAACACCACAAAATACGCCGGGATCAGGAAGAAGCAGGCAAAGAACCATGCCACCGGGTTTGCGATGCAGGCGGCAAAGTAGCCCCACAGCGGCACGAACCAGAAGCCCACCATGGCGCGGGCGATCATCTCGGCCACACCGGCAAACATGGCAAGGCCGGAGTGCCCCAGACCCTGAATGGTGTAGCGGTAGATGATAAGCACCGCCAGCGGGATGTAGAACACGCTGTTCCAGAAGATGAAGTCCTGCGCATTGGCCATAATGGCGGTCTCGCCTGCGTCCAGAAACAGGCCGATCAGGGGCTTGTCCAGCACACGCAGGATGAGGAAGGAGGCCACGCTGTACACGCAGCCGATGCCCAGTGCGGTGTTCACGCCGCGGTTCACGCGGTCCAGATCCTTCGCGCCCATATTCTGGCTGGTGTAGGTGGTCATGGCAGTGCCGATGCTCTCCAGCGGCACGCTGAGGAACTGCGCTGCCTTGCCGCCTGCGGTCTGTGCCGCCACGATGCCGCTGCCCAGACCGTTCACCGCGCCCTGCAGCACCACGCTGCCAATGGCGGTAATGCTGCACTGCAGGCCCATGGGGAGACCCATGGCGCAAAGCTTTGCGCAGTGCGGTGCGCTGATGCGGCCTTCTTCCTTATTCCAGCGCAGTTCCGGGTAGTGGCGCATGATATAAAGAAGGCTGCCGATGCCCGCCACAGCCTGACTGAACACGGTGGCAAAGGCTGCGCCGAACACGCCCATGTTGAACACAATGATGCAGGCAAGGTCCAGCCCGATGTTCAGCGCGCTGGCCACCAGCAGGAAATACAGCGGGCGCTTGCTGTCGCCCAGTGCACGCATCAGGGCGCTGGTCACATTATAAAGCAGAGTGAAGGGGATGCCTGCAAAAATGGTGCGGATATAGACATCCGCAAGGTCGATGATATCGGCCGGGGTGTTCGTCCACACCAGCACCAGCCGGGTCATAGCCACCGTAACGATGGTAAGCACCGTGGCAAAGGCGATGGACAGCCACACGGTATTGGCGGTGTAGCGGCGCATCTCGTGGTGGTCGCGTGCGCCGAAGGTCCATGAGATGGGGATGGAAAAGCCGCAGGCAATGCCGTTGACAAAGCCCAGCACCAGATAATTCAAACCGCCCACGCTGCCTACCGCCGCCAGCGCTTCCACGCCCACGAACCGGCCCACGATGATGGTATCGGCCAGATTGTAGAACTGCTGGAACAGGCTGCCCAGCATCAGCGGCACAGCAAAGGCGAGCAGCAGCTTCAGCGGGCTGCCCTGCGTCATATCTTTGGTCATGGAAATATACCTCCTGCCCACATAAAAAGGATGGATGTTCGCATTTTTGCCGTGAAAAACGCCCTGCCGGAAAAGCGGCAGGACGTTGTAAGGATTCATGAGTGGTATTATAGCGGAGCAGCGCCGGTTTTACAAGACTTGGTTTGCATCAACATTTCTAATTTTTTACCCGAAGAATTGGTGATTTTGCTCACTCCGCGTAGTGTGCCAGAAACTGTTTGGTGCGCTGCTCGCGCGGGTGGTCGATCAGCTGCTTTGCAGGGCCTTCCTCCACCACCACGCCGCCGTCCATGAACAGGATGCGGTCGGCCACATCCCGGGCAAAGTGCATCTCGTGGGTCACGATGATCATGGTGGTCTTGCGGTCGGCCAGCTCCCGCAGCACCCGCAGCACCTCGCCGGTCAGTTCCGGGTCAAGGGCGCTGGTAGGCTCGTCGAAGCAGAGGATGTCCGGGTGCAGTGCCAGCGCACGGGCAATGGCTACCCGCTGCTGCTGCCCGCCGGAAAGCTGGTGCGGGTAGTGGTCTGCCCGCTCCGAAAGCCCCATCTGCGCCAGCAGCTCCCGCGCCTGCTGTTCCAGCTGGGCGTGCACCGCCTTTTTGTTGGCGCGGTAGTCCGGGCGCTCCTTTGCCAGCAGCTCCCCTGCCAGCATCACGTTCTGCAAGGCGGTATACTGCGGGAAAAGGTTGAAGTTCTGGAACACCAGCCCGAAGTGCAGCCGCTTTTTGCGGATCTCGTTCTCCCGCTGGGTGGCGGGGTCGGCGGCGTCCCACATGGTCTCGCCGTTCACCCGGATGCAGCCGGTGTCCGGCCGCTCCAGAAAGTTCAGGCAGCGCAGCAGGGTGGTCTTGCCGGAGCCGGACGAACCGATAATGGCCAGCGCTTCGCCCTGCTCCAAGGTAAGAGAAATATCCTTTAAGACCTTTGTATCTCCGAAATTTTTGCCAATGCCGGAGGCTTCCAGTAATGCCATATTCTTAAAAACCTCCTCAGCAGCGGAAATAATCCAGCTTCTTTTCAGCCCAGCCAAACAGCAGGGTGAGCGCGCCTACGAACATAAGGAAGAACAGCGCCGTGGAGAACAGCGGCCAGATCAGACCCTTTGCGCTGTATTCCTTGGCCATCATGATGATCTCCTTGTTGGCGATGGTGTTCGCCAGCGAGGTGTCCTTGACAAGGGTGATGATCTCGTTGCCCATGGGCGGCAGGATGCGCTTGACCACCTGCAAGAGGGTCACCTTGAAAAAGATCTGCGTGCGGGTCATGCCCAGCACCTGCCCGGCCTCGGTCTGCCCTTTGGGCACCGCTTCGATGCCGCCGCGGTAGATCTCGGAAAAATAGCAGGCGTAGTTGATGGCAAAGGCCACCACCGCCGCCACCATGCGTCCGCCGGAGCCGGAGGGCCACGGGTTATTCATGCCCAGCAGACCCGGGCCCAGATAAATGACGATGATCTGCAGCATCAGCGGCGTACCGCGGATGGCCCAGACAAAGGTCTTTACCGCGCCGGACAGCAGCCTGCACCGGCTCATGGAGCCAAAGGCCACCACCAGCCCCAGCGGCAGTGCAAACAGCAGCGTAAGGGCAAACAGCTCACAGTTGAGCAGGAACGCGCCGGAAAGACGCCCAAGGATCACAGACACAAAAACACACCCATCTATCGTTTTGTTTTACGCCCGGCTCAGTCCGCCAGCGCCAACTCGTACTTCTCGGCCAGCGCCTGCATGGTGCCGTCAGCCTTCAGCTCGTCAAAGGCGGCGTCCACTGCGGCGGCAGCATCGCTGCCCTTACGGAAGGCTACGCCGTATTCCTCGGCGTTCAGCTCGTCCACGATCGCAAGGCTTGCGTAGTCGGTGCCCTCCCCGATCATGGCGTTGGCAAGGGTCAGATCCAGCACAGCGGCATCTGCCGTACCGGCGGCTACTTCCATCAGGCAGTCGGTCTGCACGCTCTTGGAAACATAATCAGCCTTGGCAAGGTTCTCATCACCCTGAATGGCGGCTTCACCGGCAGAACCAGCCTCGGCCACCACGGTCTTACCGGCAAGGTCGGCGGTAGAGGTGTAGGCAGTGCCCTCCTTGACCACCACGACCTGTGCGTTCTTGGCGTAGGCTTTGGTGGTGGCGGTGTTGGCCATGATATCCTCGGTCAGGGTCATGCCGTTCCAGATGCAGTCGATGCTCTTGGCGTCCAGCTCCACCACCTTGGTGTCCCAGTTGATCTCCACAAACTCCGGCTCTACGCCCAGCTTTGCGCACACAGCGGTGGCAAGCTCGGTATCAAAGCCGGTAAAATTGCCGTCGGCATCGGTGTAGTTCATAGGCTCGTACACGGTGTAGCCGATGACCATTTTGCCCTTGCCCTTGATGTAGTCCAGATCGCTGCCCGCTGCGGCAGAAGCCGAACCGGCTGCACTGTCGGAAGCAGACGCCGCCGCAGAGGTGGATGCACTGCCGCCGCAGGCTGCAAGACTCAGTGCCAGAGCACCGGCCAGAAATGCACTTGCAATACGCTTGAGTTTCATATCTTTTTCCTCCCATAGGGGACGTTCTGCGTCCCGCTTCCCTCTTGATTTAGCATTTTACCATGCTAAAGCGGTAAACTGTAGCTATAGAATAGCGCGTTTGACGCCGTTTGGCAAGAGGAAACCTTCATTTTTTGCACAATGCACTGCTTTGCCCCGCCCATAAGCCCGGTTTTTGTGGGAAAGTGTGCATGAAAAAGTGGCTCAGAAACGTCCGCAGGCGTTTCCGAGCCACAAATTATAATAGTATTTTCAACCGTCCCCTACTGCTCCGCCATGGCCTTCAGCGCTGCCTTTTGCAGGTCGGTGACCGAGATGGTACACAGCGCCTTCAGGTCGGCGTCTGTGCCGTCTGCGGAGAGCTTGCCGATCTCCACCGCGTTTTTGCCCTTCAGGTAGCCGCACCAGCCTGCGCTGTGCTCGTACCACTCCTTGCCTAACGCGCTTGCGCTGCGCATCCCGTAGCTGTCGCCCAGTTCGTTTTTGGTGTACACCGGCTCCCGCGGGGCAGACACCGTGCCGTCCGCGCTGACGGTCAGCTCCGGCTCGGTCATATCCCCGATAGCGCTGGTCACCCGGGCGTTCTCGTCCATAGTCACCACCGCCAGCGTGATCTTAGCCTGCACCTGTGCGTCCTTGTCGTCTGTGCCCGCAAGTTCCTGCGGCATTTCGGCCACCTCTACGCCCAGCTTGACCGTATCGCCACGGGCAGCGCCCAGCACCTGCGCATTTTCGCAGGCGCGGACGACAGCATCCCGGTAACGGTCCACCGCGATGGTGCAGCCGGAGAGAAGGTCTGCATCGGCGGGCTTGCCGTCTGCATCCGTTTTCAGCTTTTTCACTTCCTCCGGGGTCTTGCCCTCAAGCCAGCTGCCAAAGGCATCGGCCTGCTCTGCCCAGCCTTTTTTCAGTCCGGACACCTCTGCCAACGGGTAGTCCTTCCCCTTCTGGCGCTTGGTGCGGGTGTCGGTAGGGGTGGTCACCTTGCCGGTGCCGTCCGCACTGACCGAAAGCTCCAGCTCATCCAGTGTCACCCCAGCCAGCTTGCCGTCTGCATCCAGCAGCACGGCAGCCGCCACGGTGCGGATATTGCCCGCACGGTCTGTACCCGTCGCTTCGGTCAGAACCCCCAGCCCGGTGCGCCACGCCGCATTTTGCGCTGCGCTGCTGCCCGCAGAAGTGCTGCCGCTCATAGAACCGGAACTGCTGCCGGAGCTTCCCCCGCCGCAGCCGGTCAATGCCAGTGCTGCCGCCAGCGTGCAGCACAAAAACCATCGCGATGCCTGTTTCATATCGTCACATACGCTCCCTTTCCGTGCCTGCATTGCAGACGCAGGCTTTGGAGGTAGTGTGCCCCGCCGCGCGGGATTTTATGAGCAGACACTTACATTAAAGGACTGAGCAGACGCAGCACGCTGTCCAGCGCCGTACCCGCCAGACCGGTGCGGCAGTCGGCGCACTGTACCTCCCGGCACTGGGGCAGGGTGCGGCGCACATCGTCCCGCAAAGCCAGCACCTGACTGTTTTGCAGCAGCAGCACCCCGCACTCGAAGTGCAGGAACATACTGCGGTAGTCCATATTGATGCTGCCCACCACCGCCGCGCGGTCATCGCTGACGCAGCACTTGGCGTGGAGAAAGCCCGGGGTGTACTCGTAGATGCGCACCCCTGCCCGCAGCAGAGGCAGATAGTACGAGCGGCTCAGCCGGAACACCAGTTTTTTGTCCGGGATGCCCGGCAGCACCAGCCGCACATCCACCCCGCGCTTGGCGGCGTTGCGCAGTGCGTCCAGCATTTCCTCGCCGATGGCGAGATAGGGCGTATAAAAATAAACGTACTGCTGTGCTTGTGCCAGAATATCCAGATAGACCGTTTCCGCCACCGGCTCTTCGTCCAGCGGGCTGTCCGCGTAGGGCTGCACCACCCCATCGCTGGCAGGCAGCACCGCAAGCTGCGGACGGAAGGCGCTGTAATCCTGCTCGAAGGGGCGGAAGGCGTTCCAGAAATCCAGAAACATTACGGTAAAGTTCCACACCGCAGCGCCCTCGATGCGCAAGCCGGCGTCCTTCCAGTAGCCGAAGCGGGTGATCGCGTTGATGTATTCGTCTGCCAGATTGATGCCGCCGGTGTAGGCTACTTTGCCGTCTATCACCACGATCTTGCGGTGGTCGCGGTGGTTCATCACCAGCGAGAGCAACGGCACCACCGGATTAAAGGGGATGCAGCGGATATGTGCCCGCTCCATGCGCACCACAAAGTCCTTGGGCAGACCCAGCAGGCTACCGAAGTCATCGTAGATCAGCCGCACGTCCACCCCCTGCGCCGCCTTGCGCCGCAGAATGTCCTCCACGCCCTGCCACATCTTGCCCTGACTGACGATGAAAAACTCCAGAAAGATGCTCTTTTCCGCCTTTTCAAGGTCGGCCAGCAATGCCGGATACATGGCTTCGCCACAGGAAAAATACCGGGCGGTGGTGTTCTGCCATGCGGGATAGCAGCCGTATTGGGTCAGGTAGCGGCTCACGCCCCGGTTTTCATCGCACAGCCCGGCGGTCTGCCCGGGCTGCTGGGCGCGGTCTGCCCGGTGCGCCTGCTCCACCGCCTGCATTTTGCTGCGCAGGCGGCGGGAGGGGCGCTTGTTGCCAAATGCCAGATACAGCGCCCCTCCCAGCAGCGGCAGCAGTCCGATAAGGGCGATCCAGCCTACCTTATAGGCGCTGTTTTCGTCCTTGCGCACCAGATACAGAATGATCAGCAGGCTTAACCCATTGAGCACCCCGGTGACCCACACCCGCGCCGTGCCAGTGGTGAGAGCAAAAAACACCCACGCCAGCCATGCAAGCTGCAGCGCCACCAGCACCACCGTGACCGTGATGCGGTTGAGAATGCGGTTGAAAAACTTGACGATCGGCAACCGAAACAGCATACCCTCTCCCCTTTCCGTGTTAAGGTGTATCTGAAAACAAAGAAAATGACGAATATTTCGCAAGCACAAGCGGGATTTAAGGCAAATAGCCGCAGGAATCCTTTGTGGATTTCAAGGCTGTTTAACGCAAAATCCAGCTGTGTTTGTAGAAATAGACTAAATTTTCGACTTTTCAGATACACCCTAGCTTACCTCTATAATATAGGTAAGTATAACGCGGTTTTTCCCCCTTTGCAAGTTTTTGGTGTCGGGACACACCGGAATAATTCCTCGCAAAAAAGTTCACCGGAGCGTCCGCAGATGCCCCGGTGAACCAAGATCCTATTATCTATTTTCCGCTCAGACGGTGGGTGCTTCGTTATCCTCGTAGCCCACCATCAGGCCGCCGTACTCCGCATAGTAGCTGCACAGAGCGCCGCAGGTGCCCACCTCCACCTTGGCCTCCGGGAACACGGCATGGACCATGTGCTTCAGCCGCTCTGCAGCGGCAGCGTTGCAGCAGTGGTCGATGTGCACCCGACCGTTGGTCAGTCCGTGCGCCTTCATTTCCAGCACCATGCGCTCCAGTGCGCCGTGCTCGCCGCGGGTCTTGCAAATAACCTCAAGATCACCGGCGTCGCTGGCCTGACCGATGACCCGGATACCCAGCATCCGTGCCACAGCAGCCACAGCGGGCTTCACGCGGCCATTACGCGCAAGGTTTGCCAGAGATTCCAGCGCAAACAGCAGATGGGTGTGCTCATGGTACGCCCGGATCTCCTCGCACACGGTATCAAAGGGCTTGCCGACCTTGATCAGCGCCGCCAGACGCTCTACCAGCAGGCGGGACTCCGCACCGGTGGACAGGCTGTCCAGCACAAAGACCCGCGCACCTTCGTGGCTCTGCTCGTACTCCTCGCCCGCCAGCAGCGCGGCGTTGTAAGCGCCGGACAGCGTGCCGGTGATAGTCACAACATACACCTCGTCTGCGCCCTCGTAGGCAGCCATCCAGTCCGAGATGTTGGGGCAGGAGGTGCTGGTGCGGCCCTTATAGGTGCGCATCATCTCGGCCAGTGCGGGGGCATCCACCTCTTCGGTGTCCACATACTCCTGCTCGTCGGTCAGGATCTTCAGCGGCACACAGGCAAAATCCACATCGGGGAGCTGGTACACATTTGAAGAGGAATCTACAACAATTTTGCTTTTCATATTTTTCTCCACTTTCAAGCGGCGCAATGCCGCGGTCATTCCTTTGTTTGCGACCATCATAGCAGTTTTTCAAAACCCTGTCAACTGTTTTTTCAAATTCTTTCACAAAGTTTTCGTTGCCCGTTGACCAATTTTCCAAAATGCGGTATACTGTTTCACAGGCAGAAGTGCTTTTGCAGGAAGCAATCACCCTGCCTTTGCACAAAAACAACGTTCCTGCTTGCAAAAAGTGCAGGAGCATGAACGGAATAAGATACTATGAAAGCTGAAACCAAACTCCGCGTTGCGGCGTGTGCTGCGGGCTTTGCCCTGCCCCGGTACAACGATCTTCCCTCGGTAGGGCTGTATCTGGACCAGACGGTGCAGTTCGTCAACGGCTACTTCCGCAGCTTCTGCGGGGTGGAGCTTACCCCCTCCATGGTAAGCAACTACGTCAAAAAAGGGGTAGTGGATCACCCCATCCGCAAAAAATACACCCGGGATCAGATCGCATCCCTGATGTACATTGCAGTCTCCAAAACTGTGCTCTCGATCGAAAACATCGACACCCTGTTCAAAATGCAGCGGGAGCACTGCTCCGCCGGGACAGCCTACGATATCTTCTGCGAGGAACTGGAGGCTAGTCTTTCTGTGGTGTTCGGCGGCAAAGCCGCCCAGCCGGAGACTACGCTCAACGATGAGCGTCTGCTGCTGCGCAGCACCATTTTTGCGGCGGTCAACAAAATGTATCTGGACTGCTGCTTCGATGCCTTGCGGCAGGAGCAGGCTCTGTGGTCGGATATCCTGCCGGATCTGGCGTAACTGCACAGTACGGAATAGCAGATATAGCAAAAGCCACCCGAAAACTTACGTTTTCAGGTGGCTTTTTTACTGGTGGAGCACAAACGACCTTGTGCGAACACACAGAGTTCGTCTGGCTCACGTTTGGTGGAGGCGATGGGAGTCGAACCCATGTCCGAAAAGAGCTCAGTGTAGGTGTCTCCGGGTGCAGGCGATCTACAACATTCCCGCTGCGCCACGCCGATCGTCAGGCTAGCGCTTTGGTAGCTTCATGAGTTCCTGCCGGTCCGCAAAGCTTAGGTCCGTTCAGGTGCTGTGTCTAAAGGACGCCCCGACCCCA
>CAKSZE010000007.1 GCA_934525325.1 uncultured Faecalibacterium sp.
TCCAGTTCATCGTAGGCGCGCTTGGTGGTAATGACGCTGATGCGCAGATCCCGTGCCAGCCCCCGGATGGAGGGCATGGCCTCGTCCGGCTGCAAAGCCCCGCTGATGATCTGCTGCTTGATCTGGTTGTAGATCTGGTCATAGATGGGCGCGCCGCTTTTGTTGTTGATAAACAGTTCCATCGGCTGCTCCTTTGACGCTTGTGTTTCGTCTGTATATGTACAGTATATACAGTAGACACGGGTTTGTCAAGAGAATGTGCAAAAAAATACACCCGCTGTCCAAAACGGACAACGGGTGCAATTTTTGTAGGTTTTACAGTGCCTTGATGGCGGTCTTGATGCGCTCGGCGGCAAGCTTGGTCTTTTCTGCATCGCCGAAGGCGGTCAGGCGGAAGTAGCCCTCGCCGCACTCGCCAAAGCCCACGCCGGGGGTGCCCACCACGCCGCAGTTTTCCAGCAGCCAGTCAAAGAACTCCCAGCTCTTCATGTTGCCGGGGCAGCGCAGCCAGATGTAGGGGCTGTTCTTGCCGCCGCAGTACCACACGCCGCACTCGTCCAGCGCATCGGCGATGACCTTTGCGTTGCGGCGGTAGTAGTCCAGATTGGACTGGATCTCGGCCATGCCGCTCTCGGTGAACACGGCGGCAGCGGCGCGCTGCACCACATAGGGCACGCCGTTGAACTTGGTGGTCTGGCGGCGCAGCCAGAGCTTGTTGATGCTCATGCCCTCGCGCTCCAGCTCCTTGGGCACGACAGTGTAGCCGCAGCGGGTGCCGGTAAAGCCTGCGATCTTGGAGAAGGAGCAGATCTCCACAGCACACTCGCGTGCACCCTCGATCTCGAAGATGCTGCGGGCCAGCTCGCCGTCCGAAATAAAGCACTCGTAGGCGGCATCGTACAGGATGATGGCATCGTTCTTGCGGGCGTAATCCACCCATGCCTTCAGCTGTGCGCGGGTGTAGGCTGCGCCGGTGGGGTTGTTGGGGCTGCAAATATAGATAATGTCGGCCTTCACGTTCTCGTCCGGCATGCCAAGGAAACCGTTCTCCTGCCCGGTGCGGCTGTAAATGATCTTGCGGCCATCAGTGACGTTATCGTCCACATAGGTGGGGTATACAGGGTCCGGTACCAGCACGGTATTGTCCACATCGAACAGACCCAGCAGGTTTGCAAGGTCGCTCTTCGCGCCGTCCGAAATAAAGATCTCATCCTCGGCAAGCTGGGTGCCGCGGCTGGCGTAGTAGCCCTGAATGGCCTGCTTGAGGAAGGGGTAGCCCTGCTCCGGGCCGTAGCCGTGGAAGCCCTCTTTGGTGCCCATCTCCTCGGCGGCGTCACGCATAGCCTGCACCACGCACTTTGCCAGCGGCTGGGTCACATCGCCGATGCCCAGACGGATGATCTCCTTTTCCGGGTGTGCTTCCTGATACGCAGCCACCTTGTGGGCAATGTCCACGAACAGATAGCTGGCCTTCAGCTCGTTGTAATGCTTGTTCATCTTCATGATACTTTCCCTCGCTTCGCTTTACTTATAGATTGCTCGCCCTCTCAGCCGTCTGTCGGCGTCAGTTCCCCCAAAGGGGGCTTTTATCAAAGGGGCGTTTTAAACTTCGGTCGTGCCCTCGCACACGGTCTCGGCAGCGCCAGTCATCAGCAGCTGCTTGCCGGGCAGCACCCGGATGGTCAGCTCGCCGCCGCGCAGCTGCACATGGACATCCTCCCCGGCGGGGCAGATGCCCAGCTCGGTCAGGGCTGCCACGGTGGCGCAGGTGCCGGTGCCGCAGGCCCATGTCTCGCCGCTGCCACGCTCCCACACACGCATCTTCAGGTGGGTGGCATCCACCACCTGCACAAACTCGGTGTTGATGCGCTCCGGGAAGTTTTCGTGGTGCTCAAAGCCCGGGCCGATCTGCTCCAGCTTCAGGCTGTCCACCTCCGGCACAATGGTCACGCAGTGGGGGTTGCCCACGCTGATGCAGGTCACCCGCCACAGGTTCTCTTCTACCTGAAGGGGCAGGTCTACCAGCGGCCCTTCGCCCATGTTCACGGCGGGCAGCGCCGCCGCCATGGCAGTGTAGGTGCCCATCTCTACCTGCCACAGCCCTTCGCCCATGCGGGTAACGGTCTTTAAGCCGCTGAGGGTGTCGATGGCAAGCTTCGGCTTTGCCGTACCGTGGGTGTACAGCCACTCGGCCACGCAGCGGATGCCGTTGCCGCACATTTTACCCTCGCTGCCGTCCGCATTGAAGATGCGCATCATGGCGTCTGCCCCGGCTGTGACCGGTGCGCAGATGCAGATGATGCCGTCCGCGCCGATGGAAAAGTGCCGCCGGGACAAGCGCTCTGAAAGCGCTGCGATATTCTCCGGCACACCGGAGGTGCGGCAGTCCAGATAGATATAATCGTTGGCGCAGCCCTGCATTTTGGTGAATGAAAGCTTCATGCTTATCGCTCCTTATAAAAGGGACTGGTCAGTCCCTGTAAACTCATTACTTTATAATGATAAAAAAACCGGCACGAGATGTCAAGGGAAAAAGCAGCTTTCAGACAATTTTCTTCAGTTGCTGCAAAACAGGGCTTGACAATACGCACTGCATGGGATATAAAAAAAGAGAGCGCTTTGTACAGCAGGCAAGGCTGTGCCGGATACCGGAGGCTTTTTCCGGGGCACGGCGGGCTGTACGCGTATGCAATACAACTGCAAAAAGGAGACCACAGGAATGGATACTTTTGAGAAAATCCGTGCATTGCTGGCTGAGCAGCTGGACGTTGACCCGGCAAAGATCACGCTGGAAAGCGATATCATGAGCGATTTCGAGGCCGACAGTCTGGATATCGTGGATATGGTGATGACGCTGGAGGACGAGTTTGGCATCGAGGTGCCGGACGACGCCATCGAGTCCCTGCGCACCGTAGGCGATGTGGTAAACTTTGTGGACAGCCACGCGCAGAACTGATTCTTTTAGGCAAAAGCCCCGCCTTTGCAGTGCGGCACACGGCCGTGCAGGCAGACGGGGCTTTATTATGGTTCGTGCGGAACGTAAAGCGTTTGGCGCACGGCCTTGGGAGGATAAAACAAAATGGCAAAAGACAACAAGAAGCTCGTGCAGGCGATCACCAGTCAGGAAGAAAACTTTGCACAGTGGTACACCGACATCTGCGTAAAGGCAGAGCTGGTGGAGTATTCCAGTGTGAAGGGCTTTATCATCCTGCGCCCCTATGGTCAGGCCATCTGGGAGCTGATCCAGAAGGACTTGGATGCCCGGTTCAAGGCTACCGGCCATGAGAATGTGGCTATGCCGGTGCTGATCCCGGAGAGCCTGCTGCAGAAGGAAGGCGAGCTCGTCAATGGCTTCGCGCCGGAGGTGGCGTGGGTCACGATGGGTGGCTCCGACAAGCTGGAAGAGCGTCTGGCAGTGCGTCCCACCAGCGAGACCATGTTCTGCGACCACTGGTCCCGCGTGCTGCACAGCTACCGCGAGCTTCCCATGAAGTACAACCAGTGGTGCAGCGTGGTGCGCTGGGAAAAGACCACCCGTCCCTTCCTGCGCAGCCGCGAGTTCTGGTGGCAGGAAGGCCACACCATCCACGAGACTGCCGCCGAGGCGGAGGCCGAGACCCAGCAGCAGCTGAACTGCTACGCAGACGTCTGCGAGCAGGATCTGGCCATTCCCGTGGTGAAGGGCCGCAAGACCGACAAGGAAAAGTTTGCCGGTGCCGAGGCCACCTACACCATCGAGGCCATGATGAAGGACGGCAAGGCCCTGCAGAGCGGCACCAGCCACTACTTTGGCGACAAGTTCAGCAAGGCTTACGACGTCACCTTTACCGGCCGCGACAACCAGCTGCATCATCCGTTCCAGACCAGCTGGGGCGTTTCCACCCGTCTGGTGGGTGCTATCATCATGACCCACGGCGACGACGACGGCCTGATCCTGCCCCCGGCCATTGCCCCCATTCAGGTGGTGGTGGTGCCCATTGCCGCCCACAAGCCCGGCGTCTCCGAGAAGGCTGCCGAGCTGGCCGAGAAGATCAGCAAGTACGCCCGCGTGAAGCTGGACGACAGCGACAATGCCCCCGGCTGGAAGTTTGCCCAGTGGGAGATGAAGGGCGTGCCCCTGCGCCTTGAGATCGGCCCCAAGGATCTGGAAAAGAACCAGTGCGTGCTGGTGCGCCGCGACACCCGCGAGAAGGTCTTTGTAAGCTTGGACGAGCTGGAGACCGCCATCCCCGCTCAGCTGGAGGCTCTGCGCAAGGATCTGTACCAGCGTGCGCTGGAAAACCGCGAAAAGCGCACCTGGGCTGCCACCACCATGGACGAGGTGAAGGAGCTGGCCAAGGCCAACACCGGCTACATCAAGACCATGTGGTGCGGCGATCTGGCCTGCGAGATGAAGATGAAGGAAGAGGCCGGACTTTCCAGCCGCTGCATGCCCTTTGAGCAGGAGCAGCTGAGCGATGTGTGCCCCTGCTGCGGTAAACCCGCCAAGGCCATGGTCTACTGGGGCGTTGCTTACTAAGCATCCGTTTTTCTGACCCGATACAAAACCCCCGGAGCACGAAAACGCTCCGGGGGTTTTACTTGTCATTTGTCGAATTATATGCTATTATAGAATTGCTGCTTCGGCAGCAAGGCACTGCACATAACGGCAGGCGGTTCGGCCCCACTTCCGAAAGGAGGTGAAGCTCATGCCAATTACTTTGACGTTCCATATCTTCGGATTGGTATTTACCATCAAGGTAAAAAGCGAGAACCGCCACCCTGGCCGGTGACGGTTCTTAGTCTTTAAGAACTTACATCAAAAAGGGCCAACCGCTTGTCGCAGTGCCTTTTCTATTTACAGTATACCCATTTTTGAAGTTTCTGTCAAGAGCACGCCGTTTCGTTTCTGCGTGCTTTTTTATTACCGGTCAAAGGTGGTGCTAAGGGTGGTCTGCCAGCTTTCGCCGGGGGCAAGGCAGGCGGCTGCGGCGCGCTGCTCCCAGTCCTGCGGGTCGGTAGCAGCAGCGGGCAAGCTGTGCCACGGCTCGATGCACACAAAGCGCACCGGTTTTGCGGGAGCCGACCAGATGAGCGAATAGGGGTAGCCCTCCACCTTGCAGGTGATATTGCGGCCGGTGTCCTTCTCGCAGATGCCGATGGTACCAGTGCGCAGGCCTGCCATGCAGAAGCTGTCGTTGGCAAACAGATCATCGGTCAGCGGGATGGCCTGCTGGTTCTTCCACTGGTAATAGCTCTTGCCGCTCAACAGGCCGTTGGGTCGGGCATCGAGGATGACCGGGCTTTCCGGCCGGTCAAAACGGAACTCGTAGTCGGTGGTGGTATGCTTATCGTCGAACGGCACGTTGAACGCCGGATGAAAACCGATGCCGAAGCGCAGCTCCTCTGTGCCGGGGTTCGTCACCTGCAGGGTGTGGTGCACGGTCTTGCCCTCCAGACGGAAGGTGCTGGTGAGCACAAAGTCATAGGGGAAGCGCTCTGCCTTGATGGCGTCGTCTGCCCGCAGTTCCAGCTGGATGGTGTCCCCTTCTGCCCGCAGCAGAGTGTGCTCCAGATCCCGGGCAAAGCCGTGCTGACCGCCCTTCCATGTTTTGCCCTTAGCTGCAAAGGTGCCGTCCACCAGCTTGCCCGTCCACGGGAACAGAATGGGCGCGTGGCGCTTCCAGATGGCGGGGTCGGCCTGCCAGAGAAGTTCTTCGCCTGCGGCGTTCTTCAGGCTGACGGCCTCTGCACCGTGGGTGTCCACAGTCAGGGTCAGAAATTCGTTGTGAATGGTTGCCTGCATTTTCAGTATCTCCTTTGTCCTTCTTATTTTCCGGGGCCTGCTGTTTCCAGTATACTCCCCTGTGTGCCAAAAATAAAGCCCCAGTCGCCGGGCTTCAGCGGGGCTGTGCCAGCGGCAGGGTGACGGCAAAGGTAGTGCCGTTTTCGCTGCTGCTTTCCACAGTCACACTGCCGCCGTGCAGCACGGCAATTTCCCGCACAAGGGCAAGGCCAAGCCCAACGCCGCCCATCTCCCGGCTGCGGGACTTATCCACCCGGAAAAAGGGCTGGAAGATGCTCTCCCGGCAGTCTGCGGGGATGCCCGGGCCGGTATCCGCAACGCGCAGCACGGCGGTCTGCTTTTCCCGCCGCAGAGTGACGCGCACCGCACCGCCGGGGCGGTTATACTTGATGCCGTTTTCCACCAGATTGAACACCAGCCGGTAGATCAGCGCATCGCTGCCCACCATGCCCAGTTCCGCGCAGTCCTGCTGCAAGGTGATGTTGTTTTTTTGGGCAAGGGGGGTCAGGTCGGTCAATATTTCCTCCACCAGCGGCGCAAGGGCGATCTGGTCGGTACGGGAGACCGATTGCAGATTGCTCATCTCTAATAAAGTGCGCACTAGGGCGGTCAGGTGATCCAGCTGCTCCCGCAGAGAGCTGACCAGCCCGGCAGTCTCGGCATCCATGGCCGGGTGCTCCTCTGCAAATAGCTCCAGCTTTGTCTGCAAAATAGCCAGCGGAGTGCGCAGCTCGTGGGCGGCGTTACCCGCAAACTGCCGCTGCAATTCAAAAGACTGTGCCAGACCATCCAGCATCCGGTTCACCGACCGGCTCAACTGCCTGAATTCCTGCACGGTATCTTCGTCCAGACGGACGGTGGCGATGCTGTCCTGATCGACCCGCTGTGCCTGCTGCGCAAGCTGCTGCAAAGGCTTCAGCGCTCTGCCGCTGACAAAATAAGCGATGGCTGCGCTGAGGATGGTGACCACGGCGGTGATGCACCAGCCCTTGCGGCCAAAAACCACCTTTGCATCGTAGACTTCCTGTGAAAAATGCGCCAGCAGGCTGGACATTTCCTCCTGCGGGATCTCGATGGTCAACGAATCCGCACTGCCGGGCTGATACTGCATCATAAAGCCGTTGAGAGCGTCCATGCCGGTAACGCCGGTGCGGTATAAAAGCAGATTCATGCACACGCAGGCGCAGGCGATGAGCAGCGCCGTCAGCAGGGTGATGCGCCATTGCAGGGATAAATGCTTCATTGCGCCTCGCCTCCAATCTCGTAGCCTTCCCCGATGCGGTTGCGGATGGGGTCGTAGCCCAGCGCCGCCCGCAGCTTTTTGCGCAGGGCAGAGATATGTACCCGGATGGAGTTGCTGAAGCTGTCCACGCTGCCGTCCCAGACGTGCTCAATCAGCTCTTCCTGACTGACCGGGCGTCCCTGATGCAGCAGCAAATATTCCAGTACGCCGCTCTCCTTCCGCGTCAGCGCAAGAGTCTGGCTATCCACCGTGGCAACGCGGCTGCGGGTGTTGAAGCTGAGCCGCCCGCAGCACAGGCAGACATCCTGCTGGATGAACTTGCGCCGGGTCAGGCTGCGCACCCGGGCTTCCAGCTCTGCAAGGTGGAAGGGCTTGGAAAGATAATCGTTCGCCCCGGCATCCAGCCCTTCCACCTTATCTGCAATTTCACTGCGCGCCGATAAGATCAGCACACAGGTCTCAAGGTCGTTCTTGCGCAGGCTGCGCAGCACCTGCATCCCGTCCACCTTGGGCAGATTGAGATCCAGCAGTACAAGGTCGTACCGCTCTGCCGCCAGCGCTTCCAGCGCGGCTTCGCCGTCTGCACAGGCGTCCACTTCGTACCCGGACAGCCGCAGCTTCCGGGAAATATCCTCCCGCAGGGAGTGCTCGTCCTCTACCACCAAAAGGCGCATTTTATTTTCCACCCTTCCCGTATTATTGCGTTTTTCTTCATTATAACAGATTATAGCAGACGGTGTTAAGATTTGTGTTAAGATTCGTATTAAGATTTTCTTAGCAGAAATTTTATCTCCCATGGTGTATACTGGTGCCATCAAACAACAGGAGGCTATGATGTTCATGACAAAAAAACAGGCGCAGCTGCTTTTGCTTGCTGCCGGGGTGCTGATGCTGCTGTTCGGCGTATGGCGGGGCGAGGCAGACACCGTATTTTCAAAAGCCATCCGGCTATGTATGGAGTGTGTGGGCATTGGATAAGAAAAAACTTTCTCCCCTCGCCCGGTTCCGGGGCTTTATACAGGCCGGGGCGACCCTTTTGACCAATATCCACCTGCCCAACTTTGCCAAAGGGACGCTGTATCAGGGCAGCGGAAAATACGTTTGCGTGCCGGGACTGAACTGCTATTCCTGCCCGGGTGCGGCCGGTGCCTGCCCGGTGGGGGCGTTCCAAGCGGTGGTGGGCTCTTCCAAATTCCGCTTTTCCTACTACATCACAGGCATCCTCATCCTTTTCGGGGTGCTGCTGGGGCGGTTCATCTGCGGCTTCCTCTGCCCGTTCGGGTGGTTTCAAGAGCTTTTGCACAAGATACCCTCCCCCAAGCTCTCCACCAAAAAGTTAAAACCGCTGCGCTATGTAAAGTATGCGGTGCTGCTGGTCATGGTGGTGCTGCTGCCTTTGCTGGCAGTCAACGAGCTGGGCATGGGCGACCCCTTCTTCTGCAAGTATCTCTGCCCGCAGGGCGTGCTGGAAGGTGCTATTCCCCTCTCCCTGACCAATGCGGGTATCCGCGCCGCGCTGGGCAAACTGTTTACATGGAAGGCCTGCATTCTGCTGGCAGTCATCGTGGGCAGTGTGGTGTTCTACCGCCCCTTCTGCAAGTGGCTGTGCCCGCTGGGCGCGTTCTATGCGCTGCTGAATAGGGTCTCGCTGTTCCAGATGCGCGTAGACACCCACAAATGCGTCTCCTGCGGTGCCTGTGCAAAGGCCTGCAAGATGGACGTAGACATTACCAAGACCCCAAACCACGCCGAATGTATCCGCTGTGGGATGTGCATGAAAGCCTGCCCCACAGACGCCATTCAGTATAAATTCGGGCTGGGAGACCAATCAAACACCGAAACAACAAAGGAGTAAAACCATGAAACTTAACCGTGTAACCGCACTTTCGCTCAGCCTTGTGCTGGCTTTCAGCCTTGCCGCCTGCGGGCAGAGCGCATCCTCTGCATCTTCCGCACCCTCTTCTGCCGCTTCCTCTGCGGCAGCGGAAAGCAAGACCGAGGAGCAGCTGCTGACCGAGGAAAACGAGATCCTTTCCGCAAACGATGCCCTGTGGGAGAAGGTGTTCGCTTCCATGGACAAAAACGTGACCGATACCACCCTCAGCACGAACTACGGCGATTTTCTTCTCAGCGCCGTGGAAAAGGCAAAAGACCAGTTCTCGGCCGAGGAGTACAAGACCCTGACCGCAGACGCGGAAAAGATCCGTGATATCGAGAATCAGATCGCCGCTCTTGCCCCTGCAGAGGATACTGCTTCCGGTGCTGCCGCACAGGGCACTGCTTTCCCCCAGTTTGAGGGCAGCGATTTAGAGGGCAATCCGGTGGACAACAGCCTGTTTGCGGGCAACGCCTTTACGGTGGTCAACTTCTGGTTCAACGGCTGCAAGCCCTGCGTGGAGGAACTGGACGACCTGAACGCCCTGAACGAGAAAGTCAAGGCACAGGGCGGCGAGGTGGTCGGCATCAACACCGAGACGTTGGACGGCAACCAGCAGGGCATCGAAACCGCCAAAAAGCTGCTGGCTGCAACGGGCGCAAGCTACCGCAACATCTACTTTGCTTCCGGCAGCGAGGCGGGCAAGTTTGCGCTGAACATCATGGCCTTCCCCACCACCTATGTTTTTGACCGGGACGGCAACGTTGTAGGGCAGCCCCTGCTGGGCGGCATCGACAAGGAAGAAAACCTTGCCGCCCTGCAAAAAAACATTGACGCCGCCCTTGCCAAGGACAGCGCCAAATAAGCGATTCTCCCCTGCCGCCTACGGGCGGCTTTTTTGTTTGCTGCGGGCATTGCCATGCACGCCCGGACACCGGACGGAATACGCTGGGGCAGAAGCATACTTTTACCAGCAAAGGAGCGTATCTCCATGAAAAACACCGGAACTCTCCGCATCCAGACCTTTGCGGCACGCCAGTCTGCCCCCGTAGAGGGGGTGACCGTTACAGTGCAGGGGGACGGCTTTACCCTGCACCGCATCACTGATGCCACCGGCAGCGCCGCCGATATCCCCATTGAAGCCCCCGCCTGCACCCTCTCTCTGGACGAGGACAACACTACCCGCCCTTACGCCATTGTCAGCCTGACTGCCACAAAGCCCGGCTACCGCACCGTGCGCATTGAGGGCATCCAGATCTTTGCCGGGCAGGTAACACTGGCGCAGCCCCAAATGCTGCCCGTCACAGAGGAAGGCCGGGACATCCCGGACGCGCCCATCGTCATCCCGCCGCACGCTTTGTTTGCGGGCAGCGGCGGCAGCGGCCCGCAGCCGGTGCAGCACTGTACGCCCCGGGTGCTGGAGCAGGTCGTCATCCCCAAAAATATCACGGTGCATCTGGGCAGACCGGCGGCGTCCGCCCGCAACGTGACCGTCTCCTTCCGGGATTATATCGCAAACGTTGCTTCCAGCGAGGTCTACCCCACATGGCCGGAGCAGGCACTGCGGGCGAACATCCACTGCCAGATCTCGCTGGCGCTGAACCGCATTTATACCGAGTGGTACCCCAGCAAGGGCTACACCTTCAACATCACCAACTCCACCAGTTACGACCAGTACTACGTCCATGGGCGCACAGTGTTCGAGGTGATGGTGCGCATTACGGACGACATCTTCAACACCTACCTGCGCAAAAGCGGCACGGTGAACCCCTATTATTCCGAGTACTGCGATGGCAAATCGGTCACCTGTCCGGGGCTCAAGCAGTGGGGCACGGTGACGCTGGCCAACAACGGGCGCAGCGCCTTGCAGATCTTGCGCTACTACTACGGCAGCAGCATCGAGATCGTGCGCACCAATAACATCCGTTCCATCCCGCAGAGCTACCCCGGCACGCCGCTGCGGCAGGGCAGCCGCGGCGCGGCGGTTTTCACCCTGCAACGGCAGCTGAACCGCATTACCAAGGACTACCCCTTCCTTGGCAAACTGACGGTAGACGGCGTATTCGGCAGCCGAATGGCCGCCACGGTGCGGGCGTTCCAGAAACAGTTCAACCTGACCGCCGATGGTGTGGTGGGGCGGCAGACATGGTACAAGATCAGCTACATCTATGTATCGGTAAAGGACCTCGCCGAACTGACCAGCGAGGGCGAGACCTCCACCGGCACCCTGTCTGACGGCACATGGAGCGGCACAACGCTCACTACCGGCGCTTCCGGCAGCGCTGTGGAGCAGGTACAGTTCTGGCTGAACACGCTGGCGCAGTACGACAGCACCATCCCCGCCGTAAAGGTAGACGGCGTATACGGCACTGCCACCGCCAATGCGGTGCGCGCCTTCCAGCGCAAGTACGGCCTTACCGTAGACGGCATAGTGGGGCAGACCACTTGGAAAGAACTGTACGATGAGTTTTTGAGTATCCAGTCCGACAATGGCACCCCCAACGCCTACCCCGGCACGCCGCTGCGAGAGGGTTCCTCCGGGCAGAACGTGCGGCTGGTGCAGTTCTGGCTGAAAATTGCCCGCACTGTGTACACAAGCCTTGAAAGCGTGACTGTGGACGGAAAATTCGGCGCGGGCACGGCGGCGGCTGTGCGGCGGTTCCAGCGCTACTTCGGGCTGACGGCAGACGGCGTGGTGGGGCGCACCACATGGCAAAAGCTGTACGAGGTGTACAACGATATTGCCAACCGGCTGCTCTCCTCTTCCCTGCGCCCCGGCGAGTACCCGGGCGTGCTGCGCACCGGCTCTTCCGGCACAGCGGTGCGGGAGCTGCAATTTTACCTCTACCTCATGAGCGCCTACGAGAGCAGTATCCCGCCGGTAAGCATTGACGGAAAGTTCGGCGCGGACACCGAGCGGGCGGTGCGGGCGTACCAGCGGTTTGCGGGGCTTACCGTGGACGGCGTGGTGGGGCGCACCACATGGAACTCCCTCTATGGCCGTGCCAGCCAGCTGCGCAGTTCCGGCCCGGTGGTCACCTTAAAGCGTCTGCCCTACCCCAGCACGCCGTTGACGGTGGGCGGACGCGGCGAGGCCGTGCTGTACTACAATCTGCTTTTGCAGCGCATCGCCTATTATTTTTCCAGCGTGGAAGCCCCGCCCCTTGCCGACCGTTATACCGAGGAGACTGCCACCGCCACCCGCAGCGCCCAGCAGCTGCTGGGGCTGGAGCAGACCGGCATTGCCGATGCCGACACATGGACGGCGGTGGAAGCGCTGAGCTTGCAGCTGGCCGCTCACGCCCCGAACCCCGACCGGGACACCCCGCCCAGCACTGCTTACCCGGGGCGCGCCATCGCCGAGGGCAGCGCCGGGCAGGAGGTGGGGCAGGTGGAGCGCTGGCTCAACCGCCGGGCGCAGCTTTCCTGCGGCGAGGACTATGTGGCCGATAACAACCGCTTTGGCGCGGCAGACGCCGCCGCCGTGCGGGCCGTCCAGCAGCAGGCAGGGCTGCAGCCGGTAAACGGCATCGTGTACCGCGAAACATGGCACGCTTTGCAAGCCCAGTGCACCGACCCCTGCGGCTGCGAGAAGGAGGAATGAGGGATGGCACGCCTTTTGATCTATGACGCCTACGAAAACAAGGTGTACACCTACGCAAACCTGAACGAGAACGACCCCATGCCCTACAGCACCCTGACCACCCTGCGGCTGCGGGAGTTCCGGGGCAAATCGTCCAGCCCTACCCTGTGGACCACCATTGCCGCCATGGAAGCATGGAACCTGACCCGCCGCAAATACGGCAGGGGTATCCCGGTGGGGTACGCCTTCCGCCGCATCTGGGAGGGCGGTCACGGCACCCGCAGCCAGCACTACGCGGGGGTAGCGTTTGATGTGGGGCAAAGCCTTGACCAGCGCCAGCGCACCGCCATTTACAACGCCGCCCGCGCTACCGGCGCGTGGGGCTATGTGGAGCCGCTGAGTCAGACCCCCACATGGGTGCACTTTGACCGCCGCTACGGCACTCCGGCGTGCAGCGGCACCACCGCAGGCTACCCCACTCTGCGCCGGGGCAGCCGGGGCTGCTATGTCATGGTCTTGCAGGACGCGCTTTCCACCCTTGGCTACCAGACCGGCAGCCGCATCGACGGCATTTTTGGAGCCCGCACCGAGCAGGCTCTGCGCGGCTACCAGAAGCGCACCAGCCTGCGGGTAGACGGCGTGTGCGGCTGCGACAGCTGGAAAAAGATCTCCACCGCCGTCATCGGCATCGGGCGCACCAAAACCACCATTGACTAGTTTTCAGTTTATATAAAAAGGGTTCCGAGACGCCCGCGAGCGTTTCGGAACCTTTTTCTATGGAAAAATCTTATTTTACAGCCTGTTTCAGCTGTTCCAGATCTGCGGCATCCGGGTGGGAGAGCGCCTTATCGAAGTTTTCGATCAAGGCGTCCAGATTGGGGATGTGTACAGGCTTTGCCTTCATAGCCTCGTACCGCTGCCGGACGGACACCGGCATTTTGCCCTGGCACATAAAGCTGCCGATGACGGTGTTGCTCCCGTCCAGCGCCTTCCGGGTGGCAGCAAGGATCTTTTCAAAGTAGGGCGCACTGCCGCCAAAGCCTGCGGTGCCGAACAGAAACACCCGCTTGCCGTGCAGCTGCTGCAAAAAATCCAGCGTGTCGGCATCCGCCTTGCCCTTGTCCGTCCAGAAGCCTACATACAGGGTATCTGCTGCCAGCGCGGCAGCGTCCGGTGCGCCGAAATAGCAGCAGTCTGCCTGCGGCAGTTGCTCCCGCAGGGTCTGTGCCAGCAGTGCGGTGTTGCCGGTTTTGCTGCTGAATACGATGGCGTAACTCATTTTTACCTCCCTCAGAGCAGCGGCAAAGCTGCCGGATACTCTTGTGCATACGTTATTTTACGGCAGTTCCTTTGCCGTGAGAGCCTGAAATCATGGAACAGTATAGTACAGTGCCCTGCCAAAATCAAGAGTTGACGATATTCTCGCCCTTACCGGCCAGAAAGCTGCGCAGGTTGCCGGTGGTGATATCCATCAGCCGCTGCAATGCTTCCTTGGTAGTCCATGCGATATGCGGGGTGAGCACCGCGCCCGGCAGGCCGCGCAGCCGGCTTTGGGGCGGCAGCGGCTCGGTGGCAAAGGCATCTGCGCCGTAAAAGGCAAGCTTCCCGCTTTCCAGCGCATCGGCTACGGCTTCCTCGTCCACCAGTGCGCCCCGGGCAGTGTTCAGCAGAATAGCTCCGGGTTTCATTTTTGCAAGGGCTTCCCGGCTTATCAGCCCACGGGTTGCCGGGGTGGCCGGGCAGTGCAGGCTTAGCACGTCGCTGCGGGCAAGCAGGGTGTCAAAGTCCACGAACTCTACCCCATCGGCGGCGTACTCCGGGCGCACCGTGCGGGTGCACACCAGCACCTCCATGCCAAAAGCCTTGGCAATGCGGGCGGTCTGGCGGCCGATGCTGCCGTAGCCGTAGATGCCAAAGGTCTTGCCCAGCAGCTCCACCTGCGGCAGCAGACCGTACTCTGCCGGGATGCCCAGCTGCCAGTACCCGGCCTTTACCGCCCGGTCGTACCGCTGGGCGCACTGGCAGATGGCCAGCAGCAGGCTGAAGGTCATCTGCGCCACGCCGTAAGTAGAATAGCCCGGCACGTTGGCCACTGCCACCCCATGGCGGCGGCAGGCTTCAAGGTCGATATTATCCGTGCCGGTGGCGATGATGCCCACCCATTTAAGGTTCGGGCACTGCGCCAATACTGCCTCGTCAATGCGGCACTTGTTGATAAGCACCAGCTCTGCATCCCCGATGCGGGGTGCAATGTCGGCGTAGTCGGTGCGCACATAGCTGGTGGTGTCCGGCACCAGTGCCTTTACCCCGGACCAGTCCAAGTCCCCTTCTTCCATCACATAGCTTTCCAGGATCACTGCCTTCATAATTTCTCATTCCCTCTCTGTTTTACGTCATTCCGTTTCTTTCAGCGGATAAAGCGCCAGTGCAAGACTGCCGCCGTAGGGGCGGCTGTCCAGCGCGGCATAGCCCTTTGCCAGCAGCAGCGCCAGCTGCACCCTGTCCTCCAGCGGCACCCACACCGGTGCGGTGCGGGCGGGCACGCAGCCGGTGCGCAGCAAAAAGCAGGGTGCAAGGCTTTCCAGCGGGCGCAGCGCCCGCAGCCCGAAGCCCTGCCGGAAATACAGCGGCAACAGCGCTGCCGCCGTTTCGGTGCACTCCACTACCGCCCATGCCGTGCCTTTGCGGCGCAGCCGGTCTGCCCGGGCTGCTGCAATTTCCACCAGCCGGGCGGGCAGCTCCGTGCCGGTGCACACCGGCGGGGTGAGCAGACAGCCGCCCTCCAGCTGCCTGCGCCCCAGCCAGCTGCGCAGTGCCGCTGCGGCGGCGGTATCGGCGGTGAGGGGCAGCACCAGCAGCGCCGCCCCGGATGTGCCCCACGCCTCGCCTGCGGTCAGCATCCGCAGCACCTCGGTACAGGGACGGTAAAACCCTGCCCCGCCGCAGCGCACCAATGTAAAAAATTCCTCGGCGGAAAGCCGCCGTATCTGCCGCTGACGCGGCAGGTCGCATACTTGGATCATTTGCAGTTCCTCCGTTCTGTTGTTCTGTCAAACAGCATACGGAAAACTGCGTGCAAACCGGCGCGAAACAGCGCGCCTGAAGCGCAAAAATCAGTCCAGCAAGATGTCCTCGCTCAGCACCTGCCCGATGGGCTTTGCGATGCACAGGTCGGCAGAAGCATCCGCCCCGGTGGGCTGCATATTGATGACCACCAAGTTATCACCCCGGAAGTAGCGGATAAGCCCGGCAGCGGGATACACCACCAGACTGGTGCCGCCGATGATGAGGGTATCAGCATGGCGGATGGCATCCACTGCGCCGGACAGCACCTCCTCGTCCAAGCCCTCCTCGTAAAGCACCACGTCCGGCTTTACGATGCCGCCGCACTCGGTGCAGCGGGGCACGCCGGTGCTGTTTGCGATAAAATCCACATCGTAGAATCTGCCGCAGCGGGTGCAGTAGTTGCGCAAGGTGCTGCCGTGCAGCTCGTACACGGTTTTGCTGCCCGCCGCCTGATGCAGACCGTCGATGTTCTGGGTGACCACCGCCCGCAGCTTGCCCTGCTGCTCCAGCTTTGCCAGCCGCAGATGGGCGGCGTTAGGCTTTGCACCCTTTACGATCAGCTTATCGCGGTAAAAACGGTAGAACTCCTCCGGGTTTTCCTCCCAGAAGGTATGGCTGAGGATGGTTTCGGGCGGGTAGTCGTATTTCTGGTGATACAGCCCGTCCACGCTGCGGAAATCCGGGATGCCGCTTTCTGTAGAAACACCCGCGCCGCCGAAAAAGACGATGCTGCTGCTTTTTGCAATAATGTCTTCCAGTGCCTTGACCATAGTTGAAACGCCCCTTTCCTCACGGAAGCTTTTGTGTTAAGATAGTACCAGTATAGCACATTCTTGCAGGAAAGGAAGAGGCCGGTTTTGAACGTCTGGTACATCAACAGCATCCTCGGAGCCATCTGCTTGGAGGAGGAAAACGATGCGCTGTGCGGGGTACACTTCTGCCCGGATGGTGCGCCGGAGCTGGAACCGCTGCCCCGCAGGGTGGTGGAAACGCCCCTGTTACAAGAAGCCGAGGAACAGCTGAACGAATATTTTGCCGGGGTGCGCCGGGAGTTCGACCTGCCGCTGGCAGCAAAGGGCACGCCCTTTCAGCAGGCAGTATGGGCGCAGCTGTGCAAAATTCCCTACGGGGAGGTGCGCACCTACGGACAGCTGGCGGCGGCGCTGAGCAAGCCCAAGGCAGGCCGCGCTGTGGGCAGCGCCTGCCACCGCAACCCGCTGTGCATCGTGGTGCCCTGCCACCGGGTCATTGGCGCAGACGGCAGCCTGACCGGTTACGCCGAGGGGCTGGACATCAAGGAATATCTGCTGGAACTGGAGCGATTTTGAGAGAATGATAAAGGCTGCTGTGCATCGTTTTGCACAACAGCCTTTGGTGTTTTATGCAGTTTTAAAAGCCCGTGGGCGGGACGTAATAGCTTGGGATAGACCCGCTTTTGGGCATAGCTGCGGCCTGCTGGCGCAGCGCCGAGCGGGTGACCTCTGCCCAAGAATACTGGGTCATATACTCGCCCCGGTAGGAGTTGAAGGCCGAGCGGTCTCCCCGCAGGAAGTTATAATAATCGCAGTCCACCTTGCTGGTATCCAGCGCCAATGTGCTGCGGCCGCGCACCAGCAGCCCGTTGACCCCTGCGTCCTCCAGCGTATGGCTGAGGTCAAAGATCAAATTGCGCAGGTGGCTGTGCAGCGAAGCGGTATCGGGCTTATCTTCCCACAAAACAGCCAGCATCTCGCCGTTGGTACAGGTGGCACCGTTGCGGTCCACAAGGTAGGCCAGCAGCTCCTTGCTCTTGCTGCGCTTGAAGGAGAGCGGACGCCCGCCCACAAAGATCTCGAAGTTGCCGAAGCACTGGATCTTGATGCCCACAGGTGCAGTTTCCGGCGGGTAGCGCAGGTTTTCCAGCACATTGCGCACATCAGCCTCATTGGCAGGCTTGAGCAGAAAGCCGCTAACGAAGATCTGCAATGCTTCCAGTGCATACTCCGGGTGCTCGGTGACCACGATGATGTTGCAGCGGGGCTGCAATTTCTGGATCATACGGGCAAGGGCAAGGCCATTCATGCCCGGCATTTCTAGGTTCAAAAAGGCAGCATCCATCGGGCCCTGCCGCATCCACGTCAGAGCATCGTCGGTCGTCATGGCACTGATATAATCACAGTCCGGTGCCACCCGGCACAGGATACGGATCAGCGAATTGATCGCAAGCTGACCGTCATCCACGACCAGTATTTTCATAGCTTCACCCCCTGTCTGCTTACGCAAAACAATTCCCCGTTGTTAGTTTAGCACGCCGCAAACTTTTAGGCAAGTTATTTTCTGGAAAAATCCAAAAAAGAAACGTTTTCGCCCAGATATTTGTCCATCTTCTCCTATATCTTCAAGACCTTTTCGTAGCTTTGGTCGCCTTTTTCGACGAAATACCGGAGCATTGCGCAGTCAACTGATATATCAAATCAGTATTTATTTGTTCCCTCTTTCTGCCGGAAAGCACGGCTTTCCCCGACAAACAAAAGGCCGCTGCACCGGTCTTGTGCAGCAGCCTTTTGCAGATGGGACGATTTGCAATGCCCTCCGCGTTGCTCTGGGCATTTTCAGCGGAAATCGTCCTTTTGATTTATTCCACAGAAACGCCTGCGGGCGTTTCTGTGGAATTTTTTACGAAAGGAATCGTGGGGAGGAAAATGGCAGCAATGCTCTGCCAACTTCAATGGAGATCCAGCTCCGGCGGGACGTCCAGCTGGTCGGAGACATATTTCCCGTTCTTTTTGCGCTGACGCACGCACTCGGTAAGCAGATATTCGATCTGCCCGTTCACCGAGCGGAAGTCATCCTCTGCCCAAGCGGCAAGGGCATCGTAGAGCTTGGCGTTCAGGCGCAGGGGCACCTGTTTTTTCGGCTCGGCCATCAGTACAGGCTGCCGCTGTTCACGATGGGCTGGGCATCGCGGTTGCCGCACAGCACCACCAGCAGATTGGACACCATTGCCGCCTTGCGTTCATCGTCCAGCTCTACTACCTTGTTCTCGTTCAGACGATCCAGCGCCATTTCCACCATGCCCACAGCGCCGTCCACGATCATCTTGCGGGCGTCAATGATGGCACTGGCCTGCTGGCGCTGCAGCATGACCGCTGCAATCTCCGGCGCATAGGCCAGATAGGTGATGCGGGCTTCCACCACCTCGATGCCGGCCTCGGCCACGTTCTTCTGGATCTCGTCCCGGATGCGGGCAGCCACCACCTCGGAGGAGCCGCGCAGGCTGCCCTCGTCGGCTACGCCGTCGCCGGTGGTGTCCACGTTGGGGGCAACATCATAGGGGTACACCCGCACCACGTTGCGCAGGGCGCTGTCGCATTGCAGGGAGAGGTATTCCTTGTAGTTGTCCACATTGAACACAGCCTTGGCGGTATCGGTCACGCGCCAGATGACCGCAATACCGATCTCCACCGGGTTGCCCAGACAATCGTTGATCTTCTGGCGGGAGTTGTTCAGGGTCATCATCTTGAGGGAGATCTTCTTGCTCATGGACTCGGCGGTCAGCTGGCTATTCTGGCCGTTATTGCCAAACAGCGCAGCCACGCTGTTTTCCTTGCTGTTCACGTCTCCGCTCTGGCTCAGGCGGGTGCCGGCGGCGGGGTTGACGGCGGTGCAGAAGGGGTTTACCCAGTAAAAGCCCTGTCCCTTCAGGGTACCGATGTAATCACCAAACAGGGTGAGCACCAGCGCCTCCTGCGGCTTTAACACCTTAAGGCCGCAGAACAGGAAGATGCCTGCGATCCAATAGGCAATGGACAAAATCAGCAGCGGAATGCCCAGAAACAACCGGTACGTCCGGTCTGCATTCAGCAGGGTGATGCAGTAAATGAACAGGGCAATGGCAACTACATAGCCCAGCAGGGTGAGCAGCAGCATAGCCATGCCGTTTTTGCGGGTATTCAAAATTTTCTCTTCCATAACAAGTCCCTCCTTATCAGGGTTGGAAGCATTTCTTTCTGATATCAAAATCATATCACTTTATAAAGCACCTGTCAAGTATTTCCAACAAAAAAATCCCCGCCTGCCCGTACACGGCGAGCAAAGCGGGGGCAAGGGTCATGGGAGCGCCGGGCAGGCAGAGCGCATCTGCCGTAAGAAATCTCTCATTGCTTTTGCGGGAATTGAACCGCAGCCGAACGGCTCCGGCAAGATCATGGGGAATGACAAGGGGATCCGTAAAGTTGGTTCCGCTGTTCTGCGCAGGACGCTTTTCCTGATTATGGCTGTCATTTTACAAACTCCGCCACAGGATCAAATTTCCGAAATTTCCTCAAATCACCTTTTGACATTTATCAATTCAATCCGAACAGGTGAAGCAGCTTCTGCCAGAAGTTCCGTTTGACAACAGGAGGCTCTTCGACAGAAGTTTCTTCTGCCTTTTCGATGGCAGCTGTCTTAATGACGAACTGTAACAAGTCTACATTCGTATTTTTTTCCGAAACAAAGGAGTAGATCTCATCGCCGCCGGTCAGAGAACCCATAATATTCTGAATCTGATCGTCTACCATGCCGTCAATGCCGCTGGTCTGCTCGGCAAAGGTCTCGGTGCCGTTGTGCAGCGTCCGGGCACCGTCCGCCAGCTCACCGGTCTTTCCGTTCAGCTGGCCGACGGCATCTTTCAAGGCAGCAGTACTCCGGTGCAGCGTGCCCACACCATCGCGCAGGGCCGCTGCGCCAGAAGCAGCACTGTCCACGCCATTCGTATAGGCTGCAACGCCGTCATAGAAGGTCTGGTAATTATCCAGCTGCGTCTGGAGATCATTGATTTTGCCAATGGCTGCGGTCACTTTCGCTTCGACTGCCTTGGAGAAGATCTTTGAGAAACAGTTTTCGGACAGCATTCCATGCAGCGTCTCTTTCAGGTCGGACAGCGTTTCGGTGTAATTTTCCGGGGTCAGGGTCACTTCGGCAATGCCTGCTACGGAAAGTTCACTGTTCAGCATCGTCTGCGCGGCACTGCACAGCCCAGAGAAAGCCTGATATGCGCCATTCTGCAAGTCGGCACTTTTTCCGCTCAGGGTCGAAAGTCCATCTGAAAGGCTCTCTGCGCCATCCGCGATCTGACCTGCACCACTGTTCAACTGCCCGACGGCATCGTTCAAGGTTCCTGTCGCGGAATGAAGCTGCGCCGAGCCGTTGCTTAACGCCGCTGCACCATCGTTGACCTGACTCACTGCATCGGTGATCTCACCGACCTGCGCTTTCAGGTCATCCGTGTCGATGGTGATGTTCAGGTTCATCTTGACGGCGTTGATGGTCACTGCATCCATCGCGAAATCCGCAACGTCAGCGGTAATCGTCGTATCAATGCCCTGCTCAGGCAGGATGACATAGCTCAGCTGTTTGTTCGCGCCGACATTCGCCATCGTTGCGTCTGATGCAATGATGTTCTGGCAGGTATCCGTGTTCAGAGCGAACGCTGCCTGCAATGCGTAGTCCTCGTAGAACGTGCCGCTGCACTTCTCGTTCTTCGTCACAGTGAAGCGAATTTTCAGCTTACCGCTCTTACCGCCCAGTTCATCCGGCAAGACATCCTTTCCTTCCAATGTATAGCGGATCGAAATATCCCACGGTATTTCCCGGTTTTCCAGCGTTCCCTGATAATACACCCGCTCAGCATCGGTCGTAAAAGTGATCTCATCTCCGTTCTGGGTAATAGGGTCATTGGTGGTCAGCATCTTCACATCCGTATAATCGCCGTAGTCGGTCACGCTGCCTCTGCCGAAAATGTTCACGACATTCAGATTTTGCACTGTCCCTTCAGCGTCCGTCATGATGTAAACGACTTCCTCTTTTTTCGTAGATGGGACGGCGGCAATGGTCGGCAGTGCGATAGAGCAAAGCAACAGGGCCGACAGACCTGCCGCAGCGATTCTGGTTCTGTTTTTCACGCGTTTCTCTCCTTTTTCTCATTCAGGAACGCACGGCTCGCGCCGCGGGTAGTTTTTTGGATCAATCCGTCAAAGAGGACGAGCAGTCCGGGCAGGACGAACAGGACGATGATGACCGAGCAGAGTGTTCCCTGCCCCAGCAGCATTCCAAACTGTGCCAGCAGACCGTGGGTCGAGACGAAGCCCATCAGAAAACCAACGACAGTCAGTACGCTGCCCGATGTCAGAACGGACACCGTACAACTCGAAATGATCTCTCGCACCGATTCTTTCCGGCGCATCTGTCGCCGGTCGGTAAGGTAGCGGTTTGTAAACAGGATCGCATAGTCCACGGTCGCACCCAACTGGACAGAGCTGATGATGAGATATGCGATATAAAAGATGGGCTGATCGGTAAAATACGGGATGGCCAGGTTGATCCAAATCGCCGTCTCAATGCTCAGTACCAGCAGGACTGGCAGCGAGATGGATCGCATTGTAAGAAGCAGAACAAGAAACACCGCGCCGATGGCAATGCCGTTTACCTCAGTCATATCCGCCGTAACGGTGTCCATCAGGTCATAGGTAGACACGCCCTGCCCGGCTAACTGCCATTCGTCGGGATAATGCTCCTCGGCAATTTTGCGGATCGTTTCCACTAGTTGAAATGTCTCATCGCCTTCATAGGCAGCATCGACCGTCAGCACCATCCGGGTATAGTGCTCACCGTTCAGCTTTGAAAGGGTCGCATCATCCAGATACTGTTCCGGGATCGAACCGCCCACCGTATCCACATAGGACAGGACGCTCGTCACCTGCGGCAGGGTGTGCAGCTGCTCGGACAGTTCCTTTTGGGTCGCAGTGCTGCTTTTGGGAACCATGAGAACATAGGTATCCGTTTTTCCAAAAATGTCCTCGATCTCTGCCGTATCCGCGCCAAGCTGCGTCTTGATGCCAAAAATATGAGAAGCACCGTAATAAAAGCCGTTGCTATTGGAGGCCAGATAGCTGGGTGCGACCAAGATGGCAAAAACACAGACGCAAGGCAGCATCACCTTGCAAACGACCTTTCCAAGCCCTTCAAACGATGGCAGAAAGCTGCGGTGTCGGGTCTTATCAATGAGCGGATAGGTTGCCAGAATAAAGACCGGCATAAACACGAACACCACGATCAGACTGATCGCAATGCCCTTTGCCAGTGCAAGCCCCAGATCCGGGCCGATCCGGAACCGCATCAGGCAGAGAGCCAGAAAGCCAATCACTGTCGTCAGACCGCTGGAGAAGATCGAACCGGTGGAGCTGCACAAAGCGTTCACCATCGCTTCTTGGAGATTGCCGTCCTGTCTGCGGTATTCCTCAAAGCTGTGGATCAGGAAAACGGAATAGTCCAGCGAAACAGCCAATTGCAAAATATTTCCGGCAGCATTCGTCACAAACGAGATCTCCCCGAAGATCAGGTTGCTGCCCGCGTTCAGAATGACCGCCACGCCAAGGCCCACTAGAACGATGAACGGTTCCGCCCACGAAGTTGTCGTCAGCGTCAGAACGACGACTGCAAACAATACACCGATCACTGCAATGATGGGAACCTCCTCGACCGTAGTGCTGGTTGCGACCGCCGTTGAGACGGCGCTGCCTGCCATGCAGTTGTCCCTGCCAATAAGTTCACGGATAGCGTCACATGTTTCGAGACTTTTGCCCTCGTCGATCGTCACAGAAAAGAGCGCATTCTGATCCTTATAATATTCATTACGTGTCTTTTCCGGAATAAAATCCAGCGGCTGCGTTACACTGGCCACATCGTCCAGCCATGTCACATCGGTCACGCCGTCCACGGCACAAAGTTTTTCTTTATAGGACAATGCTTCCGGCACCGTCACATTCCGTACCATCACACGGGCATTCGGAATACCGCCCGTATATTCTGCACCCATCGTTTCCAAGGCAATGGTAGAGGGACTGTCCTTGGGCAGATAGTCGTTCATGTCGTAATCGACCGCAATGAACTTCTGACAGAAAAAGCAGAGGACGAATGCCGCCAGAAAACCTGTTAGGATCAATCTTGGATATTTTACGACTTGTTGATAAAATTTTCGCATGAATGCGCCTCCGTGCAGCTAATTTTGATGTTGCAAAAGAAATTGTACCACAGATGTCCGTCAAAATATATACCCAAAAAACAAAACTGTACGGTCGATATCGCACTTCACCGCCGTGAAGCTGTTCACCTTGCCGTTTCCAGCGGCTTCAGCGCACTTTTGCGGTATTGCAGAGGGCTTTGCCCGGTAGCTTTTGCAAACCGGGTGGAAAAGTTGCTGGCATCTCCAAAGCCTACCTCCTGTGCGATCTCGCCGACGCTGTGGTCGGTAAGGACAAGCAGTTCCTTTGCCTGTGTGATGCGGAAGTTGACCAGATAATTATACGGTGTCGTGCCCATATACCGCCGGAACAGACGCAGAAAATAGCTTTTGCTCATGTGTGCCTCGGCCAGCAGGTCGGCAAGACAAAGTTCCTTCTGGTAATTTTTGCGCAGGGTCTCCGCCGCCTGCAAAATGACCTGCCGTGTGCTGGTGGCTTCGGCCTGTGCAAGAATACTCCTGGCGCACAGCGCCAGCATCTCGTGGAGTGCCAGCCCGGTGGTCACCATGCTGTCCACGGTGCTGCGCTCCATCTGCCCTAAAAGTGTTTCAAAATATTCCTGCATCTTGACCCCGGTAAGCTGTACCGGGGTCAGTTTTTTGCCCGGCAGCAACAGCGACTCCATGGCGGCGACCCCTGCGCCGTCCAGATGCACCCAGTAATGGTGCCAGCAGCTTTGCCCCGGGGCGGTGCAGTAGCTTTGCGGGGTACGGCAGTTCAGCAGCAGCGCCTGCCCGGTGCCGAGCACCACATGACTTTCCCCCTGCTCGATCAGCCCTGCACCCCGGAGGGTATAGAACAGGATATAGCTCTCCTTATCTGTGCGGGCGGTGGAAAAATGCTGCTGGGCATAAAACACCCCCACCTCGGTACAGTAATAGGGCTGTGCCAGTTCTGCCTCGCTGGGGGTGGTGTGCTTCCACAGGCTCTCCGGGGTCACATCCATGTTGTAAGTCAGCATTTTCCTGCTCCTCTCTTTCTGTGCCTAGTATAGCGCACTGCACTTTGCAGTGCAAGAGTAGACTTTTCACAAAGAATGCGTCACCTTTGCGGATGGAATCGACAGCATACTACCTCTATACTGGTAGCAGTCAAAGCCACGCAGGAGGCGCATTATGCAAAAGAAATATCTTGCCATCGACATTGGTGCATCCAGCGGGCGGCACATTGTCGGATGGATGGAGAACGGCGTTCTCCGCACGGAAGAAGTGTACCGTTTTCCCAATAGCGTCCAGCGGGTGGACGGGCATCTGGAATGGGACATCGACAGCCTGTTTGCCAACGTGAAGCAGGGCATCCGGGAAGCCTTTGCAAAGTTCCCGGACATCGAGAGCCTTTCCATTGATACATGGGCGGTGGACTATGTGCTGCTGAAAGACGGCAAGCCCCTCTACCCTGTCTACGCCTACCGGGACAGCCGGACGCAGGCGGTGATTCCCGAAGTCCACAGCATCCTGCCGTTTGAAATGCTCTATGCACGCACCGGCATCCAGTTCCAGCCCTTCAACAGCATTTATCAGCTGTATGCCGACAAAAAAGCCGGGCGGCTGGCACAGGCCGAGGACTTTTTGATGATCCCGGAATATCTGCTGTGGAAACTCTGCGGCGTAAAGGCGCGGGAGTACACAAACGCCACCTCCACCGGCCTTGTCAATGCACAGACCAAGGAATACGATTCAGAGATTTTGAAGGCTCTAGGTCTGCCGGAGACCATGTTCCCCAAGCTGACGGTCCCCGGCACGGTGCTGGGTCCGCTGAAAGCCGACATTGCCGCCGAGGCGGGCGGGCAGACCAGGGTAGTGCTGTGCGCCACCCACGACACCGCCAGCGCGGTGGAGGGCATCCCCATGGAGCAGGGGGATGCACCGTTTTTGTCCTCCGGCACATGGAGCTTGCTGGGGGTCAAGCTGGCAAAGCCCATCACCAGCCCGGAAAGCTGCCGCGCCAACTTTACCAACGAGGGCGGCGTGGGGTACATCCGCTACCTGAAAAACATCATGGGTCTGTGGATCATCCAGTGTGTGCAAAAGCAGCTGGGCATCTCCTTTGCCGAGATGGTGGAGCTGGCCAAGACCAGCACCTACACCCGCATTTTTGACGTAAACGCAGCCCACTTCTCCGCGCCACAGGATATGCGCGCGGAAATCAAGGCGGCTCTTGCCGAGACCGGGGAAGCCCCTGCCACGGATGCTGACCTTATCAACAGCATCTATCATTCGCTGGCGTACTGCTATGGGAAAGCCTTCCGGGAGTTGGAAGCGCTCACTGGGCAGCACTGGGACAAGCTGTATATCGCAGGCGGCGGCGCAAAGAATGCCACCCTGAACGAGCTGACCGCCCATTATACCGGAAAACAGGTGGTGGCGCTGCCCATCGAGGCCACCGCCATCGGCAATTTGAAGATCCAGATGAACATTCAATAAGGAGGATTTCCCATGCTCGTTGAAACCAAAGCCCGCGTTGGCGTGTTCGCCATTGCTCTGGGTGCCTATCTGCCCCAGTTCCCGACCCTCGTGCCCGAATTTGAGCAGCAGTACGCCGACTTCAAAAAGACCATTCCCGACACCGTAGAAGTCATTGACGGCGGCATCGTCACCACCAAGGAGCTGTCCATGGCCGCAGGTGACAAGTTCCGCGCCGCTGACGTCGATCTGGTCATTTTGCAGCTGCTGACCTACGCTACCTCTTACAATATGCTGCCCGCCGTGCGCGACCTGAACGTGCCCGTGGTGCTGGTGAATGTCCAGAAGAAGAAAGCCCCGGACTACGCCAATACCGACACCCCCACCTGGCTGGGCGAACTGTACGCCTGCGGTGCCGTGGGCGAGATGGTGGCCGACTTGGAGCGCGCCGGCAAGCGTCACGCGGTCATCACCGGTGTGGTCGAGGGCGGCGACCCGCAGGTGCAGGCCGAGATCGAGGACTGGTGCCGTGCCGCACAGGTGCGCCGCCGCTTCCGTGACACCAATCTGGCACAGATCGGCCGTCCGTACCCCGGCATGATGGACTTGTATATTGACGAAACCAACCTCTACAACCGGATGTTCCTTTACACCAAGCAGTTCGACTGGGAGAAGATGTGGGCCATTGCCGACAACATCACCGATGAAGCTGCCATCCGTGCCAAGGCACAGGATATTCTGGATACCTTCGATATCGAGGGCGGCGGCACCATTGAAAAGGTCTGGGACATGGCAAGGTATGTGGTGGCCTTTGAGCAGTGGGTCAAGGACGAGAAGATCGCGTTCATCGCATCCCACTACGATGGTTTTGCACAGGGCAAGGCCGGTGTGCTGGACAGCATGCTGATCCCGGCGTTTTCCATGCTCATCAAGCAGGGCGTGGCCTGCGCCGTGGAAGGCGACATCAAGGTGTCCATGGCCATGAGCATCCTCAAAACCATTGCAGGCTGCGGCCAGCTGAGTGAGATGTACTCCATCGACTTTGACGAGGATATCTGCATCATCGGTCACTCCGGTTCCGGCGATGCCGACATTTCCGAGAAGAAGCCCACCATGAAGATCGTGCCGGTGTTCCACGGCAAGACCGGCGGCGGCTACCTGACCCAGTTCTATCCCCACCTTGGCCCTGTGACCTATCTGGGCATCACACAGGACAAGGACGGTCACTTCAAGTTCGTGGTGGCCGAGGGTGTCAACGAACCCGGCCCCATCTTCACCTTTGGCGATACCAATATGCGCACCCGCTTTACCTGCGGCGCACGGGAGTTCTGCAACCGCTGGAGCGAGGCTGGCCCCACCCACCACATGGCTGCGGCTACCGGCCGTCACATTGATACCATTCTGAAAGTGGCAAAAATCTTCGATGTTCCTGTGGACATCATCACCCAATAATGAAAAGCGAAGAAAAGAGAGGTATTTATCATGGGTATTCTGGATATTGAAATCGTAAAAGGCTTTATGCGGATGTGCAACGATGGCTGGCTGCAGGGCTGGCACGAGCGCAACGGCGGCAACCTGACCTACCGCATGAAGGAAGAGGAAGTGGCGCAGTGCCGTCCCTTCTTTGACGAGCAGCCCCGCGCATGGGTGAACATGGGCGTGCAGGCGGATAATCTGGCCGGGGAGTATTTCATCACCACCGGCTCGGGCAAATTCTTCCGCAATGTGGAGCCGGACCCCGTCCATAACATCGGCATCGTGGAGATCAACGACAAGGGCAACAGCTGGCGCATCGTCTGGGGCTTGGAGGACGGCGCAAAGCCCACCAGTGAGTTCCCCAGCCACTTTATGAACCACAGCGTCCGCAAGGCCGCCACCAATGGCGCAAACCGTGTCATCTACCACTGCCACGCCACCAACGTCATTGCCCTGACCTACATTCTGCCCCTGACCGACCGGGACTTCACCCGCGCGCTGTGGCAGAGCGCTACCGAGTGTCCGGTAGTGTTCCCGGAGGGCGTGGGCGTCTGCCCGTGGATGGTACCCGGCGGGGCTGACATTGCCATGGCCACCAGCGAGCTGATGAAAACCTATCAGGCTGCCATCTGGGCACAGCACGGCCTGTTCGCTTCCGGCCCGGACTTCGACATCACCTTCGGTCTGGCTCACACCATCGAAAAGAGCGCGGAAATTTACGTCAAGGTGCTCTCCATGGGCGGCGGCATCATCCGGCAGACCATCACCGACGACGACCTGCGCGCCATCGCCCACGACTTCGGCGTGACCCTGAACGAGAACTTCCTCGACTAAGGAGCAGGACATGGAACATATGGCATGGAAAGGCCGCATCAAACCTGGCTGCAAGGCCGAATACCAGAAGCGTCACAATGAGATCTGGCCGGAAATGGTCAAGGTGCTGAAAGATGCTGGCATCTGCAATTACAGCATCTTCTACTGCAACGATGAACTGTTCGGCTACTATGAGTGCGAAAAGGGCGTTGCCTATGCCGAGAAGGTGCAGGCAGAAAGCCCGGTCGTTGCCCGCTGGAACGAGTACATGAAGGACATTCTGGAACTGGAAATGGACCCCGTGACTGGCGCACAGCCCAAGCTGGAACAGGTGTTCCGACTGGATTGAGCAATCCATAATTCCATACAACAACAGCCCGTCTGCTTTTGATTCAGACGGACTGTTGTATTTTTAGCGCTCCCGGCACGACCTACAAGACAGCCCTTTCCCCGTGGAAGATCCCGTTCACCGCGTTGGCTGTTCTCTTCTATGCGCTGTTCGCCCTCTACATTTGGCGCACAGTCCTGCGCATCTGCGACCAGAAGCAGCCACCCGGAGCATTTCAAGCCGAGCCGTAAAGAACGCAAAAAGGCTGCCGCACGGAATGTGCAGCAGCCTTTTGCTTTATTTATCCGGTTATCCCGTCTGGCATCACTCCACGATGATGCTCTTGCCGGTCATCTCGGCGGGAACGGGCAGGCCGATATAGGGCAGCATGGTGGGTGCGATGTCGGCCAGACAGCCGCCCTCGCGCAGCTTCACATCGCCGCAGCCAACAGCCACAAAGGGCACAACGTTGGTGGTGTGGGCGGTGAAGGGGGTGCCGTCCGGGTTCATCATCTTTTCGGCGTTGCCGTGGTCAGCGGTGATGAAGGCGCAGCCGCCGGCGTTCAGCACAGCGGTGACCACCTGATCCACACAGGTATCCACAGCCTCAACGGCCTTGACAGCAGCATCGAACACGCCGGTGTGGCCGACCATATCGCAGTTTGCGAAGTTCAGGATGACCACATCGTACTTGCCGCTCTCGATGCGCTTGACGCACTCGGCAGCAACTTCGGGGGCGCTCATCTCGGGCTTCAGGTCGTAGGTGGCAACCTTGGGGCTGGGGATGACGCAGCGATCCTCGCCCTCGTAGGGAGCTTCCACGCCGCCGTTGAAGAAGAAGGTGACGTGGGCGTACTTCTCGGTCTCGGCGATGCGCAGCTGGGTCTTGCCGTGGGCAGACAGGTACTCGCCCAGAACATTCTTCAGCTCCACCGGGGGATAAGCCACTTCGCAGTTGGGCATGGTGGCATCGTACTCAGCCATGCAGACGTAGTGCACCTGCTTGCGACCGCCGCGGCGCTCAAAGCCGGTAAAGGCATCATCACAGAAGATGCGGGTCATCTGGCGGGCACGGTCGGGGCGGAAGTTCATGAAGATGACGGTGTCGCCATCCTGCACGCGGCCACCCTCGCAGGTGACGCAGGGCAGCACGAACTCATCGGTCTTGTCTGCGGCATAGGAAGCCTCGATGGCCTCGGCAGCGTTGGCGGCGTGCTCACCCTCGCCGTAGACGAAGGCAGCATAGGCCTTCTCCTCGCGGTCCCAGTTGTTATCGCGGTCCATGGCGTAGTAACGGCCGGAAACGCTGGCGATCTTGCCTACGCCCAGCTCGTCCAGCTTGGCCTGCAGGTCAGCAAGGAAGCCCTTGCCGGAGTGGGGGTCGGTGTCGCGGCCATCGGTGATGCAGTGCAGGTAGACTTCCTTAGCGCCCAGATGCTTTGCCATTTCCAGCACGCCGAACCAGTGGTCGGCATGGCTGTGCACGCCGCCGGTGCCCACCAGACCCATCAGGTGGATGGCCTTACCGGCCTCGATGGCGGCCTTCATGTTCTTGACCAGCACAGGGTTCTTGAGCATCTCGCCGTCACGGATGGACTTGGTGATGAGGGTGAGCTGCTGGTACACGATGCGGCCTGCGCCCATGTTGGTGTGGCCGACCTCGGAGTTGCCCATCTGGCCGTCGGGCAGGCCGACAGCCATGCCGGAAGCATCAATGGTGGTCATGGGGTACTTTTCCATCAGAGCATCCAGATGAGGGGTCTTGGCAGCCACAACGGCGTTGCCGAAGGTCTCGTTCGGCACCCAGCCGAAGCCATCCATGATGCACAGAAGAACAGGTTTCTTTGCCATAAAATTGAATCTCCTTTGAATTTATCACGCGTTGCAGGTAAGGCCAGAGCCCCGCCTGCGGAGGTGCAGCCTGCGGGTGCATAACACCCGGACGGCTGCTGTAAAACAGATCAGCGCCCGGCTCAGCGCTGAAAAAACGGCGCAGCCGGGCGCTGAAACAGCTTGTTAAGAAAAGGCAGTTGCTCAGCCCTTGGTGGCTGCATCAACGATGACAGCAAAGTCGGGAGCCTTCAGGGATGCGCCGCCGATCAGGCCGCCGTCCACGTCCTTCTTGCTCAGCAGCTCCTCGCAGTTCTTGGCATTCATGCTGCCGCCGTACTGCACGGTGGTAGCTTCGGCTACGGTCTCGCCGTACAGCTCGCCCACCACCTTGCGGATCTGAGCGCAGACTTCCTCTGCCTGATCGGAGGTAGCGGTCTTGCCGGTGCCGATGGCCCAAATGGGCTCGTAGGCGATGACAACGTTTGCCATCTGCTCGGCGGTCACGTCACGCAGGGCGATCTTGGTCTGCATACGGACCAGCTCCTCGGTAACGCCCTCCTCGCGCTGCTGCAGGCTCTCGCCCACGCAGATGATGACCTTCAGGCCGGCATTCAGGGCAGCCAGAGTGCGCTTGTTGACGGTCTGGTCGGTCTCTGCAAAGTACTGGCGGCGCTCAGAGTGGCCGACGATGACGTACTCCACACCCAGATCCACCAGCATATCGGCGCTGATCTCGCCGGTGAAAGCACCGGACTTCTCAAAGTGGACGTTCTCGGCACCCACATGGATGTTAGTGCCCTTGGTCTTAGCCACAGCGGTGACCAGATCAGTAAACGGGGTGCAGATGACGACCTCGCAGGTAGCGTCCTTCACGGCGGGGATCAGCTCGTCCACCAGAACAGCAGCCTCGGAGGCGGTCTTGTTCATCTTCCAGTTGCCAGCGATAATAGCCTTGCGCTTTGCCTTATCCATTGTTATTTTCTCCTTACCTTCGTAAATATTTACAAATTGCCTGCACAAAAAGAAAAGATGCGGCGGCGTAAATGCCGCCGCACCCATTGTGATGCCGGAAAAATTATGCGTTCTGGATGACTGCGATGCCGGGCAGCTCCTTGCCCTCCAGATACTCCAGAGAAGCGCCGCCGCCGGTGGAGATGTGGGTCATCTTGTCGCCCAGACCCATCTGCTGCACAGCTGCTGCGCTGTCGCCGCCGCCGATAACGGTGGTAGCATCACTCTCAGCCATAGCCTTGGCAACAGCCAGAGTACCAGCTGCCAGAGTGGGGTTCTCGAACACACCCATGGGGCCGTTCCAGACAACGGTCTTGGAAGCCTTGACAGCGTCAGCAAACAGCTTCATGGTCTCGGGGCCGATGTCGCAGCCCTCCATGTCAGCGGGGATGGCGGTGACAGGCACCACGGTGACGTCCACAGGAGCGTCGATGGGATCGGGGAAGTCCTTGATGCAGGCTGCATCCACGGGCAGCAGCAGCTTGACGCCCTTCTCCTGTGCCTTAGCCATCATTTCCTTGCAGTAGTCCAGCTTGGTGTCATCGCACAGGCTCTTGCCGACTTCGTAGCCCTGAGCCTTGGCGAAGGTGTAAGCCATGCCGCCGCCGATGATCAGGGTATCGACCTTCTCCAGCAGGTTGGAGATGACGTTCAGCTTATCAGCAACCTTGGCGCCGCCCAGAATAGCGGTGAAGGGACGGACGGGGTCGTTGACGGCGTTGCCCAGATACTTGATCTCCTTCTCCATCAGGTAGCCGACAGCGGTATCCTTGATGTAGTCGGTGACACCTGCGGTGGAGCAGTGTGCACGGTGGCAGCTGCCGAAGGCGTCGTCCACATAAGCGTCAGCCAGAGAAGCCAGCTCCTCGCTGAACTCGGGCATGTTCTTGGTCTCTTCCTTGCGGAAACGGGTGTTCTGCAGCAGAACGACGTCGCCGTTGTTCATGGCAGCCACAGCAGCCTTTGCGTTCTCGCCCACAACGTTGTCGTCATCGGCAAACACAACGGTCTTGCCCAGCTTTGCGCTCAGAGCCACAGCAACGGGAGCCAGGCTGAACTTAGCCTCGGGGCCGTTCTTGGGCTTGCCCAGGTGGCTGCACAGGATGACCTTAGCGCCATCGTTGACCAGCTTCTGGATGGTGGGCAGTGCTGCGTTGATGCGGTTCTCGTTGGTGATGACACCGTCCTTCATCGGGACGTTGAAATCGCAGCGGACAAGCACCTTCTTGCCGCAGTAGTTCTGATCGTCGATCGTCTTCTTACCTAAACCCATGGTAAAAACTCCTCTCAAGTTATAATTCTGAACCAGAGTCTCGCTCACAATCGGGGCTTTGCCCCGTACAGCTACTATTATAAACAAAAACTGTGTGCATTGCAAGGATAAGAGATAGATAATTGTTTAACAAACATTTGCCATTGTTGCACAGAAATGTGTCTATTTTGCCCGAAGTGCGGTTTTTTCTGCCCGCAGACGCCGGAAATACTGCTTTTTCATCACGACAAAAGGGATCCGGAAGCGCCCGTAGGCATCTCCGGATCCCAAATTAAAAAATAGATGCGTTATGCAAAATATTCCTGCGCGCGGCGGGCGGCATCGTTGATGCAGTCCCGCAGCTGGTCCAGCGTATCAAACTTTTTGCTGGGGCTCAGGTAGGCGTAGAACTCCACCACCGGATCGGTGCCGTACAAATCGCCGGAAAAGCCCGGGATAAAGGTCTCGCAGGTCACCTTGGTGGCGTCGTCGTTCACGGTAGGGCGGCTGCCCAGACCGGTGGCCGAGGGATACCACACCCCGTTGATGCAGGTGCGGGTGATATAAATGCCGCTGCGGGGCATCTGGAAGCCCTGTGGGTACAGCTGGTTGATGGTGGGCACCCCAAGGGTGTGTCCCAGCCCTGCCCCGTGCTGCACCGCAAAGCGGATGGCATAGGGCATCCCCAGCATGGCGTTGGCAGCAGGGATATCCCCGCCTTCCAGCGCGGTGCGGATGCGGGTGGAGGACACCGGCTTTTCCTCAAACTGTGCCATGGGCACCACCACCACCTCTACCCCAAGGGGGGCGCAGAGGGTGCGCAGCAGCTCCGGCGTACCGGCAGCTTTTGCACCAAAGGTGAAGTTTTCGCCGCAGAACAGCGCCCGGGCGTGGCAATTTTCCACAATGCCGCGCACGAACTCCTCCGGGCTCAGCGCCTTGATCGCTTCAAAGTCCGGGGTGAGGTAATATTCCACCCCAAGGCTGTGGATCAAGGCGTGCTTATCCTCGGTGGAAAGCAGGCGCTTGCCCTTCATTTTATTTTCCACCGGCAGGCGGAAGGTGAACACCGCCGGGGCTGCGTCATGGGTCTTTGCCCACTGCACCGCCCCTTCGATCACCGCCCGGTGGCCGATATGGATGCCGTCAAAGTAGCCCATCGCCACGGCGGTGCCTTTTTCGGGCTGCGCCAGCGGCAGCGGGGCAAACTGAGAAATGATCTGCATGGGTCTTGTTTCCTTTATTGCTCAATTACGTTCCACGAACAGTTTTTCCACCCGGAGCACCCCGCCGGTGATATTGGCAAGGCCAAGGAACTGCCCGGCGGCATTGCGCACCCGGTAGCGTCCGTCTGCTGCGGGGTAGCGGCTGGTGGGGCAGCCGTTGTACAGATGCTGCTCCACCCATGGCTCCACCACCAGCAGCGGCAGCGGGGTGAACACGCTTTCCACCGGCAGCATCAGTGCTTCCAGTGCAGCGCTCCCCTGCTCCTTTGCGGCAAGGATCTCTTCCAGCGTGTGGGCGTCTGCTTCGGTGTACAGACCGGCAGCGGTGCGGCGCAGCGCGCTCATGGTGCCCTTCTGTCCCATGGCAGCGGCGATATCCTCCAACAGCGTGCGGATATAGGTGCCCTTGGAGCAGCGCACCGTCAGCACATACTCGTTTTCTGCCGGACTGCCGCCGTACTCAATGCCATAAATTTCAATGGGGCGCGCCTTGCGCTCCACGGTCACGCCCTCGCGGGCCAGCTTATACAGCGGCTGGCCGTTGATCTTGACCGCCGAGTACATGGGCGGAACCTGCATCTGCGGGCCAACAAACTGCGGCAACACAGCCAGCAGCTCTTTTTCCCCAGCGGTGACGGGTGCGGTCTCCAGCACCGTACCGGTGCTATCGCCGGTATCGGTGCGTGCACCCAAGCGCAGGGTGGCGCGGTAGGTCTTATCGTGGTTCAGCTGCAAATCCACCGCCTTGCTGGCACCGCCGCAGAACACCGGCAGAACGCCGGTGGCCATGGGGTCCAGCGTACCGCTGTGCCCCAGCTTGCGGGTGCCCAGCACGCCGCGCAGCTTTGCCACCACGTCAAAGCTGGTCCAGTCCATGGGCTTGTCTACGATCAGGATGCCCTGCATCATGCTTCCTCCTGCGGTGCGTCCAGCTCGGCTTCCACCTCTGCAAGGATCGCATTCTTGGCGTTTTCAAGGTCGCCCAGCAGCTCACAGCCCGCTGCGCGGGTGTGTCCGCCGCCGCCCAGACGCCGGGCAATGGCACAGGCGTCCACGCCCTTTGCGGTACGCACGCTGATGCGGTAGCTGCCGCCGGGCTGCTGGCGCAGGGTCAGACCGACCTTGACTCCCTCAATGCTGATGGGCAGGCTGGTCAGCTCTTCCAGATCTGCAGGGTCTACCCCGCTCTGCCGGATCTCGTCCCTCGTCAGGTAGATCAGGGCGCAGCGGCCGTCCAGATAGTACTCCAGATGGTTGCGGGCGATGCGCTCGGCCTCCATGCGGGCACGGGGCTTGGTGTCGAAGAGCAGGGTGTTCAGCTCCTCCACATGGCAGCCGGCTTCAATAAGCTTTGCAGCAACCGTGTGGGTGTTAGCCGTGGTGGAGGAGAACTTGAAGCAGCCGGTGTCGGTGGCAATGCCGGTGTACAGACAGTCCGCAATGTGGGGAGAGATGGTCACGCCCATCTCCACGATGACCTGATACAGCAGCTCTGCTGCCGCAGCGGCACCGGCATCCAGAAGGGTAAAATCGGCATAGCCGTTGTTGCCTGCGTGGTGGTCGATGCACAGGTCTACATGGCGTGCAACCTGCGGCACACCGTTATTTTCACCAAACAGCTGCAGACCTGCCACATCCACCGCGATCACGGTGCGGGGCTCGAACTCGCCCTTGAACAGCCGTGGGTTTGTAAAGGCGTAGCGGGACGGCACGGCATCGGAGCAGAGCACCGCCGTTGTTTTTTCCAGCGCTTTAAGCGCATAGTACAGGGCGCTGCCGCAGCCGATGGTGTCACCGTCCGGGTTTTTGTGGCACAGAATCAAAATGTTGTCCGCAGCCAGCAGGCGCTGCGCCATCTGCTGCACATTCAGTTGTTCTGTCATCCAATGATCCATCCTTTCCGCAAAGGCAGTCAGTCCTCGGTCTGTTCGGTATCGGCAGGCTGTGCTTCTTCCTCGCCGTTCACATTCAGGCTGCGCAGCAGCTCGTTGATGTGGGCGGCGTAGGCAGCACCGTCATCCTCCACAAAGATGAAGCGGGGTGCCTTGCGGATGTGCATTTTTTTGCTGACCTCGGTGCGCACATGGCCTGCGGCACGGTTCAGCGCTTCAATGGCGGGCTTGGGGCCGTCTGCACGGCCCATCACGCTTACATACACCTTTGCCACATCCAGATCCGGCGTCACGTCCAGACGGGTGACGGTCAGCAGACCGCCCTCCAGCCGCGGGTCCTTCAGCCGGCTGATGATGGCAATGACCTCGCGCTTCATATCCTGCGCAAGACGGCCCATATTTTTCTGAGACATTCCGTTTCTCCTTTAAAAAGAAAACCCTCTCAGCCTCGCTTCGCTCGGCAGCTCTCCCGATGGGCGAGCTTTTTGCGTGGATACGGGATGCTTTTCCGTTTCTCTGCAAGCCTCCTGCCTCGGGAGAGGCAGCATTGCGTCAGCAATGACGGAGAGGGTTATTTTAAATCTTAGTCGCGGTACTCTTCCATCTTGAAGGCCTCGTACACGTCGCCTTCCTTGACGTCCGCAAACTTCTCCAGGGTCACGCCGCACTCGTAGCCCTCGGCCACTTCCTTGGCGTCATCCTTGAAGCGCTTCAGGGATGCGATCTCGTCCTCGGCAATGACGATGCCGTCACGCACCACGCGCACCTTGCTGTCGCGGGTGATCTTACCGCTGGTCACGCGGCAGCCTGCAACGGTGCCCACGTTGGAGATCTTGTACACCTGACGCACCTGCAGCTCGCCCAGAGCGACCTCGCGGAACTTGGGTGCCAGCATACCCTTCATAGCGTCGGTGACATCGTTGATGGCGTCGTAGATAACGCGGTACATACGCATTTCCACCTTGGTGGCAGCGGCTTCTTCCTTAGCCACGTTATCCGGGCGGACGTTGAAGCCGATAATGATGGCGTTGGAGGCATCGGCCAGATCGACGTCAGACTTGCTGATGGCGCCGACACCGGCGTGGATGACGCGCACGCGCACCTCGTCGTTGGAGATCTTCTCCAGACTCTGCTTCACAGCTTCGGCAGAGCCCTGCACATCGGCCTTGACCACGATGGCCAGTTCCTTCATGTCGTTCTGTGCCATCTGGCTGAACAGGTTATCCAGTGTGACCTTCTGGAAGGAGGAGAACTGCTTCTCCTTGGCGGCAGCGATGCGCTGCTCTGCCAGCTCACGGGCCAGACGCTCGTCCTCAACCGCTTCGAACAGGTCGCCGGCTTCGGGCACGGCGGTCAGGCCGGTGATCTCCACAGGGGTAGAGGGGCCGGCATCGGTCAGCAGCTGGCCCTTGTCGTTGCGCATGGTACGCACACGGCCCACGGCGGTACCGGCAATGATAACATCACCGGCGTGCAGGGTGCCGTTCTGCACCAGAATGGTGGCGATGGGACCCTGACCCTTGTCCAGACGGGCCTCGACCACAGCACCCTTGGCGCGGCGGTTGGGGTTGGCCTTCAGCTCCATGACCTCGGCTTCCAGCGCAACGCGCTCCAGCAGGTCGTTGATACCCATACCGGTCAGTGCAGACACGGGGATGCAGGCCACATCTCCGCCCCAGTCCTCGGGGATCAGACCGTACTTGGTCAGGCTCTCCTTCACGCGCTCGGGGTTGGCGGTGGGCTTATCCATCTTGTTGATGGCCACGATCACCTTGACCTCGGCAGCCTTGGCGTGGTTGATGGACTCGATGGTCTGGGGCATGATGCCGTCGTCGGCAGCCACGACCAGAATAGCGATATCGGTCATGTTGGCACCGCGGGCACGCATGGAGGTGAAAGCCTCGTGACCCGGGGTATCCAGGAAGGTGATCTTGCTGTCGTTGATGCGCACCTGATAGGCACCGATGGCCTGCGTGATGCCGCCGGCCTCGCCTGCGGTGACATTGGTCTTACGGATGGCATCCAGAATACTGGTCTTGCCGTGGTCAACGTGACCCATGACACAGACCACCGGGGGACGCTCCACCAGATCCTCCTGTGCATCCTCTTCCTGCGTAAACAGGCGCTCCTCGATGGTGACGTGCACCTCGTGCTCGACCTTTGCGTGGAACTCCTCTGCCAGCAGAGATGCGGTATCAAAATCGATCACGTCGTTGATGGCGTGCATCTCACCCATCTGCATGAACTTGGCAATGACCTTACCGGCCTGCTGCTTCAGGCGGGCAGCCAGTTCGCCCACGGTGATCTCATCGGGGATGAGCACCTTCAGCTGGGCGTTGCGGGCCTTCTCCAGCTGGATGCGCTGCAGACGCTCAAACTCGGTCTCGCGCTTGCCCTTCTGGAACTGCTGGCGCTGGCGCTGGCCGCGCTGGGTGAACTTCTGCTTGTTGCCCTGCGGGGTGGGCTTGCGGCGGTTCTCGGTGTTCTTGGTAGAGGCCAGATCATCGTAACGGGCATCGAAGCGGTCCACGTTCATATCCACAGTGCGGGTATCCACGGTGACCTGATTGTCCTCGCGGCGGACAGAAACTGCCTGTGCGGGGGCAGCGGTGGCCTTTGCGCCGGTCTCGCGTGCCAGCTCGCTGAAGGAAACGGTCTTTTCCTCGCGCTTCTTGTGCTGCTCGGGCTTCTTGTCGCCGTGCTTATTGTTGTTATTATTGTTGTTTGCCTTGGGCTGCTCAGCCTTTACGGCGGGCTGCTGGGGCTTTTTGTCAGCCTTGGGAGCTTCGGGCTTCTTTTCAGCCTTCTTTTCAGCTTTCTGGTCAGCCTTCTTCTCGGCCTTAGGCTCCTCCTTGGGAGCCTTGGCGCTGTTCAAGAACTCGTCCAGATTCGCCACGCTGTTATCCTTACTGAACTTCTCCAACAGGTAGTTCAGCTCGTTCTCCTCCAGATTGGAGCTGTTCTTCTTGCCGGTGCTGCCCATAGCGGTCAGCTCATCCAGCACCTTCTTTGTAGAAAGGTTCAGATCCTTTGCAAAGTCACTCACTTTATATTTTACGATCATTCGCTCATATCCTCCTCATTTTTGATTGCTCCGCAGTCCGACAGGCGGTCGAAGCAGAGCTTTGCGAGGTTGCGGTCGGTCACCGCGTAAACAGCCACGGGCTTGTGGCTGATATCGGCCAGCTTATCCTGCGTCAGCGGCATGGTGAACACATCCACTAAGTCGCCCACGGCGTAGTTCAGGCGCTGCAGGGTCTTGGGGCTGATGTCCGATGCGGTCATCACCAGCCATGCCTTGCTTTTTACGCAGGCCTCCTCCACGGCGTCAAAGCCCATGGTCAGCGCACCGGCCTTGCGGCACAGGCTCACGGCCTGATACAGCGCCTCCTCCGGGGGCAGCTTGGGTTTTGCGGGGGCGTTATTCTTTTTTGCCATCGGCTGCTGCCTCCTTTGCGGCTGCGGCCAGCTGTACAGCCAGCGCGTCGTATACCTCGGCGGGAACCGGCTGCTCAAAGCAGCGCTCCAGCGCCTTTTTCTTCTTTGCCTTGGTCAGGCAGTCCGGGTTCGGGCAGAGATATGCGCCGCGCCCCGGCTTTTTGCCTACCAGATCAATGCTGATTTCCCCGCTGGGTGCGCGCACCACGCGCACCAGCTCCTTTTTGGGGCGGCTGGTCATGCAGCCGATGCACTGGCGGGCAGGGATCTTTTTTTGTGCCATCCGGTTTCCCTCCTTCGGCAGATGGTGCCGGGCTTATTCAGCGTCTGCTGCGTCCTTCTTGGGCTCCTCGTCCTCGCCGTAGTAGCCGCTCTCGGGACGGATATCAATGTTGTAGCCGGTCAGGCGGGCGCACAGGCGGGCGTTCTGACCCTTGTTGCCGATGGCCAGGCTCAACTGCTGGTCGGGCACGGTGACGCGGCAGGAGCGGGTCTCGCCGGGCAGCAGCTCCACCTTGACCACCTTGGCGGGGCTCAGGGCTGCGGAGATGAACTCAGAGATATCCTCGCTCCACTTGACGATGTCGATCTTCTCGCCGCCCAGCTTTTCCACAACGGCAGCCACGCGGGCGCCGTGCTCGCCGATGCAGGCGGAAACAGGGTTGACGTTGGGATCCTTGGACCAGACAGCCATCTTGGTGCGGGCACCGGCTTCGCGGCTGATGGCCTTTACCTCCACGGTGCCGTCAAAAATCTCGGGCACTTCCAGCTCAAACAGGCGCTTGACAAGGCCGGGATGGGTGCGGCTGATCATCACGCGGGGGCCGCGCTCGGTGCTGACCACATCCACGATGTAGACCTGCAGGGTCTCGCCCTCGGTGTACACCTCGCCGGGCACCTGCTCGTTGCGGGGCAGAACAGCTTCGCCGCCCTTGCCCAGATCCAGCGCCACGATGCCCTTCTCGGTATCCACGCGGGTAACGGTGGCCTGCACGATATCATGTGCGCGGGACTGGATCTCGCTGAGCTGCTGGCTGCGCTCGGCTTCGCGGATGCCCTGACGGATGACGTGCTTTGCGGTCTGGGCGGCAATGCGGCCAAAATCGCGGGTCTTGAGCGGGGTGATGATGCGGTCGCCGACCTCATAGCTGCTGCGGATCTTGCGTGCTTCGGTCACGCCGATCTCGGCGTGCTCGTCGTACCAGTCCTCGTCTGCCACGATGTCCTGGATCAGTGCCACGTCAAAGCGGCCGGTGTCGGGGTCGATGTCCACACGGATGTGATCCTCCTCGACCTCATAGTTCTTCTTGACGGCAATGATGATAGCCGCCTTGATCTTTTCGATCAGGTACTCTGCGGTGATGCCGCGCTCATGCTCCAGCATGGAGAGCGCTTCAAAAAAGTCCTTATTCTCTGCTGTCATTTTTCGGGTTCCTCCTATATATTTTGTTCTCTTTTCTCTCTCAGAGACGGTACTTCTCAGTTGAACAGATCCTCATCGTCGCACAGCTGCACGCCGGAGACTGCGTTCACCTCAAAGGTCACAGGGCCGTTCTCAGCTTCCAGCGTCACGGTGCTGCCCTCGCGGCCGGTCAGGATGCCGGACAGTTCCCGCACGCCGTCGGCGTTGGGGCGGATGAGCTTTGCCCGCACCTTCTGTCCCTTCAGCACCTCGTAGTGCTCCGGGCGGGTCAGCTTGCGGCCAAGACCGGGGCTGCCCACTTCCAGATAATAGCTCTGGTCGATGGGGTCTGCTTCGTCCAGAATGGGATCCAGTGCATGGGACACCTCTGCACAGGTGTCGGTATCCATGGTGCCGTCCCGGTCGATGAGGATGCGAAGATACCAGTCCGGCCCTTCCTTCTCAAAAACCACATCCCACAGGCGCAGACCCATGCCTTCCACCGTGGGACGGACAAGCGCTTCCACTCTCTGCGCGGTGTTGCCGCCAGACTGCTTCGCCATAAAAACCTCCAAACAAACAAGAAACGCGGACCTTGCGGCCCACGTTTCAGGTTAAACTATATCGTACTACTAGAATATAGCATACTCTTGCGATTTATGCAAGCATTTTCGCAATTTTTTTGCAGTTGCGCGCCCTTTGGGGCTTTTTTACAGCACCCAGACGCCGTTTTCAAACAGCTGCACGGTGCGGCCATCGCGGCATTTGCCGGTGATGCGGCTGTCCTCTGCACCCACCATCACATCCTCATGCAGGGAGGAGTGGTTCATGCCGCGGGCTGCCAACTCTTCCTTGGAAAGGCCGGTGCCGCCCACGGTGGTGCCGGGGTAGCTGTCGCCAAAGGCGATGTGGCAGGCGGCGTTCTCGTCAAACAGGGTGTTGTAGAACAGCTTGCCGCTGCGGTTGATGGGGCTGGAAGCAGGCACCAGCGCCACCTCGCCGATGTGGCGTGCACCCTCGTCGGTGTCCAGCAGCTGACCCAGCAGCTCTGCGCCCTCGTCGGCGCCGTGCTCCACCACCTTGCCGTCCTTGAAGGTGACATGGAAGTTCTTGATCAGCTGTCCGTTAAAGACATAGGGCTTTGTGCCGTAAACGATGCCGTCTACCTTATCCTTATGGGGTGCGGTGAACACCTCCTCGGTGGGGATGTTGGGCAGGAAGGGCACGCCCTTCTCGTTTTTGCTGCCGGCGCTCTCCCACACCGCCTGCTCCGCCAGACCCACAGTCAGGTCGGTGCCGTTGGCGCTTTCAAAGTGGACGCTTTCCAGATCAAGGGCGTTCATCTTTGCGCCCAGCTCGTTCAGGCGGTCCAGATGCTTCTGCCACTCCCCTACCGGGTCGCCGCCGGTCACGCGGCAGGTATCAAAGATCAGCTTCCACTGCGCTTCAATGGCGGCGGCAGTGTCCAGCTCCGGGAACATCTTCTTTGCCCACGGCTCTGCGGGCAGAGCAGCGATGGACCACTGCACCCGGTCGTTCATGGTGTACTCCCGCCACGGCTGCATAAAGCTGCGGTTAGAACTGTTCACCCGGCTGATCTTAGCGCCGTCCAGCCCGGCAAACAGTTCCGGGTCGTCCGCAATGAGGTGCAGCACGCACACACCGCCCTCGCTCTCGGCGTAATCCAGATAGCGGCGCAGCTGCCAGCCCTTGTGGTCGGTCAGGGCGTCCTCGCTGCCCAGCTCCATGCGGATGCGGGTAACGGCGTCATCCTGCCAGTTCACCTGTACGTCCCGCGCACCGGCTTCGTAGGCGCTGCGCACGCACAGCCGTGCCAGCGGGGCACCCTCCAGCGGGCAGTTGATGATAAGGGTCTGCCCCGGCTGCGGGTTCACACCCACCCGGACGATAAAATCTGCATACTTTTGCAGTAATTCATTAAAGTTTTCCACGTCAGAACCTCCTGTGGTGCATAGCCACCGTTGTTTTTCTCTCAGTATACCGCGTTCCGGCATTTCTGTCCACTATGGGCAGAGCTGCCGCTCAGCCTTCCGATTCAAAAAAGGCGCGGGTCAGCTGCACCACCGTGCCGGAAAGCAGCAGCAGCGCGATGAGGTTGGGGATGCTCATCAGGCCATTGAAGGTATCGGCGATGCTCCACAGCAGACCAAGGTCCATGGTAGCACCCAGAATGGCCACCAGAGCGTACACCACAAAGAAGGGGCGCGCCACCTTGTTGCTCTTGCACAGGAACACCAGAAAGCGGGAGCCGTACAAGCCCCAGCCGATGATGGTGGAAAAGGCAAAGCAGCACAGCGCCACAGCGGTAAAAATGGAAGCCCAGCCGCCGTAGGTGGTGGTAAAGCCGGAGATGGTCAGTTCCGCACCGGCCGCTGCGCCGTAGCTGACCTGGGTGCCGCTGCACAGGATGACCAGCGCGGTCAGGGTGCAGATGACGATGGTATCGGCAAACACCTCAAAAATGCCGAACATACCCTGCTTGACCGGCTTTTTGGTGTCGGCGCAGGCATGGGCGATGGAGCCGGTGCCAAGGCCGGCTTCGTTGGAAAAGATGCCGCGGGAAACGCCCTTTTGCATACTGACGAACAGGCTGCCAATAGTGCCGCCGGTAAAGGCAGCGGGGTTGAACGCGCCCGCCACGATGGATTCCAGCACATAGGGCAGGCGGGAGAAATTGAGCGCCACTACGCCCACCGACAGCACAATATAGAACAGTGCCATAAAGGGCACCAGCTTCTCGCTCACGCTGCCAATACGCTTGATGCCGCCCAGCAGCACCAGCGCCACCAGCACCGCCACAAGGATGCCCACGATAAGGTTGAGGGTGGGCAGAAAGCCATTACCCACAAGCCCGTATTCCAGCAGGGCGGTATCCACTGCCGCCACGATGGTGTTCACCTGCGTTGCGTTGCCGGTGCCGAACACGGTCAGCACGCCGAACAGTGCGTACAGCACAGCCAGAAACTGCCAGCGGCGGCCAAGGCCGTTTTTAATATAGTACATCGGGCCGCCCACCCACTCGCCGGTATCGCTGCGCTCCCGGAAATGCACGGCCAGCGTCACCTCGGCAAACTTGGTGCACATGCCCAGCAGCGCAGAGCACCACATCCAGAACACGGCACCCGGGCCGCCAATGGCGATAGCGCCCGCCACACCGGCAATGTTGCCGGTGCCCACCGTGCCCGCCAGCGCGGTGCACACCGCCTGAAAGGGGGTCATGGCACCGTCCGAAGCGTCCCGCTTGCGGAACATCCGGCCCACGGTGGTACGGATGGCGTAGGGGAATTTGCGGATCTGCAAAAAGCCCGTGCGGACACTGAGCAGCAGTCCCACGCCAATGATGCACACCATGGCGGGGATGCCCCAGATAAAGCTGTTCACCGCCTGATTGACGGCGGCAATGGTCTCGATCATATACTTCCACATCCTCTGTAATATCTTGCGCACTGACAGTTTTTGTCAAAACACGAAGAATATTTTACCGTACTTTTACCGTAGTGTCAATGAAAAATAGGGACGTTATGAAACGCCCCTATCAGAAATTTTTATTTTTTATGTGTGACCGCCCGGCGGTAGACCGCACCGGAGACCGCCGCCGCCAGCACCTCGGTAAGCCAGAAGGCGTGCCACACGCCGTCTGCGCCCAGCCAGTTACACAGCAGTGCAGCCAGCGGCATGATAAAAATAACATACCGGCACAGCGCGATGACCAGCGATTCTGCGCCCTTGCCCAGACCCTCCAGCGCACCGGAAGCGGTGGTGGAGACCGCCGAGATGACAAAGCCGACGCTGATGATGCGCAAAGCAGTCTGCCCGGCGGCGATGGTTTCGGGGTTCTGGGTGAACAGCCCCATCAGCTGCCCGG
>CAKSZE010000008.1 GCA_934525325.1 uncultured Faecalibacterium sp.
TGCGCAGCAGGGCGCGGGCGATGGTCAGGCGCTGCTTCTGGCCGCCGGACACGTTGGAGCCGCCCTGCTCGATCCATGTATTGTACTTATCCGGGAAGCGCTGGATGAATTCATCCGCGCAGGCCAGCTTTGCCATGCGGATGCACTCTTCCTCGGTGGCGTTGGCATCGCCCCAGCGGAGGTTATCCAGAATGGTGCCGCTGAACAGCACGTTCTTCTGCAGCACCATGGAGACCTCGCGGCGCAGCACGTCAAGGTTATAATCCCGCACGTCCACGCCGCCCACCCGCACGGTGCCGCTCTCGGCATCGTACAGGCGGGGGATCAGCTGCACCAGACTGGATTTTGCACTGCCGGTGCCGCCGATGATGCCCAGCGTCTCGCCGGGCTGAATGGTAAAGCTGATATCGTTCAGCACCGGCTGACCGCTGCCGTGCTTATACTTGAAGGTGACGTGGTCAAACTCGATGCTGCCATCCGCCACCTGCTGCACCGGCTGCTTTGCCGGGGGCAGGTCGGTGCACTCGTCCAGCACCTCCACGATACGCTTGGCAGAGGCGGCGGACATGGCGATCATAACAAAGGCCATGCTCAGCATCATCAGCGCCATGAGGATGTTCATGATATAGCCGAACAGGGCGTTCAGCTGGCCGGTGGTAATGGCACCGTGAAGCACATACTTTGCGCCGAACCAGCTCAGCGCGATGTTGCAGCCGTACACTGCCACCAGCATGGCGGGGTTGTTAAAGCTCAGGCGGCTTTCGGCGTTGACGAACTGCTTGTATAGGCTCTCGCAGGCGGCGGTGTATTTTTCGTTCTCGAAGCCTTCGCGCACAAAGCTTTTGACCACGCGGATGGCAGAAACGTTCTCCTGCACCGAAGCGTTGAGGTTATCGTAGTTCTTGAACACCCGGTCAAAAATGCGGAAGGTGGGGATCATGATGGCAGCCAGCACCGCCACCAGAAAGGCCACTGCCACCACGAACACCAGCGACAGCGGGCCGCCGATGACCACAGCCATGAACATTGCAAACACCAGATGCACCGGGGCACGCACGCACATCCGCAAGATCATCTGGAAGGCGTTCTGCACATTGGTCACATCGGTGGTCATGCGGGTGACAAGACCTGCCGTGGAGAATTTGTCGATGTTGGAAAAAGAGTAATGCTGGATATTTTCATACATGGCATCGCGCAGATTTCCGGCAAAGCCGGTGGATGCCTCGGCGGCGTACTTGCCCGCCAGCACGCCCAGCACCAGCGCAATGGCTGCCACCAGAAAGGTAAGCAGGCCGTAGCGGATGATGGCGTTCATATCGCCCTTTTCAATGCCCTGGTCGATGATAAAGGCCATGATGGTGGGCAGCAGCACATCCATAATGGCTTCCAGCGCAGCAAAGAGCGGTGTCTTGATCGAGGCGGCTTTATACTCGCCCAGATGCGACACAAGCTTTTTGATCATCTGAGTTCCCTCCTATTTGAATTTATTTGTTTGGTACAAAACAATTTTATACATAACAATTTAAATGTCAAGACGTTTCGTAAAATGTTCATAATTACTAATTTAACAAGCATTTTTTCAGCGCTTTGACGGAAAAGGGAATCCCCCTTCCGTCTGCTCCCGCTGGTCGCAGCCACCTTCCCCAAGGGGACGGCTTAACTCCCTCAGTCAAAACCTAACGGTTTTGCCAGCTCCCTCGGAGAGGGAGCCTTTGGCATGGCGGGAAAGTCTTAGGCTAACCCGCAAAGTTTTCGGGCGTACCCGCTCCCCCGGGGGGAGCTGTCGAGCGTAGCGAGACTGAGGGGCTTTAAATCGGCGGAGCCGGAAAAAACGGTTAAAAGATCTTCACGCCGAACAGGCGTGAATCTTCAGTTTTTTCCGGTGTAGCCCACTTCTTTGGGGTTAAAAGGGGCGAGCAGCCCCTTTTTCGTGGCTCCAGCGCGTCGAAATCGCTGGTGGTTTTCTGGTTCTCTTTTGCCACCAAAAGAGAACATCCCTCGGCAAGCAACGTTATTTCAACGCCTCCCGCAGCTTGTTCAGCAGCCGCAGCAGCTCTGCGTTCTCCTCCTCGGTCAGTAGACCGGTCACATAGTCATCGGTCTGGCGGAAGGAAAGCATAGTCTTTTCGTGCCGCTGGATACCCTCTTCGGTCAGCACCAGCTGCTTGAGCCGGGCGTCCTGCGGCACATTCAGCCGCTGGATGTAGCCCTTGCGCTCCATCAGCTGCAAAATGTTCGTCACGGTGGAGCGGGTGATGGAAAACTCCCGCTCGATGTCTCGCTGGAACACCGGCTCGTCCCGGTGGCGGTAGAGATACTCGATGATCCACCCGTGCATGGGGGTGGTCTGCTCTACCCCGTTGGCACGGGAAAACTGGTTCAGCCTGCGGAAGATCATGTTATCCACCCGGCGCAGCTGGGCGGGGATGACCTGCGGCCCTTCCCACGGCGGGTCCAGCTTGCAGGGCTGTTCAATAGAGTGCTCTGTACACATAATGGTTTTCCTCTGTTTCGGTCAAATTGTTCGATGTGAAACTGTTTGATACGATACATATTTTACCCATCTCCCCACCCCTTGTCAAGAGGGCGAGGACGCAAAAAGGCTGCTGCGGAAAACTTTCCGCAGCAGCCTTGGTTTCTATGGATACGGGATACGCTTACAGCTTCTTGCCGGTCAGCAGTTCGTAGGCCTCCAAATACTTGGCAATGGTCTTGTCAATGACATCCTGCGGCAGGTCGTAGTTGCTGTCGGGGTTAGCCTTCAGCCAGTCGCGCACGAACTGCTTGTCGAAGGAGGGCTGGCTGTGACCCGGCTCGTAGCCCTCCAGCGGCCAGAAGCGGGAGGAGTCCGGGGTCAGCATCTCGTCGCCCAGCACCACGTTGCCGTCCTCGTCCAGACCAAACTCAAACTTGGTGTCGGCAATGATGATGCCGCGGGACAGGGCATACTCGGCGCACTTCTTGTACAGAGCGATGGTGTAGTCGCGCAGCTTGGTGGCGTACTCCAGACCGTGGCCAGGGAACTGCTTTTCCAGCACGTCGATGCTCTGCTCGTAGGAGATGTTCTCGTCGTGGTCGCCGATCTCTGCCTTGGTGGAGGGGGTGTAGATGGGCTCGGGCAGCTTATCGGACTCCTTGAGACCCTCGGGCAGCTGGATGCCGCACACCTTGCCGGTCTTTTGATAGCTGGCCCAGCCGCTGCCGGTGATGTAGCCACGCACGATGCACTCGATGGGCAGCATGGTCAGCTTGCGGCACATCATGCTGTTGCCGGTGAACTGGGGCTGACGGAAGAACTCCGGCATATCCTGCACATCCACGCTCAGCATGTGGTTGGGCAGCAGATCGCGGGTGTAATCGAACCAGAACTTGCTCATCTGGGTGAGCACGGTGCCCTTTTTGGTGACCTTGTTTTTCAGGATGACGTCAAACGCAGAAATGCGGTCGGTGGCAACCATGATCAGGCTGTCGCCATTGTCGTAGATCTCGCGGACTTTGCCTTCTTTGATGGGTTTGAACTCAGTCATAATCAAACACTCCATTTTTCCATGTTCTCGGCAGCGCAGCAGCGCGGCGCAGTTCTTACCCTACTATTCTACCATACTGCCGCGCGGTTTAAAAGGAACAGAATAAAAGAAAAACGGACAAGTTTTGTGTTTTTATCGTGAAAAGTGCGCAAAAAACGGCAGGGAATTTCGTCGTTTTGACGACAAAAGTCGTACTTTATCCCCAAATGCACCCACCTTTGCAAAATGCAGTCATGGACAAGCGCCGCCGGTTGCGGTATCATAGTAGTATGAGGTTATTTGTGCTTCGCAGGGGCACAAAAGTAAATAAGGAGGTAAAGAGTATGGGCAAATTCCCCAAAGGCTTTTTGTGGGGCGGCGCTACCGCCGCCAATCAGTGCGAGGGCGCATGGCAGGCAGACGGCAAGGGTCTGGCAACGGTGGATGTGACCCCCTTTGGCCCGGACCGTTTTCCGGTGGCAATGGGCTATATGGAAATGCTGGATTGTGACGATGCGCATTTCTACCCCAGCCACGAAGCCATTGACCTGTATCACCACTATAAAGAGGATATCGCGCTGTTTGCGGAGATGGGCTTCAAGTGCTTCCGGCTGTCCATTGCATGGACGCGCATCCTGCCCAACGGCGATGACGCCCAGCCCAACGAGGCGGGGCTGGCCTTCTACGACAGCATTTTTGACGAGTGCCATAAGTACGGCATCGAGCCGCTGGTCACCATCTGCCACTTTGATACCCCCATTGCGCTGATCAAAAAATACGGCGGCTGGAAAGACCGCCGCATGGTGGACGCCTACGTCCACTACTGCGAGGTACTGTTTGACCGCTTCAAGGGCAAGGTGAAGTACTGGCTCACCTTCAACGAGATCAACATGCTGCTGCACCTGTCCTTTACCGGTGCAGGGCTGGTGTTCCACCCCGGCGAGAATGTGGAGCAGGTCAAGTATCAGGCCGCCCATCACGAGCTGGTAGCCAGCGCAAAGGCGGTAAAGCTGGCACACGAAAAAATGCCGGACGCCATGGTGGGCTGTATGCTGGCGGCGGGTCAGTTCTACCCCCGCACCTGCGCCCCGGAGGATGTGCGGGCGGCGCAGGAGGCCGACCGGGACAACTACTTCTTTACCGACGTACAGGTGCGCGGCGCTTACCCTGTGTGGGCCAAAAAGCGGATGGAGCGCGCCGGTGTGCAGCTGTGCACCCAGCCGGAGGATGACCGCACGCTGCGGGAGGGCACAGTGGACTTTGTGTCCTTCAGCTACTATTCCAGCCGCTGCATCACGGCGGATAAAGCGCTGATGGCCGCAGAGAATGCAGAAGGCAACGCCGTGTTCGCATCGGTGAAGAACCCCTACCTGAAGGCCAGCGAGTGGGGCTGGGCCATCGACCCGGTGGGTCTGCGGGTGACCCTGAACACCATCTATGACCGGTACGAAAAGCCCATGTTCATCGTAGAGAACGGTCTGGGCGCGGTGGATACCGTAGAGCCGGACGGCTCCATCCACGACAGCTACCGCATCGACTACCTGCGGGCGCACATCGAGGAGATGGAAAAAGCCATCAACGAGGACGGTCTGCCCCTGATGGGCTACACCACATGGGGGCCCATCGACCTTGTAAGCGCCTCCACCGGCGAGATGAAAAAGCGGTATGGCTTTATCTATGTGGACAAGGACAACGACGGCAACGGCACCCTTGCCCGCAGCCGGAAGGACAGCTTTTACTGGTACAAAAAGGTCATCGCCTCGGACGGCGAGGATCTGGCCTGAGCCAACGCCCCGGTACTGTCTGCGGTACGACAGCTGCCGGGGCGTAAACGTGTGAGAAAGAATCAATAACGGAGAAGAATTTATGACACCACAGATCATTGCACACCGCGGTGCTTCCTATCTTGCACCGGAAAACACCCTGATCGCCTTTAAAAAGGCCATGGAACTGGGCGCAGACGGCGTAGAGATGGACGTACAGCAGACCATTGACGCCGGGCTTGTGATCCACCATGACTATATGATCGATCTGCACACGGATATTTCCGGCAAGATCTACGATATGACCATGGGCGATCTGAAAGAGCTGGATTTCGGCAGCTGGAAGGACGCCATCTATCAGGACGAAAAGATCGCTACCTTACAGGAAGCCATGGAGCTGTGCAAGCAGATGCCGGAATGCACCGTGCATCTGGAGCTGAAATCTACCATGGACAACGACCCGGAGTTTGTGCCCCGGGTGCTGGAGGTGCTGCGGCAGACGGAGATCGTGGATCAGGTCATCCTGATTTCCTTCAACCACGCGCTGCTGCGGCAGGCAAAGCAGCTGATGCCCGAATTGCGGGTGGGCGCGCTGGTATACGGCGAGCTGGAAAGCATGCTGCTGCCGCCGCCCATCATCTGGAAGGATCTGGGGCTGACCAACGGCATGGAGGACATGGACGCCATGGACGCCGCCCTGCCGACGGCAGACGCAGACGAGGAAAATTGCAGCTGGATGACCCGCTGGATGACCGATAAGGTAAGTATGCTGCGGGCAAATTTCCCCGGCGAGAGCCTGAACGAGATCTACAAAAACCTGATGGCGCAGCGAGATCTGCCCGCCTATATCAGCAGTCTGGACTTTGTGCCGGAGTGGGTCAGCTGCGAGTACCACACTGCTTACAAAAACGCCGGTTTCATTGACAAACTGCACGAGATGGGCATCAGGGTGTCTTTGTGGACGGTGGATACGGAGGATGCCGTCCGCAGCCTGCTGCGCACCAGCGCCGATGCCTACATCACCAACCGCCCTGACCGCGTGCGGGAGTGGGCAGAAAAGGAGCTGGCGGCGACCGCCCCGGCAGAAACCACCACGGAAGAAACCGTCACGGCAGAGTCTGCCCCCGCTGCTGAAGCAGATGCCGGGACAGCTGCCGCAGAGTAAGCCAGCTGGAACAAGCACAAATAACCCCAACAAAAAAGAGATAGGCTCTCCCGAAAGGGATCGCCTATCTCTTTTTACATTTGATTTTATTCTGCTGCTTCGGTCAGCACAAAGGTCAGTTCTGCGGTGACGGCGCACTTGCCGTCCACCCATGCCGACGCCTTGCCTACGCCCACAGCGCCGTGCTGCTGCACCAGTTCACAGTGGAGGGTGAGCACGTCCCCGGGGGTGACCTGCTTGCGGAAGCGGGCACTCTTGATGCCGCCGAACAGCGCCAGCTTGCCCTTGTTTTCCGGCAGGCTCAGCGCCGCCACAGCGCCGGTCTGCGCCAGTGCTTCCAGCAGCAGCACGCCGGGCATGACCGGCTGTGCCGGGAAGTGGCCGTTGAAAAATTCCTCGTTGCGGGTGACGCACTTGCGGCCGATGGCCCACTGCCCCGGCTCGTAGTCCAGAATGCGGTCCACGAGGGCAAAGGGGTAGCGGTGGGGCAAAATTTCCGCGATCTGCACACTGCTCAGGGTGTTGGCGTTTTCACGCACGGTACGGGGCTCTGCCATGGGTCAGCCCTCCCATCTGCGCAGGGCGATGCAGGCGTTGTGACCGCCAAAACCCAGGCTGTTGCTCAGCGCGTACTGCATCTCCTGCTGCCGCCCGGTGTTGGGCACATAGTCCAGATCACACTCCGGGTCGGGCTGGGCGTAGTGGATGGTGGGCGGGGCAAACTGATCCCGCAGTGCCAGCGCGGTGAACACCGCCTCGATGCCGCCCGCGCCGCCCAGCAGATGGCCGGTCATGCTCTTGGTGCTGACCACGGTCATCTCCTTGGCGTGTGCGCCGAACACGGCGTGAATGGCGGCAGTCTCGCAGGCATCGTTCATGTGGGTGCCGGTGCCGTGGGCGTTGATGTGGTCCACCTGCTCCGGTGCGATGTCAGCATCTGCCAAAGTCAGCTTCATGCAGTCGATAGCGCCCACGCCGCCGGGTGCGGGTGCGGTAAAGTGGTAGGCGTCGCAGTTGGCACCGTAGCCCACTACCTCGGCGTAGATGTGTGCGCCGCGCGCTCTTGCGTGCTCCAGTTCTTCCAGCACCAGCACACCGCTGCCCTCGCCCATGACAAAGCCGCCGCGGCGGGCGTCAAAGGGCAGGCTGGCAGCGTCCGGGTCGGTGGCGGTGGAAAGCGCCTTCATGCTGGTAAAGCCGCCGATGCCCAAGGGGCTGATGCAGCTTTCCGCACCGCCGCAGACCATCACCGGCTCGTAGCCGTCCCGGATGCGGTGGAAGGCATCGCCCACGGCGTTGGTGCCGCCGGCGCAAGCCGTGACCGGACAGGTGCACATGCCCTTCAGCCCGAAGCGGATGGCCACCTGTGCCGCTGCCATGTTGGCAATGGCCATGGGCACAAAGTAGGGGCTTACCTTCTCCATGCCCTTTTCCTCGCCGCGGGCGTGCTGCTCCTCGATGGTGGGCAGACCGCCGATGCCGCTGGACAGGATGACGCCGATGTCCTTGCCCTCGGCCTCGGTATCGATGCCGCTGTCTGCAATGGCTTCGGCGGCAGCGCCCAGTGCCAGCAGGGTGAAGCGTGCCATCTTGCGGACTTCCTTTTTGTCCACCACGGTCTCGGGATCAAAATCCTTTACCTCACCGGCCAGCTTGCACTTGAAGTCGGTGGTATCGAACTGGGTGATGGGGCCGATGCCGCATTTACCGGCACGGGCTGCCGCCCAGCTGTCGGCCACATTGTTGCCCAGCGGATTCACCGTGCCAAGGCCGGTGATCACAACTCTGCGTTTTTCCATAAGGGTTCTCCTTTACATTGCCATGCCGCCGTCCACACAGAGCACCTGCCCGGTGAGATAGCTGCTTTGTTCTGCGGCAAAAAACGCCACTGCCTGCGCCACATCCTCCGGCTGGCCTGCATGGCCTGCGGGGATGCCCTGCGTCATGCCGGTGCGCACAGCTTCCGGCAGCACGGCAGTCATGTCGGTGTCGATAAAGCCGGGTGCTACCGCGTTCACGGTCACGTTCCGTGCAGCCAGCTCCCGGGCAAGGCTCTTGGTCAGGCCGATGAGCCCTGCCTTGCTGGCGGCGTAGTTGGTCTGCCCGGCATTGCCGCGCAGCGCCACCACGCTGGAAAGGTTCACGATGCGGCCATAGCGCTGGCGCACCATGCGGCGGGCAGCTTCCTTGCAGCAGAGAAAGGCGCTTTTCAGGTTGGTGTCCAGTACCGCGTCAAAGTCCTGCTCGGTCAGGCGCAGGATCAGGTTATCCCGGGTGATGCCCGCGTTGTTCACCAGCACATCCACCCGGCCAAAGGCTTCGGCGGCGGCATCGAACAGCGCTTTGCAGCCCTCGGCGGTGGATACATCCGCCTGCACGGTCACTGCCTGCACGCCCTCGGCGCGGCAGAGCGCTGCCGTCTGCTCCGCAGGCTCTGCGCCGTGGCAGTAGTTCACCACCACATTGCAGCCCTGCTTTGCCAGTGCCACGCACACTGCGCGGCCAATGCCCCGGCTGCCGCCGGTCACAATGGCGGCGCGGGTCAGCTTTTCTTCGCTCATTCTGCTTCCTTCCATGCGGTCAGCACCGCATCCAGCTGTTCCGGGGTCTCCACTGCGGTGCAGACCACCCCGGGCAGGGTCTTTTTCACAAAACCGCTCAGGGCGTTGCCGGGGCCGACTTCCAGAATGTGGTCCACGCCCAACTCGCCCAGACGGCGCAGGGTATCCTCCATGTAGACGCTGCTCTGCACCTGCTTTACCAGCAGCTGCGGGATGCTGTCCGTCTCGGCCTTTTCATGCCCCAGACAGTTGAACAGCACCGGGGTCTCCATAGCGCCGAAGCTTTCGCCCGCAAAGCGCTGTGCCAGCGCATCTCCTGCGGGAGCCATCAGCTTTGTGTGGAAGGGGCCGCTGACCTTCAGCGGGATGCAGCGGCGGGCACCGGCTTCCTTTGCCAGCGCAGCAGCCTGCTCCACAGCGGCTTTCTCGCCGCCGATGACCAGCTGCCCCGGGCAGTTGTAGTTGCAGATCTGCACACAGCCCGTCTCTGCCGCCTGTTCGCAGCAGGCAGACAGTTTTTCTCTGTCCAGCCCCAGCACGGCGGTCATGCCGCAGTCAAGGCCCTTTGCAGCTTCGGCCATGGCCTTGCCCCGGAAGGCGGTCAGCTCGATGGCCTGCTTTGCGGTGAACACCCCGGCTGCCTGCAGCGCGGAGTATTCGCCCAGCGAAAGCCCCGCCAGATAGGCGGGCTTTACGCCCTTTTCCGCCAGCACAGCGGTCACGCCGCAGGCAAAGGCCACCATGCAGGGCTGGGTATATTCGGTCTGGTTCAAAACGCCGTCCGGGTCCTCAAAGCAGACGCGGTGCAGGTCAAAATCCAGCGCTGCGCTGTCAAAGGCCGCCCGGAAGGCGGGAGATGCTTCGTAAAATTCCTTGCCCATGCCGGGGTGCTGCGCACCCTGACCGGCGTAAAGTACGGCAAGCTTCATAAATTCTGCCTCCATTCGGTCACAAGTTCGTCCATCAGCTCACGCACGGTGCGCATCCGGTCAAGCCGACCCACGTTTTCGCCGCAGAAGAAGAGCCCTTCCGCCACGTTGCCCTTCACCGCCTCGATGAGGGCGTGGGTGATGCAGTAGGGCACTGCGGCGGGGTCGCAGGTCTTGAGACACCGGGCGCAGTGCTTGGGCGGGAAGCGTTTGCCCTCCGCCAGCGCCTGCACCAGCGGGGTGTTCAGTGCGCGGCCGGGCATTCCCACCGGGCTGTGGATGATGCGCACATCCTCCGGCTTTGCCGCCAGCAGCACGTCCTTGTAGGTCTGGGAGGCGTCGCACTCGTAGGTAGGGATAAAGCGGGTGGCAAGCTGCACGCCCGCAGCGCCAAGCTTTGTAAAGTGTGCCATGTCGGCACCGGTGTACACCCCGCCCGCCACAAACACCGGGATGGCGTGGCCATATTGTTCCTCGTAGGGCTTTACCTCAGCCAGCACCCCGGGTAAAATTTCGTCCAAGGTCTGGCAGCGGTCGGCCAGCAGATCCTCCTCGGCAAAACCGAGATGCCCGCCCGCCTTGCAGCCCTCGATGACCACAAAATCGGCGGTGCGGTCAAAGCCCTTTGCCCAGCGGCGCAGGATGAGCTTTGCCGCCCGGGCGCTGGATACGATGGGCGCAATGGCCACCTCTTTGGTGCCCACGATGCCCGGCAGTTCCAGCGGCAGACCCGCACCGGAGACTACGGCATCCACCCCCGCCGCCACGGCGGTGCGGATGGCGTCGGCATAGTCCCGGGTGGCTACCATCGCGTTGATGGCTACCAGACCCATGCCCCCGGCAATGGCCTTGGCTTTTTGGATCTCTGCGGTCAGGGCGCGGTGGTTTGCTGCCGCCGGGTCGCGGGCAAAATCCGGTTCCCGGTAGCCTGCATCGGCGGTGGAGATGCACCCCATGCCGCCGCAGGCCGCTACCGCACCGGCCAGCCCGCCCAGCGAGACGCCCACGCCCATGCCGCCCTGCAAAATGGGCAGTTGCAGGGACTTGCCGCCAAGGGTCAGCATTCGGCGTTCAGCGCGGCAATGCGCTGCCTCCCGCCCTGCCACAGGTCGGCAAGGATGTCGGCCACGGGGCGCACCTCGTGCAGCATTCCGGCCACCTGACCGGCCATCAGGCTGCCGCTTACCGTGTCGCCCTCAAAGACGGCGCGGCGCAGGCTGCCCAGCGTGTATTTCTCCAGTTCCATCTTATCCGCGCCCGCCTTTTCCTGACGGACATACTCGCGGCTCATGCGGTTTTTCAGCACACGCACCGGTGCACCCACGGTGCGCCCGGTAACGATGGTGTCACTGTCCCCGGCCTTGAGCAGCGCGGCCTTGTAGTTAGGGTGGATGGGGCACTCTTCGCTTGCCAGCAGGCAGGTGCCCACCTGCACACCGCAGGCACCCAGCGCCAGTGCAGCCGCCAGCTGACGGCCATCTGCAATGCCGCCTGCGGCGATGACCGGCACGCTGACCGCGTCCACCACCTGCGGCACCAGTGCCATGGTGGTCATCTCGCCCACATGGCCGCCGCTCTCGGTGCCCTCGGCGATGACAGCGTCGATGCCCAGCGGTTCCAGATGCCGTGCCAGCACGGCAGCAGCCACCACCGGGATCACCTTGATGCCGGCAGCTTTCCACATGGGAACGTACTTGCCCGGGTTGCCTGCGCCGGTAGTGACCACGGCGACCTTTTCCTCCACCACGATCTGGGCAAACTCATCTGCCTGCGGGTGCATGAGCATAATGTTCACGCCAAAGGGCTTATCGGTCAGCTCCCGGCAGCGGCGGATGTTCTGGCGCAGGGTATCGGCATTCATGCCGCCCGCACCGATGATGCCCAGTGCACCGGCGTTGGAACAGGCGGCGGCAAACTCGCCGGTGGCAATGTTGGCCATGCCGCCCTGAATGATGGGGTATTTCGTCCCCAGGATCTCGTTTAAAAGTTTCATGGTCTTTATCCTTTATATTCCACGATCATGCCGCCCCAGGTCAGGCCGCCGCCGAAGCCGATGCAGGCAAGGGTCTGGCCGGGGAGCAGCTGGCCGCTTTCGGCCAGCTCGTTCAGCGCCACCGGGATGCTGGCAGCACTGGTGTTGCCGTGGCGGTCCATGTTTTTGTAGAACTTTGCACCGTCGGCGTGCAGCGCCTTGACGCAGTGGTCGATGATGCGGCTGTTGGCCTGATGGCAGACCACCCAGTCCAGCTCGTCCAGCGTAAGGCCGGTCTCGTCCAGCACAGTGTGCAGGCACCTCGGCAGGGCATCCACCGCAAAGCGGAACACTGCCCTGCCGTCCATGCTGATGGGCGCCGAGCCTGCGCGGCTGGGGCCGCCGGCATGGATGGCGGCATCGCCCCGGGCACCCAGCGTGATGGCAAAGGGCACGGTGGTGTCGGTCAGTTCAAACACCGCGGCACCGGCTCCATCGCCGAACAGCACACAGGTGGAGCGGTCGGCGGGGTCCATCAGGCGGGAAAGTGCTTCCGTGCCGATGACCAGCGCGTACCGCCCGCCCAGCGTAGCCAGCAGACCGCGCGCCACCGCCGTGCCGTACAAAAAGCCGGAGCAGGCGGCGTTCACATCCAGTGCGGGGCGGTTTTCCGGCAGTGTCAGCGCCGCCTGCACCTGACAGGCCACGCTTGGGGTGGCGTCCGGCGCGGAAAGGGTGGCGCAGACGCAGCAGGCAATGTCTGCCGGGGCAAGGCCGCTGCGCTGCAGCGCCTGCTTTGCGGCGGCAATGGCCAGTGTGGCGGCGTTTTCGCCCTCGGTGCAGTAGTGCCGTGTGCGGATGCCGGTGCGGGTGGTGATCCACTCGTCGCTGGTATCCACGGTGCGGCTCAGCTCTTCGTTGGTGACCGTGCGGCCGGGCAAAGCCCCGCCGGTGGCGATCAGACGCAAACCCTTCATGCTTTCCTCATTTCTCCGATCTGACGGAATTTCTGGTAGCGCTGCTCGGCCAGCTGACGGCCGTTCATGCGGGCAAGGCTGCGCAGCTGACGCTGCAATGCCTCGTCCAGATTGCCGAACAGTACCCCGTGGGCGCGCTGTGCGCCGCCCACCGGCTCCGGGATGATCTCCTCCACGATGCCGTCCTTGTACAGATCCTGCGCGGTCAGTTTCATGATCTCGCAGGCTTCGCCGCTGCGGGAGGAATCCTTCCACAGGATGCTGGCAAAGCCCTCGGGGCTCAGCACCGAGTAGACGGCGTTTTCCAGCATCAGGATGCGGTTTGCCACACCCAGCGCCAGTGCGCCGCCGGAGGAGCCCTCGCCGGTGACCACTGCGATCACCGGCACGGTCAGGCCGCTCATCTCCATCAGGTTGCGGGCAATGGCTTCGCCCTGTCCGCGCTCCTCGGCATCCTTGCCGGGGTATGCGCCCGGGGTGTCGATGAAGGTGATGATGGGACGGTCAAATTTTTCGGCCTGCTTCATCAGGCGCAGAGCCTTGCGGTAGCCCTCCGGCCCGGGCATACCAAAGTTGCAGCGCAGGTTCTCTTCCAGCGTGCTGCCCTTGCGGTGGCCGATGACCGTGACCGGCTGGCCGTGGAACAGGGCCACACCGCCCAGAATGGCGGCATCTTCCTTGCACTGGCGGTCGCCGCACTGCTCAAAGAAGTCGGTGAAAAGTGCATCCACGATCTCATCGATGTGGGGGCGCTCCGGGTGGCGCGCCAGAAAAACTCTTTCCTCTGCCGTCAGCGCCCCGCAGCCGGACAGCAAAGCGTCCTCCTGTGCGGAAAGCTCTGCCAGCTCGGCAGCGTGGTTGGTGATATCGGTCATGTTCTCGTCCGCCGGGTCGCCGCGCAGAGCGGCGATCTTTTCATCCAGCGGTGCGAGCTGTTGTAAGATGTCCTTGATCATAAGGCGCTCCCTCCTCAGGCGTGCAGACGCAGCAGCTGCGCCAGTGTTTCGCGCATTTCGGTACGGGGCACTACCTTGTCCACAAAGCCGTGCTCGTACTGGAACTCGCTGCGCTGGAAGCCTGCGGGCAGCTTTTCGCCGATGGTCTGTTCAATGACCCGGGGGCCCGCAAAACCGATCAGCGCCCCGGGCTCTGCCAGCATGATGTCGCCAAGGCTGGCAAAGCTGGCGGTCACGCCGCCGGTGGTGGGGTGGGTCAGCACACTGATGTACAGCCCGCCCCGGGCGGAGAACCGCTCGATGGCAGCAGAGGTCTTTGCCATCTGCATCAGGCTGAAAATGCCTTCCTGCATCCGGGCGCCGCCGCTGGCCGAGAAAATGATCAGCGGCAGGTGCTTTGCGGCGGCGTGCTCCACGGCGCGGGTGATCTTTTCGCCCACGGTGGTGCTCATGCTGCCCATAAAGAACCGGCTGTCCAGCACCGCAGCCACCACCGGGGTGCCCTCGATGCGCCCCGTAGCGGTGATGACGGCTTCCTTCAGGCCGGTCTTGCCGGTCTGTGCTTCCAGCTTTTCCGGGTAGCCGGGAAACTGCAGCACATCCTGCGGTGCAAGGTCGGCATCCAGCTCCCGGAAGCTGCCCTTGTCAAGGACGAGGCTCAGGCGGTAGTACCCGCCGATGGGCAGGTGCACCCCGCAGTTGGGGCAGACGTACTGCGCCTTGTTCCAGATCTGGCGGGTGGCGCGGCGTCCGCACTTTTTGCATTCCACGAACTGCGGGTCGTTCCACACGGCACCCGCATCCCGCCGGGCTTTCAGCTGGAAGGTGCGCTCCCGCATGCTGCCCGGCAGCAGGTCTTTGATACTGTTCATCGCGTTTCGCCTCGGTCAGCCTCAGACATGGGCATTGATGTAGTTGAAGATATCGCCCACGGTCTTGAGGGTTGCCAGCTCCTCATCGGGGATGGACACGCCGCAAGCCTCTTCCAGTGCCATGTTCAGCTCCACAGCGTCCAGGCTGTCGGCTTCCAGATCCTCGGTCAGGCTGGCTTCCATGGTCACCTTGTCCTCATCGCAGCTCAGGGTGTCGACAACGATCTTCTTCATTTCCTCGAAAGTCATGGTAGTATTCTCCTTTATGTTCACTGTTTGTGTTTAATTATTTACCTAAAAGTTGTGAGGTATCGAACACGACCATTATAGCCAATTCGTCGGATAAGTCAATGGATTTAGTTAAAGATTTTTATCTTTTACAGTTTTGTCACAGTTTGCTTCCTTTTTATATAGGGGTCTCCCGCAGGGTGCAAAAAGGCCGCTGCACGGTACTTTGTGCAGCGGCCTTTCCGGCAAATAAAACGATTTATAATGCGCTCCGCTTATCGGGTTGCGGCACCCAGCATCCGCATCGTGCCTTGGGCGGCACGCGCGTCTTGCTGTCCGCTGCCCCAACAACTCCTCCCTGTTTCCGCCGCTGGCGGCGGTCGTCGTCGTTGCACTTTGCGCATAAACAGCGGAATCATTATTTGATATTTCGCGTTTATCGCGCTCTGCGGAGCGCGATAAACGCTTTTTTCACGAGAGGGGCTGTGAAGATAAGCGGCAGTTTCCCGTTACGGCCCTCCCAGTAAAAATGGGGGACAGGAAAGTCCGCAGACTCTCCTGTCCCCCGAAATAATATTTCTTATTCCAGCCCGATCTGCTGGGCGTATTCCTCCAGCAGTTCCCGCTCAAGGAAGGGGGTCTTGACGCCCTCGCGGTCACGGTAGGTCTCGTGCCCCTTGCCGATGACGGCGATCAGGTCGCCCTCCTGTGCGTGATCCACTGCGTAGTGCAGCGCATCCAGACGGTCGGGGATCTCCACGAACTTTGCGTCCGGGTTGCCCTTGTTCATGCCCTCGCGGATGTCCGCGATGATATCCTCCACCTTTTCAAAGCGGTTGTTGTCCTCGGTGAGGATGGAGAAATCGGCCATCTTGGCGCAGATCTCGCCCATGCCGTAGCGGCGCAGCTTGGAGCGGTTGCCGCCGCAGCCGAACACCACCACCAGACGGTGGGGCTTGTAGGCGCGCAGGGTGGTGAGCAGGCTCTCGGTGGACACCTCGTTATGGGCGTAGTCCAGCAGGATGGTGAACTTTTTGCTGATGGGCACCAGCTCCACACGTCCCTTCACCACGCACTTGCCCAGACCGTCGTGGATGGCGGCATCCGGCAGACCCAGCACCTTGCCCACGGCCAGCGCAGCCAGCGCGTTGTACACGCTGAACTCGCCGGGCATATTCACCTTCACGTCCATCTCGTCCTTGCCGGTAACGTGGAAGGCAACGCCCAGAAAATCGTGGGTGCGCAGCAGCTCGTAGCCGCTGGCGCGGTAGTCGGCGGCTTCGCTGCGGCCATAGGTGACCAGCTTGCAGGTGTGGCCCTCCAGCAGGGCGGCGGTGTTCTCGTCATCAATGTTCACCACGCCCACGTCGCAGCGCTTGAACAGCTGTCCCTTCCAGCTGCGGTACTCCTCAAAGGTCTTGTGCTCACCGGGGCCGATATGATCCGGCGAAAGGTTGGTGAACACGCCCACATCGTAGTGCACGCCTGCCACGCGGTCCATCATCAGGCCCTGACTGGATACCTCCATCAGCGCGGTGTCGCAGCCGGCATCCAGAAACTCCCGGAAGGTCTTTTGCAGCTCGTAGCTTTCCGGGGTGGTGTTGGCGGTGTCCTTGTGGCGTCCCATATAGTAGATGCCGTTGGTGCCGATCATGCCCACCTTGCGGCCTGCGGCTTCCAGCACGCTTTTGATCATGTGGGTGGTGGTGGTCTTGCCCTTGGTGCCGGTGACGCCGATCATGGTCATCTGACGGGCAGGGTTGCCGAAGAGGTTGGCGCTCATCAGCGCCATGGCATAGCGGCTGCTCTCCACCTTGACCACGGTCACCCCGGGCATGGCAGAAAGGTCGATGTCGTGCTGGATGACCAGCGCGCTGACCCCCTTGGCGGCACAGTCGGCGGCAAACGCGTGGCTGTCCCGCTGGGTGCCCACGATGCACACGAACAAAAGCCCCGGGGCAGCCTTGCGGCTGTCGTAGATGATATCTGCGATCTCAGTATCCAGACTGCCCTGCACAAGGGTAAAGGGCACGCCTTCCATCAGTTGTTCCAGCTTCATACAGTCTCCTCCATAGAGCTTCTTTACATGGGGTTTTCTTCTTCGTTGGCCGTCATGCGGTCAGGGTGGGTCAGGGGCAGCTGCTCTGCGTCCGTTTCAGCCGCCGGTTCGGCGGTATCCGTAGGCTCTACGCCCTCGGTGCTTTCCGTGCTGTCGGCGGCGTCCTCTGCCGGGGCGGGTTCCTCGGCCTTGGGCGGCACCACATAGCCGGAGGGCAGGGTGGGCTCGCCCTGTGCAAAATAGATCTTGCGGGTGCTGCTGGCGCTGGTATGGCTGAAGTCCAGCCGCCCGGTGTCGGTGGGGCCGCAGCCCTTGCCGTCGGCGTTGGTCAGCACATAGCGGGCGCGGTCCAGCTTATATTCCAGATCGTTCAGCGTACCCAGCAGCACGCTGATGCGGTCCTGATACAAAAAGGCGATCTGCTCGGTGTCTGCCACTTCCAGCCGTGTCACATCCTGCGACAGGCCGTATTCTTCCAGCTTGCCCACTAAGGTGCGCAGCGCTTCCATGCGGTCGGTCTCGGCGCTCACCGCGCTTTCGCTTTCGGCGGTCTCCGACCCGGAAGCGCTTGCGGCATCGGTATCGTCCACAAACCAGAAACCCTGTCCCGGGGTGGTGTCCTGCAGCTTGCCGCCGTACAGGGTGCAAAGCCCCTCGGGCTGGGTGCTTTCCTCGGACAGGATCTTCCATTTGTCCGAGATCACAAGCCACTTGCTGCCGTTTTGCACCGCGTAGGCGGGCACGGCTTCGGTCACCTGCACCACCACGGTGTTGGGGTAGTCCCGGATCACCTTGATGGAGCCCAGCAGCGGGAAGTTCTGCTCCAGCACAGCGGCCTTTTCGCCGGGCTCAAAGCTGAAGATGTTCTCCTCCAGCTGCACGCCCATCCGCTGCAAAATGCTGTCTGCGGAATAGCCCGCGATCTCGGTCACCTGCTTGCCGTCCGGGGTCTGCACCTGAATGGAGTTGATGCGGAACAGCATGGTCATGGTCAGGTAGATGCCCGCACCAATGACGCACAGCAGCATGGCAAAGGCGGTCAGGCGGCGCAGTATCCGGCGGCGGCGCAGGGTGGCGCGGGTCACCTTGCGCTTTTTGCGCTGTTCCCGCCGGACAGGGCTTTGCTGCGGGGCAGTTTGCGCCGGGCGCAGACGCTGGTTCTGGCTGCCTGCCGGTTGCTGCCGGTTCGGATGGTTCTGCACGTTCTGGTTTTTCCGGCTGTTCTGCCCGCTGCGGGCATTGTTTGCCGGGCGGCGCTGTTTGCCGCCGGACTTCGCGTTTTTCGGTCTGCTGCCCGCCGGGCGGCTGCCGGTGGGGTACTGGGTGGTATTGCTCCCCTGCGCCGGGCGGCGGGTCTGGGACTGGGGCTGGGTGGGGAACTGGATGCTGTTATCCGCCCGGGAGGTGCGCACGCTGCCGTTGGCACTGCGGGAGGGCGGGCGGCTGAGCGGCTCGCCGTTGTAGCCGTAGCGGCTGCTGCCGGTGCTCCGGGGCGTATGATTCTGCGAAGGCGCAGAGGTGCGCGCCACATCCCGGTTCAGATCGTATGGTCTGGTATTCCGGGGTCTGCCGTTGCGGTCACGGTTCTGCTGCATCATTCGCACCTTCCTTCTTGTTTATTCCGGGTCTGCATCACGGGGTCTTTACCAGCTTGAGCAGCGCCGCAGTAATGCGGTCCAGACTGTCGTCCACCGACAGGCTGCGGGCGTTTTTGCCCATCTCGGCCAGCTTGCCGGGCTGTGCCAGCATGGCAGAAACCGTCTGCACCAGCTTTTCGCCGGTCAGGTCTTTTTCCTCAATGACCATGGCTGCCCCGGCCTTTTGCAGCTCCATGGCGTTGTAATACTGGTGGTTCTCTGCCACGTTGGGGCTGGGGATCAGCACCGCGGCGCGTCCCACGGCTTCCAGCTCAGCCAGCGTCAGCGCACCGGCGCGGCTGATGACGAGATCTGCCGCTGCCAGCAGTTCCGGCATATTGTTGATGTATTCCTTTACCACAAGGCTGTCGCCGGGGGCAAAATCCTTCTGTTTTTGCAGCTGCTCAAACAGCTGCACGCCGTACTGCCCAGTGGCGTGCAGGTGCAGCACCGGCTTATGCTCGTGCTGCTCCCAAGCGCACAGGTCTGCCACCACCTCGTTGACCCGGCGTGCACCCAGACTGCCGCCGAAGGACAGGATGACCGTGCGGTCGCCCGCACCCAGCTGTGCGCGGATGGCTTCGCGGTTCGCGGCCTGTACAAACACTTCCGGCCGCACGGGGTTGCCCACCACAAGGGTCTTGTCCGGTGCGCCCAGCTTTTCCACAGCGGCGGGCACGGCGGCAAACACGATATCCACATCCGGGGCCAGCAGCTTGTTGGTCACACCGGGGAAAGCGTTCTGCTCGTGCAGGGCGGTGTGGATGCCCATCTTGGCGGCGCAGCGCACCACCGGCCCGGACACATAGCCGCCGCAGCCGATGACGAGATCCGGCTTTACCTCCTTCATCATAGCCTTGGCCTTGGGGCCGGAGAGTGCCAGATTCCACAGGGTAATAATGTTGCGCTTGATGTTGTGCAGGCTGAGCTTGCGCTGAAACCCGGTGATCTCGATGTGGTGGAAGGGGTAGCCCGCCTGTGTGACCAGACGGTACTCCATGCCCTCCTTACGGCCTGCAAAGTGGATCTCGGCGGTAGGGTCGGCCTTTTTCAGAGCACCGGCAATGGCCAGTGCGGGGTTGATATGTCCGGCAGTGCCGCCGGCTGCAATGAGAACACGCATGGTGATTCCTCCTTATAAACGCCCGGCCTGCGGCCGGGCGGGCTTGCGGTTTGTTTTACTGTTCTGTACGGGCTGCGCGGGCAGAAGCCAAGTCAATGGTCTTGCGGGCAAGTTCTGCCTCGCGCTCGGCGCGGGCGGCTTCCCGCTGGGCACGCATCTGCTCCCGCTGCTGCGCCACCCGCTCGCCGTTGCGGCCTATGTTCACCATTACGCCCATCTCTGCCAGCAGCAGGATCAGGCTGGTGCCGCCAGAGGAGAAGAAGGGCAGGCTGATGCCGGTATTGGGCAGGGTGTTGGTGACCACGGCGATGTTGCAGAACACCTGCCACGCGATCTGTGCCATGATGCCGATGCCCACCATGGTGCAGTACAGGTTCTCCGCCTTATAGGCGATGAGCAGCCCCTGCACGATAAACAGCACGAAAAGCACGATGATGAGCACCGCACCGATGAAGCCCAGCTCCTCGCACACCACGCTGAAGATGAAGTCGTTGGTGCTTTCCGGCAGCCAGAGCTGCTTTTCCACGCTGTTGCCCAGCCCCAGCCCCTTCAGCCCGCCGGAACCGATGGCGTAAAGGCTCTGCACGGTCTGGTCGGTCATCTTGCTCAGATCCTGCGTCCAGCCGTCCAGACGTTTTTGCAGGTAAGGGATGGAGTCCACATGGGACAGCAGCGTTTCCAGCAGCGCGCCCGCCGTAACGGCACCCGCCCATGTCAGCACACCGCCGCTGCCGGACAGCAGCAGGATGGTGCCCACCACCGCCACCGTCAGCACGATGCCGGACATGTGCGGCTCCAGCGCCAGCAGGATAACCACCGGTATAAGGGGCAGCACCGGCACCACCAGCTGCTTCCACACCCGCACCCGCAGCCACTCCTGTGGGGTAAGCAGGATACGGCGCTCCGGGTCCAGCCGCTCCACCTGCGGCGCTTTGGCCGCAAGGTGGGAGCTGAACAGGATCATCTCAAACTTTGCTACCTCCGAGGATTGCAGCGTAAGCCCGCCGAAGCGGATCCAGCGGCGGCAGCCGTTCAGGGGTGCCATGGTCAGGGTGACAGCCAGCATGGCCAGCACGATGATGTACCCCGGCACCACCATCTTGCGCAGAAAACGGTGATCCATATAGCTCATCAGGAACATACAGCCCAGCCCGAGCATCATGCACAGTGCCTGCTGCTTGATGTAGTGGAAGCTGTCGCCCATGCGCAGGTAGCCGGTGGTGTAGCTGGCGCTGAACAGCATCACCAGCCCAAAGACCATAATAACAGCCAGCGTCGCCAGCCAGTCGATCAGCAGCCGGGACCACGGGCCCGGGTCTCGCTGGAACACCGGCACCGGCCCTCTGTTTTTTTTGCGGATAGTCGCCATCTGCGCTCCCTTCCCTCTCTGTGCCCGGTCAGCACCAGCGCAGCAGCGCCAGCGCCAGCACATAGCCGACAGCGCTCAGCGCAAAGCTGCACAGAAACACCGTCTCCGGGCTCATTTTATGCTTTTTTACCCAGCAGCGCAAGAGCTTGCCGGTGCGTTTTGCACACAGCAGCTGCGCCGCCAAAAGACCGCCCGCCGCCCAGAAGGGCAGCGCCAGCGGCACGGTCAGGCTGGTCATGTCCAGACTGAGCGGGATACAGCCGATGGCACCCGCCGCCAGCAGGCTGCCGCAGCAGCCCACCCCCAGCCTTGCCGGAGGGAACGCCCACAGCCCCAGTGCCACCAGCGCCCCTGCCAGCGCCCCGGGCAGCACCGCCAGCCCGGAAACACCCAGACCGGCCTCTACCATCATCAGCGCCAGCATGGCCACAAAAGCCGCACCGCATACCGTGCCCTCGTCCCGCTCGGCGATGCGGGCACACTCGGCCAGTGCCACCATGAGCACCGCCCATAAAAGGGGCACGGCACTGCCCAGCAGCACATACCCTGCCCCGGGCACGCCCAGCCCCCGGGGCAGACAGCCCGCTGCCCGCAGCAGCAAAAGAACGAACGCCGCAGCCAGTGCTTCCAGCAAAAGCCGCACGTCCCGCCGCAGCCCCAGCGCCGCCGGGCTGCGCATCCGGGCTAGGTCCTCTGCAAGACCCACTGCCCCAAAGGCAAGCGCCCCGGCCAGTGCCGTGAGCAGCCGCGTCATCAGCCGGCCTTCGCTGCCCAGCAGCTCCGGCTGGCCTACGCAGGCGGCAAGCCAGCCCACGCCCACCGCAGCCACCGTGCCAGCCGCCGCACACAGCCCGCCCCACAGCGGGGCGCGCAGGGGTGCAGGCCGGGGCTGCTCAGGCTGCACCGGCTGCTGTTGTTGTTCGCGGCGTTCCAGCACCCGCCGCAGCGGCACAAACAGGCTGCACAGAGCTGCCGTAAGGGCAAAGCCCAGCACCACCGCCGCTGCCAAGGCGAAACGCTCCATAACTCAGACACTCCATTTCGCCAAATAGTTATACTTCCGCTTCTTTATGCTCTTCGTAGAAGATGTCCAGCACTTTTTCCAGTGCCATGCCGTGGCTGGCCTTTACCAGAACGGCATCGCCGGGCTGCACCCGGTCCAGCAGAGCATCGGCGGCTTCACGGTAATTTTCTGCGTGCAGGGTCTTTACCCCCTTGGCCGCAGCCACCACGGCGGTGCGCTTGGCCTGCTCGCCGTAGGTGATCAGGCAGTACAGCCCGCTCTCGGCGGCAAGACGTCCCAGCTCCTCGTGCGCTTCGCGGCTCAGCTCGCCCAGCTCCAGCATATCGCCCAGCAGGGCAAAGCGGCGCTTGCAGGGGAAGTCCTTGAACATCGCCAGCGCAGCCTTCATGCTGTCGGGGTTTGCGTTGTAGCAGTCCTCGATGACGGTCACGCCCTCGCTGTCCACCACCTTCTGGCGGCGTCCGGTCTGCTCAAAGTTGGAAAGCCCATGGATGACCCTCTTGGCGTCGCATCCCAGCCGGGTGGCGGCGCAGTAGGCAGCCAAGGCGTTTGCCACATTGTGGCGTCCCATGGCAGGGATGTTCACCACAAAGGTGCCGTGCTCCTGATCTTCCAGCACAAAGCTCATGCCGTCGGTCTCCTGCCGGATGGACAGGGCGCAGACGTCGGCGTTTTCATCGCTCAGGCTGAACCACACCGGGCGCACATGGGCGGGGAGCACTGCCTTGCGCAGGAAGGGGTCGTCGTAGTTCAGCACCAGCGGCGCACCCTCCGGCAGACCGTTGCAGATCTCCAGCTTTGCCTTACAGATGTTCTCCTGACTGCCCAGATTGCCGATATGAGACACGCCGATGCAGGTAATGATGCCCACATCCGGCCGTGCTGCCCGCGCCAGACGGTCGATCTCGCCGGCGTGGCTCATGCCCATCTCGATGACCGCGTACTCGGTGCTGCTTTCCAGCCGCATCAGGGTGCGGGGCATGCCCAGCTCATTGTTCTGGTTGCCCTCGGTCTTGATGGTCTCGCCAAAGCTGCTCAGGGCGGCGTAGGTCATTTGCTTGGTGGTGGTCTTGCCCACGCTGCCGGTCACGCCCACCATCTTGGGGTGGTACTGGCTGCGGTAGTTTGCGCCCATCACCATCATGGCATGGTAGCTGTCCGGACAAAGGATGGCCTTTTCCTCCGGCACACCGGGCACCGGGTGGTTGACCACCACATACGCCGCGCCCTGCTCCAGCGCACGGGCGGCGAAATCATGGCCGTCGAACCGCTCGCCGGGGAAGGCCACAAAAATGCAGCCGGGCTTTACCTCACGGCTGTCGGTGGTGACCAGCTCCACCTCCGGGTCACTGGTCAGTTTTCCGGCAGGCACTAGCCCTGCCAGAAGCTTGCTTGCATGGATCTTTTCCATTGTTGTATCCCCTCTCGTTCTATCTATTATAGGAAACCGCCGCACCGTATTTTGTACAGCGGCCTTTTCGGCGTTTGACGATCAGAAATGGCCTCCGCGCTGCTCTGGCCATTCCCAGCGGAATTAAGCTTTTAAATCGGGCGATTCCGGGCAGACCGCAGTCTGCCCGGAATCGCATTTTCACGAATGGAGCCGCAGCGGAAAACGCGCTATAAAATCGCTTTTACCCACAGGTCAGGGTAATGATGGTGCCGCGCTGCACGCTGGAGCCAGGCTCGTCGCTTTGCGCCTGCACCGTGCCGCTGCCTTCCACCACGCAGTTCAGCCCGGCGGCGCTCAGCATCTGGCGGGCAAAGTCCGGGCTCTTGCCGGTCACATCCGGCACCTCGGTGCGGCTGCCCTCGTAGGTATCGGTATACAGGTAGATGGTGGTGCCGTAGGGCACCTTTGCGCCCGCGTGGGGGTACTGGTAGGTGACCGGGGCAGCAGACTGGCTGCTCTGGCTCTCCTGCAATTGATGCTTCAAGCCCTGAATGTTCAGGCTCACCTGTGCGTTGCTCCACTCGGTGCCCACAAGGTTGGGCACGGTGACGATGGTGCCGCTGCGGTCCTCGCCGTCGGTGGCGATGCCCAGATAGGGAGCCACCTCACTGATGATATTGCCCGCCACAGGGGCTGCAAGGATGGAGGAGTAGTCCGTCCGGGCGTTGTTGGGGTCGTCCAGCATGACGTAGACCAGAATTTCCGGGTCGTTAGCAGGCAGCACCGCCACGAAGGAAGCCACCTTTTTATAGTCGCCGTCGGCGCGGCGGTGCATATTCAGCTGCTCGGAAGTGCCGGACTTGCCGCCGATGCGGTAGCCGGACACATAGGCGTTTTTGCCGCCGCCGGTGCCGTTGCCCACCTCGTACTCCATCATCTCCCGGATGACCTCGCTGGCGCTCTGGCTGATGACCTGACGGCGCACGTTTGCGCCGATCTCCTGAATGACGTTGCCGTTGGCATCCGTGATCTTATCCACCACATGGGGGGTGACCAGATAGCCGCCGTTGACGGTAGCCGCAATGGCGGTACACATCTGCAGCGGGGTGATGGCCATGGCCTGACCGAAGGAGGAGGACGCCAGCTGCACCTCGCCCAGCTGGTCGGCGCGGTAATACTGCATAAAGTTGGTCTCGCTGGGCAGGTCTACGCCGGTGCGGGCGGTAAAGCCGAAGGCATCGAAGTAGTTATAGAACTGCTGCGAGCCGACACGCTGCCCCAGCTGGATGTAGTAGATGTTGCAGCTCTTGCGCAGCGCCTCGGCCATGTTGATGGTGCCGTGCGCCTTGCGTCCTGCACAGTGGTAGGTCTCCTTTGCCACACCGTAAGCACCGGAGCAGGTAAGGGTGGTGTTCATGGTCGCCACACCGGAGTCGATGCCCATGGCAGAGGTGATGACCTTGAACACAGAGCCGGGGTAGTACAGCTCGGTGATGGTCTTGTTCTTCCACAGGATATCCCGGTAGTAGCCGGAATAGTCCGCTTCTTCATCCAGAATTTTGTTGCCCTGTTCATCGGTGATGTAGTTGCCGTCGGCGTCCTTTTTATAGATGCCGTAAAGCTCCGGCTCTGCGTGCACCAGCTCGTTGAGGTAAGCCTCGTTGGCGGTGTAGTTCAGCGGGTCGTTGGGGTCAAAGTCCGGCTTGGAAGCCATGGCAAGGATGGCACCGGTCTTGACGTTCATCACAATGGCGCAGCCGCGGTTTTCCACCGTGTTGGCTGCAATGGCTTCGTTCAGGTACCGCTCCGCGATCTCCTGCACGTTCACATCCAGCGACAGCACCAGATTGGAGCCGTCCTTGGCAGCAAAGGTGGTGGCGTTGGCGTCTGCAATGGCATTGCCCACCGCGTTGCGCTGGGTGATAGTGCGGCCATCCACACCGGCTAAGGTGGACTGGTAGGATTTTTCCAGTCCGTAGGTGCCGATGCCGTCCGCATCCGTAAAGCCCAGCACCGCTGCGGCAAATGCACCGTAGGGGTAGTTGCGCTGGAAGCTCTTTTCCGAGGACACCGAGATGCGCCCCTTGCGGGAGGTATCGGTGGCCTTTTTGTGCGCCTTGTTGAAGCTGGTGACGTATTTTTCAATGGAAAGCTTCACCGCGTTGTTCACCTTGGTGGCAAGGGTGACGTAGGCAGAATCCAATCGGGAAAGCGCATCGTAAACGGTCTGGTACTGCTGCTGGTACTCTGCCGAGGAGGTGTCCACGCTGTCCAAGCTTTCGCCGTCCCCGGAGAGCAGACGCAGGGTCAGCTCCCGGCTCACCTCGGCACACATGGCGGGGTCCAGCGTTTTGGTCACGGTGTCGTCATCGTTGGTCTTGCTGGTATAAAGGATGCTGCTGTAACTGGGGTCTGCCCAGATGGTCCACACCACGCTGGTGGAGGCAAGCGTGATGCCGGAGGCATCGTAGATCTCGCCGCGGGTAGCCTTGATGGTGGTATCCAGCAGCTGCTGCTGGGCGGCGTACTGGCGATACTCTGCCCCGTGAACGATCTGGATCTTATACAGGCTGCGGATGACGATGGCAGCCGCCACCACCACCGCAAGGATGCCCAGACGGCTGCAAAGCCGCCGCACCCGGCTGTCCAGCCGATCCCGTCCAGTGGCCGGACGCAGGCGGTAGCCCCTGCTTTTTTTGTTACGGAAAGGTTCTTGCATTGGTTTTCTCCTGCGGGGCGTGCACTGCATTCCGCACGCCCTGCGCTGTTATTTGTTCAGACTGCGGTGTCCATAAACCGAAAAAAGCGTGCGCTGCCGCACGCTTTCTCCGTTTATCTCACGGTGCCCAGAATGTTCACCGCGCCGGTGTACAAAAAGTCGGTCCATTGCCGCACGGTGGATTCCCGGCGCACCAGTGCGCCGCTCTCGCCCAGGCGGATGTAGGTGATCTGGCTGGGGTCTACCTTCATCAGACCCAGCCGCCCTGCGGTCTCCTCCACGCTGGCAATGTTGGTCTTGCTGTTCAGGGTGCTGTTGTAGTAGGTATACTGGCTCTGCTCGCTGACCAGCTGCGCCTTTGCGTCCTGGATCTGATCGTTCAGCTCCACCAGCTGTGCCTCGCTCCACAGCAGACTGATGGCAAAGCCCACCAGCAGTGCTGCCGCCACCAGATTCATGGCGTTATGTACGGCGGCCTGCAGCGGGTTCAACCGCCGCTTGCCGCCCTTTGCTACCCGCAGGTTTGCTTTGCGCTGCGGCTGCGGTGCCTTGCGGCGGCGCACCGCGTTACGATCGTATGCTGGCTGACCCATGGTTCCTCTCCTCCTCACGATGCCGGTGCTTTTGGCATCTCAGCATTTTTCCAGTACACGCAGGTGGGCAGAACGGCTGCGCCGGTTCTCCTCCAACTCCTGTGTGTCAGCTTCAATGGGTTTACGGGTGATAAGCTTTGCCTTTGCCTTGCCGCCGCATACGCACACCGGAAACTCCGGCGGGCAGGTGCAGGCTGTGGACCAGCGGCGGAACTTGTTCTTGACCAGCCGGTCCTCCAGAGAGTGGAAGGTGATCACGCACAACCGGCCGCCCGGTGCAAGGTGATCGAAAATGGTATCCAAGCCCTCCTCCAGCGCGTCCAGTTCATGGTTCACTGCAATGCGCAGTGCCTGAAAGGTGCGGCGGGAGGGGTTCTTGTTCTTGCGGCGCTCTGCCGGGGGCATGGCGCTTGCTACGGTATCTGCCAGCTGCAGGGTGGTCAGGATGGGAGCCGTTTCCCGCGCTTCCACGATCTTTCCTGCGATCTGCCATGCGTAGGGTTCCTCGCCGTAGTCCCGCAGGATGCGGGCCAGTTCCTCGCGGCTCTCGGTGTTCACAAGGTCTGCGGCGGTCTCGCCCTGCTGGCTCATGCGCATATCCAGCGGTGCGTCTGCCCGGTAGGAAAAGCCCCGGGCGGCATCGTCCAGCTGGTGGCTGGAAACGCCAAGATCCAGCAGTGCACCGTTGATCTTTTCAATGCCCAGCTGTTCCAGCGCCTGCCCCGCATAGCGGAAGTTGATCTGCACCACGGTGGCAGGCAGCCCGGCCAGACGGGAGCGCGCGGTCTGCACCGCGTCCGGGTCCTGATCCAGCGAGATGAGCCTGCCGCCCTTGGCGGCGTCCAGCCGCAAAGCAATCTGGCGGGAATGTCCCGCGCCGCCGGCGGTGCCGTCCAGATAGGTGCCCGCCGGGTCGATGGCAAGCCCTGTCAGGCACTCGTTCAGCAAGACAGGGATATGCTCAAACGAGGCCGGGTCAAAGGGCTGCTGTTCTTCAAAGGCCATTGGCACGGCCTCCTTTCTCGGTTTTGTATTTTTGCATCAGAGGTGCAGCTTGCGCAGCCGCTCGGCGCGCTGGTCGTTGGTCACGGCGGCGCGGCGGGCGTTCCAGACTTCGGTGGCCCAGATCTCGGCGTGGTTGCGGTTGCCGATGATGGTCACGTCCTTTTCCAGCCCGGCGTAGGCGCGCAGCTCTGCGGGCAACAGAATGCGTCCCTGCTTGTCCGGCGCCACCTCGCAGGCGGTGCTGAACAGATCGCCGGAGATGGCCCAGCTGTCCATCAGTTCATCGCTTTCCAGCTTGTCCGCCAGCCGCTGGACTTCCTCCATGGGCAGTGCGAACAGGCAGTTGTCCACCCATTCCAGCACCACAAAGCTCTCGCCCATGGCGTCGCGGAATTTTGCGGGGAAATTCAGCCGCCCCTTGGCATCGATGGTGTAATCATAACGGCCAAAAAACACGCGCTGCTCCCCCTTTCAGGGGCGTTTTCAGGGCGTGCGCCCTACTTTTACCCACTTTGCCCCACTGATACATCTTTATTGTAACAAATCAGACCCGTGAATGCAAGGGTTTTCGGGCGGCTTTTGGCCGCAAAAATCCACAAAAAAAGTCCCTGTGAGCCGTCATTTTTGCTCGCAGGGACTGTGTTTTCCGCAATGTGTGGAATTTGTGTGGAAAGTTGGCTGTCATCAGCCGTTTTTCTTGGCGTTCTGGCGCAGGCTGTTACGGATGTTTTTGACCTGTGCGGCGTTTTCCACCATGGTGTCCTCGGTGGTGCGCAGCATATTCTCGCAGTAGTCAGTCACGGTCTGGCGCAGGGTGCGCGCCTCGGTCTGGGCTGCGGAGGTGATCTCAGAAGCACGCTGCTGGGCAGCCTTGACGATCTCGGCGTCGCTGACCAGAATGCGGGCGCGCTCCTCGGCCTTTTTTACAATGGCCTGTGCCTGTGCGTTGGCGCTGTCCACGATCTGCGCCCGGTCGTTCACGATCTGCTGCGCCTGCCGCAGCTCGCCGGGCAGAGCTGCCCGCACCTCGTCCAGATAATCCCGGATCTGCTCCACATCCACGATGCGCTTGCCGCCGGAAAGGGGCACATTTGCGCTCTCTTCCAGTGCATCCTCAATGGTATCCAAAAGCTCGTTCACGTTCATAAGGCTTCTCCCTCCTGCTCAGCGGCGGGCTGCATGGGCTTTGTGTACTTCCACAGCAGCACCTTGCCGTATTTATACTGTTTCTGCAGGGTCAGACTGCCCGCTTGCGCGGGCAGCACGATGCCTGTTTCGCTCTCGCACAGCACGATGCCGCCGGGGGCAACGCACTTTTCCACGGCAGGCAGGATCTTTTCCAGCGTGCCGCCGCGGAAGGGCGGGTCCAGCAGCACCAGATCGAACTGCTCCCGGCAGGCCGATAAAAACCGCGCAGCCTCGCCGATATTCACCCGGCTGCGGTCAAACACGCCGCAGGCCTTGCAGTTGCGCATCACGATGCTTACGGCCTCCCGGTTCTCGTCCAGAAAGACGCACCGGGCCGCACCCCGGCTCAGCGCCTCGATGCCCAGCTGGCCGCTGCCGGCATACAGATCCAGCACCCGGGCCCCGGGCAGGTCAAACTGTACGATGCTGAACATCGCCTCCTTTACCTGCGAGAGGGTGGGACGGGTCACATCGGTGCCGGGCAGCGCTTCCAGCCTGCGGCCCCGGGCTTCTCCTGCGATCACGCGCATGATGTTACCTCCTTGCCGTAGCTGCCGCCCCCGCGGCAGCCAGTTTGAACTCTTTCGTATCCTTTATTATCTCCCAACTGCATAGCATTGTCAAGAGCCCGCATTGCGCCGCGGGCGGCTTTGTGCTACAATCATAGCAGCAATATTGCGCATTTTACGGCGCATTTCAGCAAAGGAGAGTATACAGCATGAAAGTTCTGCTCATCAACGGCAGCCCCCACGAGAAGGGCTGCACCTACACCGCCCTTTCCCTCATCGCCGGGGAGCTGAAGGCACAGGGCATTGAAACCGAGATTTTGCACGTCGGCGGCCAGCCCGTGGGCGGCTGCATCGGCTGCGGCGGCTGCCGCAGCGGCAACGGGTGCGTGTTCGGCGGCGTGGTCAACGAGGCCATCGAGAAGGCCAAGACCGCCGATGCCTTTGTGTTCGGCAGCCCGGTGCACTACGCCTCCGCTGCGGGCAACATGGCAAGCTTTATGGATCGTCTGGCCTACGCGGGCGGCAAATATCTGGCTTACAAGCCCGCCGCCGTCTGCTGCTCTGCCCGCCGTGCCGGTACCACCTCCACCCTTGACCAGCTGGTCAAGTATCCCCAGTTCTTCCACATGCCGCTGGTCAACGGCTCCTACTGGGCGATGGTACATGGCTCCAACCCCGAGCAGGTATTGCAGGACGCCGAGGGCTGCGCCGTGATGCAGGAGCTGGGCCGCAACATGGCATGGCTGCTGCACTGCATCGAGGCCGGTAAGGCTGCCGGTATCGACCACCCGCAGAACCCGCCCCGCCCTATGACCAACTTTATCCGCTAAAAAGTGCACAAAAGACCGGAACCGCTCTGCCCCTGAAGGGCAAGGCCGTTCCGGTCTTTTTATTGGGTCTGCTTTTCTGTTACGCGCAGCTTATGCCGCCACGTTCAGGTTTGCATCGGGTGCCTTGAAGTCCACCGTGCGCGTCACGGGCTGGCCGCTGACGTCCGTCCACTGCACACGCAGGGTATAGCCGCCGCGCTTTACCTTAACGGTAAAGTGGCCATTTGCATCCGTCACGGTTTCTGCCTTGATGGTATCCCCCTTCAGCACCTGTACGGTGGCATTTGCCACCGGCTGGTCGGCCAGCTTTACAGTGCCTTCCACCTTGACCGGCATCATCAGCACCACACCGGCTACCGCCGCCACAGCTATTACGCCGCCGATCAGGATAATAGCACCGCCGCCGTCACCGCCGGAAGAGGGTTCGTCCCCGCCGGGCTGGTCAGGCTGGCCGGGATTGACCTGTGCATCATCCTGTGCACAGGCGACCACATAGGTCATCTCTGCCGCATCTGCCGCCGTAATAAACGGCACAGTCAATTCTCCATCGGCGTCTGCCGTGATCTGGTTGATGTAGATCAGGTTGTCCGCATTCAGCGGGTCGCTGCCGGAGCGGCTGACCAGCACCACATACTCCTTGCCCGCCTTGGCATCGGCAAAGGTGGCTTGGAACTTGCTGTCCGAGGTGGAAGCCGTACCGGTGGTGATGGAGTTTTCCGTATTGGGGACAATGTCACCATCCGTGCAGTGGATGGTGGCAGAGAAAAGGGGATAATTAGCACTCGAATCAATCGAAATGCTATTCCATTCATTTTTCGTTCCCGAATAGTAGATATCTTTCAAACTGCCGCATCCAGAAAACGCTTCCGATTCAATACCGAGAACGCTTTGAGGAATCCTGACCCTTGCCAGATTGGTGCATCTTTTGAATGCAGACCATTCAATGCGTGTTACACTTTCCGGAAGTGTGATTTCCTGTAAATTGTTGCAGCCCTCAAAAGCGTGCGCACCAATGATGGTCACACTGTCTGGAATTTCTACAATCATCAATTCGCTATTGAGAAGTGCGGAAAAAGCATTCGCACCTATGCTGGTCACGCCATTTTTGATCCAGACATATTTGATACTATTACTGTAATCGATACCTGAAGCATCCTTCCATGTACAATCAGACGCCATCTCACCGGTGCCGCTGATAGTAAGCAAGCCGTTGTCGTCCAGCGTCCAAGTCAGATTATCCCCCTCTGCACCGCAGCTGCCGGATGCCACCACGGTTCCGCCTGTGGGAATATTCGGATTTGTCGGTGCATCGGGCGCGTCCGGCGCTGTGGTTCCAGGGTTTCCTCCGGTAGAACCTTGTTTCAGGTCGATGTTTATTGTAGTTCCGCGGGACAGCTTGATCGTCTTTACAAATTCCATGCTGCCCTTATTGGCAGTGATCCGGTATTCTCGTCCCGGAAGATAGACCGTACTGTTTCCGTCTGGATCCAAGATCGTCTCGGTATAAAGGCTCGATGTGTCAGAATCATTCGACTGAATCTTCACAGTTGCACCTGCACCCGCTTTGCCCGCTTTCAATGTCAGACGGTATTTTACATGCGGGCACTCGCCCCAGCCAAAATCACCGTAGTCTGCTGAAGCGTATGCCTTGCCAAAGCTATGGGAGAAAGGCGTTATTTCGATCTTTGGCTCATAGAGCAAAATCTTTAAGCCTACGCCAAGTGTTATTTTAAATTCCAATTCTCCCTCATAGCAATTTTTACAGCCATGAATTTCATCCAGACCTGTTCCCTGATTTCCCAATCGCTCTTCTGCAGAAAGTTCAAATCCGGCTTCTGCTTTGAATTTCAGCTTTACCAGACTTACCTTGCCTACGCCAAGCTCTGCCTTGGGAGCCATATCAAAGCCCAGATAGATCGATCCGCTCAACTTGAAGTTGATGCTTGTAACAGGCGCTTCACTGATATTCTGCGTGCCATCTTTTTGGCTCCATTCAAAGCCAATCATCTGAGTACTTTCCATTTTAAAGGCCACGGATGCATTCGCCTTGAACACCATTTGCGGCTCAAAGCCTACCGAAAGACACCCATAGACGGGAAGGGTTATCTTCGGGAATTTCAGAACCTCTCCTTTGTATTCGACCGAGCCCTCAAGCTCAAATTTCTCTGTCATCGGGAAGGACATTGAAACCATTTTATTGTCGTCGCAGAGCCGGAGCTTTAACTTGATCGCTGCTTTGATGGACACAGTTCCTTCAACCGAACCTGAAACCGGTTTTTCTTCCGAATCCTCATCTTTCCCGTCATCCGTTGAAATTTTGAAAACGTGGCTGAACTCTGCTTTTCCTTCCCAATCGTTTGTGCTATCCAGCGTTTCTAGCTCTTGCGTTCCAATATAGGACACCTTGCCGTCCCCGGTCTCCGTATCCACAATCGCTTCATCCGTCGTGTTCTCGCCATCCATTTTCAGGATACTAAACACATCTTCCAACTGAAAATCCTCGTCACCATAAATCGTGACTGTGGTTCCGTTGATTTCAAAATCTGCAACATGCGCAATAATAAGGTTATTTTCGCCATATTTATAAACAATGATATTCCCTTGCTTCAGGTTCAGGAGCGCTGTACTTGCATTTTCGATCTGGTATATCTGGTTTTCACTGTCATCCAGAACAACAATATTTTCCCCTGCACCGTTTTCCAGTTCATCCTCCTGAAGAAGTATAACGCCTTGCTTCACAACACCGAAGTTCGTGGTTCTGTCATCATCCAAATTGACCGCCCGTGCTGAATCAAAATCATCGATCGTAGCACCCTCCAGCTCTTCCACGTTTTCTGTGTAAAACGCATTTGTGTACTCCCCGCAGAGTGGTGCATGATCTTCCTTGTCCAGAAGAAAGCCTTTCACGGTATAGTGCTCCGGTACTTCTCCACTCAACGGAACTTCTACTATACTGCTTGCCATGTTGTCCGGTGTTGCCTGTACCGCCACTGTTCCGCTAGTGATCATTTCCTGTTCGCTATCATCCGTATAGATGCCCACCACAAGGTTTGCGTCTTTTTTCGCAATGTATTTCACCATAGCGGTACTGCCGTTCATTGTGATCTCAATGACGCGGTTTTCCGATGAGAGATCACTCCCGTTCTCTCCGTCCATCCCCAGGCCATTCACCAGCAGCTGACCAAAGCTGTTGGTCGCGCTTACGGACATATTGGAAGTATCCACCTCAGCCTGTCCAGTCTGCTCCTGCTCCGTTTGGGCATAGGCTGCCTGTAAAAACGGGTCAGACGCAATGGCTCTCGCCGTTTCCTCATCCAGCCGGGGCGAGGAAGTTTCGTCGGTTTCGTCCACTGCAACAATGGATGCCGCATCGCTGTCCGCAGCCGCAAAAGCAGCCACGGGCGCAATGTTCAGCGCCATTGCCAGTGTCAGAAACACCGCAAGGATTCGTTTCATCGTTCATGATTCCTTTCTATTTTATTTGCAACGGAAGCATACCCCTATACTTCCGTTTTTTATTGTACCGCTTTTTGCGGCATTTTCAGCCATTTTTTCCCTTTTTCTGCCCATCCAATTCTTTTTTGGATGGTTGCACAATTTCGCCCCGCATTCATTGGGCAACCTGCCACCGGCAGCTTTTGCGTGCCACAAAATTTCCGCTTATCCGGCATAAAAGGGGCACGAATGCTTTTTTCGTTCATAACTTTGTGATACCATACCTCTATAAGCTTATCACTCAGACGGAGATCCTGCTATGGAACACTACGATTGGAACGAGGGCTGGCTGTTCGCCCCCACCTTTGACCCGGCGCTGGTGCGCCCGGAGTGCCCGGTGCTTTCCCTTACCCCGGTGCGGCTGCCGCACACGGTCAAACCCCTGCCTTATAATTACTGCAACGAAAACGACTACCAGCGCCTGTGCGGCTACCGGCGGGAGTTTTTTGCGCCCAAGGAGTGGCTGGGCCGCACCGTGCTGCTTACCTTCGGGGCGGTGGCGCACGATGCCACCGTGTTCTGCAACGGGCGGCGGGTGTTCCACCATGGCTGCGGCTACACCACCTTTACGGTAGACCTGACTGGTGCGCTGCAACTGGGGCAGAAAAACGTGGTGGCCGTGCGCTGCGACAGCCGGGAGGATCTGAACATCCCGCCCTTCGGCGGGCAGCTGGATGCGCTGACCTACGGCGGCATCTACCGCGCCGTCAGTCTGGATATCAAGGAGCCTGCCTATCTGCGGGACGTGTTCATTGAAGCAAAGGCGGAGGGCGATTTCCGCATCTACACCGCCACCGTGGGCGAGACAGTCGGCTGCACCCTGCAGGCCGAGATCCGCAGCCCCGCCGGGAGCCGCGCGGTGTACAGCGGCGAGCTTTCGCTGCCCATCACCGGCACACTGAACAACGTGCACCCGTGGAGTCTGGAGCACCCCACCCTGTACGCCCTGACCATGCGGCTCATCCGCCCCGGCACCGGCGGTCTGCCCGACCGGGTGCTGGATGAAAAGACCGTGCGGTTCGGCTTCCGCACCGTGCAGTTTGTGGCGGGCGGGCTGTACCTGAACGGCCAGCGGGTGGAGCTGCGCGGCCTTGACCGGCACCAGAGTTACCCTTATCAGGGCTACGCCATGCCGGACAGCATCCAGCGGCTGGACGCCCAGCTGCTGAAAAAGGAGCTGGGCTGCAACGCCGTGCGCACCTGCTATGCGCCCCCCAGCCCGGCGTTTCTGGACGCCTGCGACGAGCTGGGTCTGCTGGTGTTCCCCGAGATGCCCGGCTGGCAGCACATCGGTGACGAGGTGTGGCAGGCGCAGGCGCTGCAGAACTGCCGGGAGATGGTGTGCCAGTACCGCAATCACCCCAGCATCTTTTTGTGGGGTGCCCGCATCAGCGGCAGCCCCGATAACGAAGCCTTTTATAAGCGCACCAACGAAGCCATCCATCGGCTGGACCCCACCCGCCCCACGGCGGGCAGCCGCAGCACCCGCAAGAGCCAACTGCTGGAGGACGTTTACGCCTACAACGATTATTCCTACGCCGGGCGCGGCGCGGGCTGCGAGAACCGCGCCGCCGTGACCCCCGACACCCGCAAGGGCTATCTTATCAGCGAGTTCGGCGGACAGAACTTCCCCGCCAAGCCCTTTGACGATGAACCTCACCGTCTGGTGCAGGCGCTGCACCACGCCGCCGTGCTGAACGACAGCATCGCCCAGCCGGGCGTGGCGGGCAGTTTTGGCTGGTGCATGACCGACTACAACACCCACCGGGAGTTCGGCAGCGGCGACCGCATCTGCTACCACGGCGTGATGGATCTGTTCCGCAACCCGAAGCTCTCCGCCGCCGTTTACGCCAGCCAGAAAACGCCCCGCGCCCCCTCCGACATCGTGCTGGAGGTCTCCTCCGCTATGACGCTGGGCGACCTGCCCGGCGGCGCAGCCGCCGCCTGCTGGGTGTTCACCAACGCCGAGAGCGTGCGGCTGTACCGCGGCAACGACTTTGTGGCCGACTTTACCCCCGACCGCCGGGGACGCTTTGCCGCCCTGCCCCACCCGCCCATCGAGATCAACGATTTTGTGGGTTCCCTGCTGGAAAAGTACGAGGGCATGGATCACGCCACCGCCGTGCAGGCTGCCGCCATCCTCAACGAGCTGCGGCGGGACGCCATGGCGCTTTCGCCCCTGTCCAAAGCGCGAATGCTCTCACTGCGGCTGAGTTGGAACGAGCTGATGCGGATGTACTATAAGTACATCGGTGTGCTGGGCAGCTCCGCGCCGGTGTACCGGTTCGAAGCGGTGTGGCATGGCCGCGCCGTGCGCACCGTGGTGCGGGAGCCGGTGCAGAGCGTCCGGCTGGAATGCACCGTGCGTAACCCTCTGCTAACCGACGGCCCCACATGGGACTGTGCCGCGGTCAGTCTGCGCGCTATCGACCAGAACGGCAATCTGCTGCCCTACTGCGGCGAAGCCGTCTGCCTGTCCGTAGAGGGGCCGCTGAAAATTCTGGGCCCCAGTGTGGTGCCCCTGCGGGGCGGCATGGCAGGCACCTACCTTGCCACCACCGGCAAGGCCGGACGCGCCGTGCTGCACTGCCGCATGGAGGGTGCACTGGACACCGAAGCGGTGCTTACCGTGCGCTGCCGGGAGGAGCAAAACGTTTAATTTTCGTCCTTTCATGATAGATTTGCAGTCTGTTCAAAATTTTATCATGGTTGGCTGATATTCTAGAGGTACAAAGTATTCCGCAGGGCGGCGCTGCTGCCCTGCGTTTCCGTGTGTAAAGCCCCAGAGAAGAGGATGCGAAAACCTATGAGAGAAAAATTCCGTCAATTCATGATCGGGCGCTACGGCACCGATGGCCTGAACCAGTTTTTGAGCATGAGTTCCATCGTGATGCTGCTGCTGTCGCTGCTTACCCGCATTTCCCTGTTTACATGGCTGGGCGCGGCGCTGCTGATTTTGTGCTACTACCGCAGCCTGAGCCGCAACATCTCCAAGCGCACCGAGGAGAACTACCGCTTTTACAGCCTGAAGGATCGGTTCAATAACAAGTTCCGCAGCCTGAAGGAGCAGTGGGCCAACCGCAAGCTGTACCACTACTACCGCTGCCCCCAGTGCCGCCAAAAGCTGCGCGTGCCCCGGGGACGCGGACGCATCCAGATCTCCTGCCCGCGCTGCGGCACCCAGTTCATCAAAAAGAGCTGAGCCGCCATGTTCGGATATGTGATCCCGGATCGGGCCGCCCTCAGCCCCGAAGCGCAGAGCCGCTACCGCTCGGCCTACTGCGGGCTGTGCCGCCGCATCGACGCTTTGCACGGGCTGCGGGGACGGTTCAGCCTGAGCTATGACCTGACCTTTTTGAATATTCTGCTGTGCAGTCTGTACGAGGGCGAGACCCCCGCAGACAGCGGTATCAGCCGCTGCCCCATCCACCCGGTACACGGTGTACTTTGGCGCAGCGCCGACCCTACCGACTACTGCGCCGACCTGAGCGTGGCACTGCATTACTACAACGCACAGGACAAATGGCAGGACGACCGCAATCTGCTGGCGCTGGGGTACAGCGCTCTGCTGGACAACAGCACCGCCGAAGCCGCTCTGCGCTGGCCGCGCCAGTGCAATGCGATCCGTGCCTGTCTCGCCAAGCTTGCCGAATACGAAGCCGCCGGCAGCACCGACCTTGACGCGGTGTCCGGCTGCTTCGGCACCCTGATGGCGGAACTGTTCGACTACCGGCAGGACCGCTGGGCACCGGAGCTGCGCAGCATCGGCTTCCATCTGGGCAAGTTCATCTACCTGCTGGACGCCTACGATGACCTGCCCCGCGACAAGCGCCGGGGCGCGTACAATCCCCTGCGGGAGCTGAGCACCCACCCGGACTACGAGGAAGAGATGCTGGACATCTTCGAGCTGCTGCTGGCACGCTGCGCACAGAACTTTGAGCGTCTGCCCTGCGTGGAGGACACAGACCTGCTGCGCAACATCCTGTATTCCGGCGTGTGGCTGAAATACAACTGCAAAAACGCAAAACGCACCGGAAAGCCCGATGCGTCTTGATTTTATGCCGATATTCCGGTAAAATAAAACGGATGCGGTGCAGCGGTGCTGTACCGCCAGTATAATGAGTGAGGAAGTATACCGAGCATGAGAGATCCCTATGAGGTGCTGGGCGTTCAGCGCGGCGCAAGCGACGATGAGATCAAAAAAGCATACCGCGCCAAGTGCAAGCGCTGGCACCCGGATTTGAACCCCAACGACCCCACGGCGGAGGAGCACTTCAAGGAGGTGCAGGCCGCCTATGATGCCATTACCAAGGGTGATACCGGCCCCCAGATGGGCGGCAACCCCTACGGCGGCTACCAGCAGCAAAGCTATAACCGGCAGAGCTATGGGCAGCAGGGCTACGGCCAGCAGAACTACGGCTACACCGGCTTTGATGGCTTTGACGGGTTTGAGGGCTTCGACCCCTTTGGCTTCGGCTTTGGCTTTGGCGGCTACCAGCAGGCCGGGCCCAGTGCATCCGGCACCGACACCCCGGAGATGCAGGCCGCCCGCAACTTTGTGGCCAGCGGCCGCTACGCCGAAGCGCGCCGGGTTCTGGACGGCATGACCGGCCGCAATGCGCGGTGGTATTATCTCTCCTCGCTGGCCAATCAGGGTCTGGGCAGAAGCGTGGACGCTTTGCAGGACGCCCGCCGCGCCGTGCAGCTGGACCCGAACAACACCGAGTACCAGATGCACCTGCGCCGGATGCAGAACCCCGGCCAGACCTACCGCACCCAGACCACCTACGCCCAGCCCGGTGGGTTCGGGCGCTGGTGCTGGAGCATGATCCTGCTGAATCTGCTGTGCAACTGCTGCTGCGGCGGCTGGGGCTTCCGTGGGTTCAGAATGTGATATGATTTTATACAAAAAGGCTGCTGCACGCACGGTGCAGTAGCCTTTTTTCGTTTGCCGATGTGATGAAAAGAGGACGATTTGCAATGGCTTCCGCTATCGGGTTGCGGTACCCAGCAGTTCTTCCCTGTTTCCGTCGCTGGCGGCGGTCGTCGTCGTTGCTGGCCATTTTCACGGGGAGGGCGCAAAAGGTAGCTACCTGTCAACCGCTGCGTCCCTCCCCGTGAAAAAGTCATTCGGGGGAAAATTGCGAAGGCCATTCAGGATCGTTCCGCATTCATTTTGGCAAAGGCCTGCCGGACATCACCGGAGAAATACAGCGTGCCCAGTGCGCACACCGGGCCTTCGCCGCCCAGTTCTTCCGCACGCGCTACACCGGCCTCGATGCTGTCCGCAGCTTCGGCGGTGCAGCCGTAGGCGCGGATATGCTCGGCCAGCGTCTGCGCCGGCATGGCGCGGGGGTTGTGCGCCGTCACAGTCACGAACCGCTCGGCCAGCGGTGCCAGCAGCGCCAGCATCTCGTCCACGTCCTTGTCGGCCATGATGCTGACCAGAAAGACGAATTTCTGCCCGGGGAAGCGGTCTTTCAAACTTTGCACCGTGGCGCGCATCCCGTGGGCGTTGTGGCTGCCATCCAGCACAAAGGCCGGGCTGTGGCGCAGCAGCTCAAAGCGCCCGGGCCAGCTCACCTGCTCCAGCCCGGTGCGGATGGCGCTTTCCGGGATGTTCCAGCCCTGCTGCCGCAGCACCCGCAGGGCGGTGATGGCCAGCGCGGCGTTGCGGGGCTGGTAGCTGCCGATGAGCGGCAGACGCACCCCGTCCAGCCCGTCAAAGCTGAAGGTAACTGCGTCCAGATCCCCGCCGGTGATCTGCAGCTTTGTAAAGTCCACCTCGGTAAAGGGGGCATTCTGCTGCGCTGCCACCCGGCGCAGCACGGCGTCTGCTTCCGGTGCGCCGCCGTAGCTTACCACCGGGCAGCCCGGCTTGATGATGCCGGCCTTTGCGGCGGCGATATCCGCCAGCGTAGGGCCAAGCTCCTTGACGTGATCCATGCCCAGTGCGGTGATCACCGCGCAGGCGGGCTTTTCAATGACATTGGTGGAATCCAGCGTGCCGCCAAGCCCCACCTCCAGCACCACGATATCGCACTGCTGCTGCGCAAAATAGAGCATCCCCAGTGCCGTGATGATCTCGAACTCGGTGGGCACGTCCTCCATGGCATCGGCGGCGGGCTTTACCTGCTCCACCAGCGCCACCAGCGCCTCGTCCGGGATCTGCTGCCCGTTGATCTGGATGCGCTCGTTGAACCGGTTGATGAAGGGCGAGGTGTACAGTCCCACCCGGTAACCGGCGGCTTGCAGGCAGGAAGCCAGCATTGCCGCCGTGCTGCCCTTACCGTTGGTGCCCGCCACATGGACGAACTGCAGCTTTTTGTGCGGGTCGCCCAGTGCAGCCAGCAGGGTGCGGGTGCGGGTAAGCCCGGGCTTATGCCCCGCCCACTGTACCGCGTGGATGTATTCCATTGCCTGTTCGTAGTTCATAGATACTGCCTCGATTCAAGATCACGATTTACAATGCGCTCCGCTTCGCTCTGCGCATAAATAGCGGAATTATTATTTATATTTCGCGTTTGTCGCGCTCTGCGGAGTGCTCCAAACGCATTTTCACAGGAGGGGTCGTAACGGGAAACGGCATTTGCAGCACCGCTTTCTGCGAAAGCGCGGCGCTGCGGGCGTGCTTGCTCCCCCTCGGGGGAGCTGTCGCGGAGCGACTGAGGGGTTATAAATGGAGAAGCGAAAAAAGCGTTAAAGCGATAGCGCCGACTGGCGCAGCGCTAGCTTTTTTGTGCTTCGACTT
>CAKSZE010000009.1 GCA_934525325.1 uncultured Faecalibacterium sp.
CTTCGTCTATTTGGCAAGTGTTTTTTGCAGAAAATTACGATTTTTCTTTTTTATTTTCTCTGTTTTGTCAATGGCCGCATTTTCTGTGCAAGATGCACAATCCCAGCACTTTTTGCCGGTGGAAAACTCCCCCGCGTCCCGTTGCAGCATCAGTATGGGCGGGAAAAGCGGGGGTTATACCTATTATATAGGGGAAACTTCCTTCCGTGAAAAAGGGGTTCTGAAAAGCCCGCGGGCTTTTCAGAACCCCTTTTTCAAATCATTTCTTCTTCAGCTGCTCTTCCAGCCCATCCCGCGGGGTGATATAGACGGTGGTGTACACCTCGTACAGCACCATGCCGGGCTTGGCGCCGTTTGCCTTCCAGATATTCTTCACCTCGGTGGTGTCCACCGCCACCTTGGCGCCGGTGCCTGCCTTGTAGGCGCTGGAATGGATGACCGCCAGCTCCGCCGCTTCCTGCTTGGTGGTGTCCGGGATGTCCTCGCCCCGGCTCATCACCACAACATGGCTGCCGGGGGCTTTCTGCACATGGAACCACAGGTCTTTGCCCCGGGCGGTGTGCAGGGTAAGCTTGTCGTTCTGGGCGTTGTTGCGGCCTACCAAGATCTCAAAGCCGTCGCTGGAGGTATAGCGCAGGAAGTCCGCAGGCTTCTGCTTTTTGTCCCGCTGCTTGTAGTATTTCAGGTAGCCCTGATTTTTCAGTTCCATGCGGATCTCGTTCAGGGCGGCTTCGCCGGAGGCGCTTTCCACCTCGTAGAGCACCGTTTCCAGATAGGCGATCTCTTTTTCGCCCTCTGCCAGCAGGTCTACCAGCATCCGGGCGGCGGTCTGCTTCTTTTTGTAGTTCTTGAAGAAGTTCTGGGCGTTCTGGCTGGGGCTGAACCGCAGATCCAGCGGGATGGTCACCTCTTTGCCCTCATCGTACCAGTTGGGCACAGTCAGGCTCTTCATGCCCTTTTGCGCCAGATAGAGGTTGGCAGACAGCAGCTCGCCGTACAGGCGCAGCTTTTCGCTTTTGCCGCTGGCGGCAAGTTCCTCCTGCCGGGCTGCCTGCTTGCGCAGGGCGCGGTCGTACATATTGTGCACCGCCTTGTGCAGCTCCTTGCTCTTGGTGCGCAGCCGCTCGGCGCGATCCTTCTCGGCGTAGTAGCCCTCCAGCATCGCGTTGAAGGACGGCCACTCCCGGATGGTGTACTGCTCGCCGTACTGCTGCGGACGGAAGAAGGTATACTCCACCGGCTTGCCGTCCGGTGCGGTGACGCTGCACGGACAGCCGCCCTGCGCGTGCAGTTCCTTCAGTTCGTCGATTGCCGCCATCAGGCTGCGCTTCTGGGCATCGGTCAGCTCGTTGGCGGGCAGATGTTCCCCGTCAAAGGCGCGCCATGCGGCTTCGCGGCAGACCACCGGCCCTACGCCGGCCACCGTCTTGTTCAAAGCATCTGCCACCGGCAGCTCCCGCTGACAGGCTGCTGCCACGATGGACGCACTGCTCACCAGCAGAAAATCCGGGCGGGCGGGCTTAGGGGGCGTGGTGTAGGGCAAGCCCGGCAGCAGCTGCCGGACATCGCTGTCCTCAAAATCCACCCGCTTGAGGGCGTCGATGATCTTGCCGCTCTGCACCAGCACAAGGTTGGAGTAGCGCCCCATCAGCTCAGCGCACAAGGTGTTGCGCACAAGGTCGCCCATCTCGTTGGTGCACTGAAAATCAAAGTAGACGATGCGGTCGCCCGGCTCCATGTGCACGTCCAGCAGTCTGCCGCCGGTCAGGTGCTTGCGCATGAGCATACAGAAGGAGGGCGGCGTCTCGGGGTTTTCAAAGGTCTCCTCGGTCAGGCACACCCGGGCAGAGCCGCTGCGGGCAGACAGCAGCAGCGCATAGGTATCGGTGCGGGTGCGCAGGGTGATGACCAGCTCATCCCGGGTCGGTTCAAAAATTTTTGCGATCTTGGCATCGGTCAGGGTGGCTTTCAGTTCCTCTGCCGTCAGCGCCAGTGTCGCGGCATCCAGTGCCATAAATGTTACCTCGTTCGTTGTTCTATAGAATTGTAAGTCAGAAAAATCCAAGGATTTTCCTGACTTACGGTTTCATAGTTCTTTATAAATAAGTATACGGGTCGCGGTTCTCGGTGCTTACCAGCACCTCCAGTTCCGGCAGGGCGGTGCGCAGGGCAGATGCCACGGCGGCGGTCACCGGGAACTCAGTGGCGTAATGCCCTGCCGCAATGAGGGAAAGCCCCAGCCGCTTGGCGTCCAGCGCATGGTGGTGGTTGGCTTCGCCGGTCAGCAGACAATCCGCACCCTCGGCGATGGCTTCAGCAAACAGACTGCCTCCCGCGCCGCTGATGACCGCCAGCCGGTGCACCGGCTTTCCGGCATCTGCAAACTTCACCTGCACCGCTGCGCCGGTGTCCGGCGCGTTGCACAGGGCAGCCAGCTTGTGCTGCGCCAGTGCCGCCAGTTCCGGCACGGTGATGGGGTCGATGTCCCCCACCCGGCCGCAGCCGTCTGCAAAAACGGTGCGCTGCCGGATGCCGAAAAGGTCCGCCAGCACATCATTCACCCCGCCCTCGGCGGCATCCAGATTGGTGTGCATACAGATGGCAGAAATGCCCGCCTGTACCAGCTGATAGGGCACATCGGCGGGGCACAGCCGCTTGAGCGGGTCAAAGATGACCGGGTGGTGCGCCACAATGACCGTGCACTGCTTTGCCGCAGCTTCTGCCACCACCTCCGGGGTGATGTCCAGCGTCACCAGCACCCGGCGCACCTCGCCGCCGCAGTCCACCAGCAGGCCGGGGTTATCCCAGTGCTCTGCCAGCTCCGGCGGGGCAAGCCGCTGCATTACTTCGTATACCTGCTGTACCGTGGTCATTTCAGTTTCCCTCTTTCAGAATGGCATCCATCTCTGCGGCAAGCGGACTGCCGTCCGGCACGCCCAGCCGCATCCGGGGCAGCTTTGCCCGCTGCCATGCGGCGTAGCCCGCACCCTCCGGCCAGCGGCCGGTATCTCCCAGCAGGCACTGGGTAAAGGTGGGCTCGGTCACCTCGCCGGTGTACTCTGCCGCCATCACCGCATACCAGCGGCCTGCGGCCTGCACCGGGCGGTCGGCTACAAGGGCAAAGCCGTGCTGCCACAGCCAGCGGCGCAGCTCGCTGTGCCGGGTGGCGGGCACCATGACAAGGCGCGGCCCGCCCACGGCGGACACCCACGGCGCTTTTTCGATGATCTCCCATGTGGTCTGTGCCGACACGCCTGCCAGCACGATGCTGCCCACCTCCCCGGCAGACAACACAGAAAGACCGTCGCCGAGCCGAAGCTCAGCGCGGTCCAGACAACCTGCATTTTCCAGCGTCTGTTTTGCCTTTGCCAGCGGGCCGGGGCGCAGGTCTGCCCCGATGACCTTCGGGTACCTGCCCGAAGCCGCCAGCACCGCCGTCAGCTTACCGTGGTCGCAGCCGATGTCCGCCACCGGCTGTCCCGGGCGCACCAGCTCTGCCGCTGCGGTCAGACGCGCATCCAGTGTGGGCAGCACTCAGGCCTTCTTGGCTGCCAGATGGGTGTTCAGCTTCTCCAGCAGCTCGTCGCAGTTCACGCCGTGCACTTCGCAGGCTTCCTCGATGGTCTCGCCACGGGAAGCCGGGCAGCCCAGACAGTGCATCCCGATCTCCATAAAGTAGGGTGCGGTGCTCTGGTCCATATCCAGAATGTCGCCGATGATGGTATCACGGGTCACCTGCTTGGGTGCGGTGTGTTCCTCTTTTTTGAGCATATTGAAAATATCAAACATGATAGCTTTTCCTTTCTGTTTTGGGTGAGATACAGTATAACCTACTGTTCCTCTATACTATACCCCAAACCGGGGCAGTTTTGCAAGAGCCTTGCGGAAATCTGCTTACTCCTCTGCCTGATAGTCCTTTTCCAGCGAGAAGCCGCGCCCGCTTACCTCGGTAACGTGGCTCACGATCATAAAGCAGGTGGGGTCGATGGTGTGCGCCAGCTTTTCCAGCCTTGGCAGCTGCCGGTTGGAGACCACGCTCAGCAGCACCGATTCCGGCTCCCGCAGGTAGCCGCCCTCACCGTGCAGGATGGTCACGCCGCGGTCCAGCTGCGCAAAAATAGCCGCGCAGATCTCGTCGGACTTGGCGCTGATGATCTTTACCTCGGTGCGGGTGGTGCCCAGCATGAGCACCTTGTCCAGCACGACGGTGTAGATGATGGCCATCACCACGCCGTACAGGGACTGCCGCACCGGGCTGAACGCCGCCTGCGCCGCCAGAATGAGAAAGTCGAAGGTCATCATGGTGCTGGATACCGGCAGGTGGAACCACTTGTTCAGCACCAGCGGGGGGATATCCATGCCGCCGGTGGAAGCACCGGCGCGGATGGTGATACCCAGCGAGATGCCGATGCCAAAGCCCGCAAATACGGTGTTCAGCACCAGATCATCGGTCAGCACAAGATTGCCCAGCAGGCGCTCCCACAGCGCCATAAAAAAGGGGCTGAGCACCGTACTTGCCATGGTGTTCAGGGCAAAGCGGCGTCCCAGCACCCACCAGCCCAGCAGCAGCATGGCCATGTTGACTACGAACAGCACTGCGGACACCGGCAGTCCGGTGACCTTGTTGAAAGCCAGTGCGATACCGGTGGCACCGCCGGTGATCAGGCCGGAGGGCATCAGAAATAATACCACAGTCAGCGCATACATCGCGTTGCCCACCACGATGGACAGGGCGCTAAAGAGCTGCTGTTGCTTGCGTGTTAATTGCGTCATCTTCATCTTCCTTTGTTTGTAGTTGAAGTATCTTCTACTATGATAACGAAAATATCCGCATTTATCAAGCCTTCGGCGATAAATGCGGATATCGGGAGCGATTTTTAAGGGGTCACAGGGCAGCTTCCGGCTGGGCTTCGTCCTCTTCCATCAGCCGCAGACCGGCGGTATCGGTCACCGGCAGCGAGAACACGATAGCACCCGCCTTGGGGTTTGCCCCTTCCATAATGGCCTTCATGATGGTGTTTTTCTGGCTGGTGCGGCTGACGATGAGCACCAGCTCCTTTTCGTTCACCAGTTCCACGCCCAGAAAGGCGGCTGCACCCTCCATGCCGGTGCCCTTTGCGTGGATCACCGTGCCGCCGCCTGCACCGGCGGTGCGGGCAGCGTCCATAATGGAGCCGGTGTAGCCCTGATTTGCCACCACCAGCAGCAGTTCATAGCGGGTATCCTTCAAGGTGCTCTCCTCCTTCCATGTAAGGGGCTGGTGCTCGGTGAGGAACATCAGCGCCCGTTTGCCGCCAATGCTGCTCAGCGGCACAATGAACGCAATGCCGGTGCCCGGCACATCGATCTGCATTTTGCGGCGCAGATCCTTCTGGATCTTCTGCCAGCTTTCTGCCGTTACCACAGCCAGCAGCACCGCTTTTTCGGTCTTTTCCAGCCCAAGGGTGGAAAGTGTCTCCTGCACCGCCGTGCCGGAGCCCACGGTGCGCATACTTACCGTTACGCCGTGGCTTTTGTACAGCTGCAAAAAGCCGTCGGTAGAGCGGCGGTCGGTGATGGTGATCATCAAAAACAAACTGCTCACGTTCTGCCTCCTTTACAGCTCGATAATGGCGTCATCCGGCAGGTCTGCAAACACAGTAGCAAGCACCGCAGCGGGCTGCGCCGTCCGTGCCTTGCGGGTGCGCAGCTGCGCCACCAGACCCATCATCTGCACGGTGATGAGCGGGGTCATGGCGACCATCGCCACCACGCCGAAAGCGTCAGTCACGATATTGCCGCCCACTGCCACGCAGGCACCCTGCGCCAGCGGCAGCAGGAAGGTGGCGGTCATGGGGCCGGAAGCCACGCCGCCCGCGTCGAATGCGATGGCGGTGAACAGCTTAGGCACCACAAAGGAGATGCTGATGGCGAACACATAGCCCGGCACAAGGAACCACAGGATGGAGATGCCGGTCAGCACCCGCACCATGGCAAGACCCACCGAGATGGACACGCCTGCGGAAAGCGCCAGACCCATGGCCTGCGCCGAGATGGCGCCGTCGGTCACCTCTTCCACCTGCTTGTTCAGCACATAGACCGCAGGCTCGGCCTTGACGATGAAGTAGCCGATGAGCATACCGATGGGGATGAGCGCCCAGCGCATCCCGCTGCCTGCCAGCACCTGCCCCAGATAGTTACCGGCGGGCATAAAGCCCACGTTTGCGCCGGTCAAAAAGAGCACAAGGCCGATATAGGTATACACAAGACCCACGCCGATGCGCCCCAGCGTGCGGCGGTCCAGCCGCAGGGCGATGAGCTGAAATGCCCCGAACATCAGCACGATGGGCAGCAGCGAGCGGGCGATCTCGGCAAGATAGGTGGGCAGACCTTCCCGGAACAGCTTCCACAGTTCTACCGAGTCTGCCACCTCCGGCAGAACAGGCGGGATGTAGGTGCTGTCCGCTGCGCGGAACGCGATGCCCAGCGTCAGCACCGCCAGAATGGGGCCGATGGAACACATGGCCACCAAGCCAAAGCTGTCGTCCGCCGCGTGGCGGTCACTGCGGATAGAGGAAACGCCCACGCCCAGCGCCATGATAAAGGGCACAGTCATGGGGCCGGTGGTCACGCCGCCGGAGTCAAACGCCACGGCAAGGAACTCTTTGGGTACAAAGGCCGCCAGCAGAAAGATGATGCCGTAAAACAGCACCAGCAGCTTTGGCAGCGCAATGCCGATGAGCATACGCAGGAAGGCAAAGACCAGAAACAGGCCCACGCCCGCCGCCACCGAAAGGATCAGGGTGCCGCTGGGGATGGAGGGCACCTGATCTGCCAGCACCTGTAAGTCCGGCTCGGAGATGGTGATAAGGAAGCCCAGCAAAAAGCCGAGCACAAGGATGAGGGGCAGCTTGCGGCTGCGGGTGATGACTGCACCTACCCGCTCGCCCATGGGGGTCATGCTCATCTCTGCACCCAGAGTAAAGAACATGATACCCACCACGATCATGGCAGCGCCCAGCAAAAAGCACAGCAGGATGCTGGGCGACACCGGTGCTACCGAGAAGCAGAGCACCAGCACAATGGCCACAATGGGCAGCACCGCCTGCAGCGCCTCCAAAAGCTTTTCCCGCAGCTTGGGGAGCGATCGTCTGAGAATGATGTCCACCGCCTTTCGTCTGTATCCTGTTTGTACACTTTTGTACAAGATATATTTATAGTATACGGATTCCGGGGGATGCCGTCAACCGCCAGAAGGAAAAAACTTGAGCAAATTCCATAAATTGTAAAAATATATTACTTCCCTTTATGTCCTTCCCCGTGAAAATGGAATACCGGAGCGTCCGCAGACGCTCCGGTATTCCGAAATCATAAATAAATTTTCCGTTTTACGCCTTTTTCGGCTTCAGCCAGTCGTCCACGGCGGCTACCAGCGCCTTGCCACGGCGGCCCAGCAGGCGGGGCAGCAACACCCGCGCCATCGCCCATACGCCCGCAAAGTTGTACAGGATGACCGCCAGCGTGATCAGCCCTGTCCACAGTCCGTACAGCGGCGGCTCTGCCAGCAGCACAAAGGCCTCGAACACCAGCGCGGCGGCGTTTGCCAGCACCCGCCCCGGGTGGACGTGCATCCCGATCATGCGGCGGGCGTCCACCGCACGCAGGGTGAACACCAGCGCAAGGCCAAGGAAGGACGCATAGGTCGCGCCCACAGGCCCCCACAGCTTGATGAAAAAGTAGTTCATGATGCAGTTGCTGATAGCGCCCGCCATCATGGTGACCATGCTGCGGTCAGACTTTTTGGTCACAACGTACACGCTGTTCATGAACTGGTTGAAGCAGCTGCAGGTGGAGGCCAGCACCAAAAACGGTACAAAGTGCCATGCGTAGTAGTAGTTGGACTTCATGACGTGCATCACCGGGCGGCACAGCCAGATAATGCCCGCCGCACAGCAGAACAGCACGCTGGAATAGGTGCGGAAGATCTGGGTAAAGAACCGGGCGCGACCCTCCTCCTCGGTGACGGCGGAAAGCTGCCACGCATCGTAGAAGATCAGACCCAGCGTGGTCAGGATGGTGGGCAGGAAGTAGCCGGTGGAAAGCAGACCGCTCCATGCGTTGCCGGTGCGCCCGTCCAGTCCTTCGCACATCTCGCGCACAAAGAACAGGTCGGAAGCGTTGATGATCCAGAAGCTGATCTGCGCCGGGATCATGGGCAGCGAGAAGTTGAGCATCTGCCGCCACAGCTTTTTGTTGATGCCCTTCAGCTCCACATAGTTCCACAGCTTGCCGGTGAACAGCAAAAACAGCACGCTGGTCAGGTCGCCGCTGATGATGGCAAGCAGATAGCCGTTGGCACCCCACTTGAAGCCCACCAGATACAGCACATAGAACGCCATGGTGGCCACGGTGCACAGCACGCCGTCCACTGCCACAAGCTTGTTCCACTGGCGGCTGCGCACGAACTGGGTGCACAGGGTGCGCAGGCAGCTCATGAGCACATAAATGTAGATCAGCAGGCCGTACTGCGCCATATCCGGCAAAAACTGGGTGACCGGCCAGCACAGCACCAGAATGCCAAAGCCGCCCAGAATGGTGAGCAGGCCGTTGGTAAACACCTGTTTTTCGCTGTTGCCCTTGTCCAGACCAAAGCGGATGATGGCGTTGGACATTCCCATGGACACAAAGGGGATGAGCAGGTTGGCGTACTGGCTCAAAATCTTGGACAGACCCAGATCCGAGATCTCCGCCATGGCGTAGGTCAGAAAGGGCTGTACGATCAAAGTAAGCAGCTTGGATGAAAAGCTGGAGATTGCAAAAATCAGAGTATTGCCGGCCAGTTTGGAATATTTATCGCCGGTCTTTTTTTCGTTTTCCAAGGGAACTTCCCTCCGTTTTTACGATAGATTATTTTTTCAGCAGCTCCCGCCGGGCTTTCCAGTCCGGCAGCAGCTTTTCCACCTCCGCCCAGAAGGCCGGGCTGTGGTTCAGCTGCAAAAAGTGGCAGTACTCGTGTACTACCACATAGATCTGCGCCGCAGGGGGCTGGTTATACAGCTGCAAAGCAAGGGTGATCTGCCGCTTGCCCGGGCAGCACACGCCCCAGCGGCTGGTCATGCTGCGCACTTTCAGGATGGGCTTCTGCCCGCCCAGCACCCCGGCAAAGGCCGGGTAGACCTTATCGCTCATGGCGGTAAAGTAGGCCAGCGCCGTGGCTTTGTCCGGCAGGTCGGCGTTGTCCTTGTTGAGCTTAGCGATATTCTTCACCCGGGTATCCCGGATCCACTGGGCGTTTTGCAGCACAAAACGGTCAGCCTGTTCCAGACTGGCCGTCAGGGGGATGCTTACCATCACGGTGCCGTTGCTGCGCACCCGCAGGTGCAGCTGCTTTACCTTTTTGCGCACCAGCTCGTACTGGATGCCCTCCACGCTGCGCAGCTGGGCGCACGGCTTTGCCGCCACCTCAGGCTTTGCTCCGCATCAGGCGGCCAAGGGGCAGCTGCGCCAGCACCACGGCGGCAAACAGCAGCACGCAGCCGGAAGATTCCCGCAAGGAAAGGTTCTGGTGCAGCAGCAGCCAGCCGCCCAGGGCGCTGAATACGCTTTCCAGACACATGATCAGGCTGGCCACCGCGGGGTTCAGATCCCGCTGACCCAGAATCTGCAGGGTGTAGGCCACGCCGCTGGACATGATGCCGCAGTACAGGATGGGCCCGGCGAAGGTGACGAACTCTGCCATGGCAGGCTGCTCGAACAAAACCGCCGCCACGGTGCTTTCCACCGACACCACAAAAAACTCCACAAGGCTCAGGCGCACGCCGTCCATCTGCGGGGAAAAGTGATCCACCGCCATGATCTGGAAGCTGAACAGCACCGCGCACAAAAGCAGCAGCCAGTCGCTGCTCTGGATGCTGCCAAAGCCGTCCTTCATGCACAGCAGGTACAGTCCCACCACGGCAATGGCCATGCTCACCCACAGCTGCGCGCTGCCCTTGCGCCCCAGAAACAGGCCGAACACCGGCACCAGCACCACATACATGGCGGTCAGAAAGCCCGCCTTTGCGGTGGAGGGGTCCAGCGTGATGCCCAGCTGCTGCGCCGCGCTGGCTAAAAACAGCAGGGTGCCGCACACAAGCCCGGCCTTCAGCAGCAACTTGCGCTCGGCTGCGGTCCTGGGTTTGCCGTCCGGCTTGCCCTGCCGGCGGTGCAAGGCGTCAAACGCCTTGACCGTGGGGATCAGCACCAGAACCGCCATCCAGCTGCGCCCCGCCAGAAAGGAGAACGCACCCATGCCGGAACCGGCGCTCTGCGCCACAAAGGCTGTGCCCCAGATCATGGCGCACAGCATCAGTAGCATTGAATTTTTCGTCTGGTTCGTCATCCGGCAATGCCCTCCACCTTCAGCAGGCCGTACAGGTAGTACCGGCTGGAATCATAGGAGATGGTCACGCGGTACTGCGCTGCCGGGTCCAGCCCGGAAATGGTGCAGCGGTAGTCGGTGCCGTCGGTCTTGACGTAGTAGGTGCTGTCCGGCACATACGCTGCGCCGCCGTCCACCTTTTTCCACAGTGCCACCTTGAACTTCTGGGTGCCCTCGGCGGTGCCGCAGGCCATGATGTTCACACTGCCGCCCGGCACGGTAAAGTAGCCGGTGTTGCGGCTCCAGATGCCGTTGAATACCGCGTACAGGCAGCCGTCTGCGGTGGCGGTGGCATACTTTGCCGAGGCATCCGCAATGCCCTGAATGATCAGCGGGTCGGTGGTGGCTTCCGCCCAGCGGGTGGTGTCCTCCTCCTGCACTTCCTCGGAGTGGCCTGTCACCTTCTGCGTCACCTTTTTCAGGGTCTCCTTGCAGCCGGTCAGGCTAAGCACCATCACCGCCGCCAGCAGCAGTGCCAAAAGCTGTTTTTTCATCTTCATAGCTTTCCTCATAGAAACAAAGAAACTTTTCTTTTTCGTGCGTCTCTGCCAACGGGCAGATACAGGGTAAGTATACCGCATTTTGCCGCTCTGCACAAGATACCTGTGTTTATTTTGTGCGGTTTGCCGCCTGTTTCTGCACAAATTTTCACTTATTCAGCGCCCGCAGCGCCGCGCACTCGGCCTCGGCCAGCGCAGGAGCCTCCGGCCCGAACAGGCTGCCGTAGCGGTACAGCGCCCAGCCGCCAGCCGCCTGCTGCCGCAAGTCCTCCGCCTGTGCCGCCAGCGCACTGCCGGTGCTCCAGCCGGACACGCTGTCCGGGTTCGCGCCGCCGTCCCCGGTGCCCACCCGGTACGCACCCAGCCCGAAGTACAGCGCCACATCCCCCGCCCGGGGGTAGCTAAGCCACGCCGGGACGATGTTTTCAAAGGCAAAGCGGGTGCTGCCGGAGTGCAGGGTAAAGCCGTAGCCCCAGTACACCTGCGGGCAGAGGTAGTCGATGACCTTCTCTTCCCCGCCCGCCGCCAGCCATGCGGTCACATCGCTGTACTGCTGGTCAAGGTCGTTGTCCGGGTTGCCCTGCGGGCTGATGCCGAACCGCAGGGTGGGGTCTGCCGCCTTTACCGTGCGGTGCACTTGCGCCACCAGCGCGGTGACGTTCTGCCGCCGCCACGCGGCAAGGTCGGCTGCGCCGCTTGCCGCAAACTGCGCCGCGTCCACAGCGGCATCGGTGGTGGGGTAAAAGTAATCGTCAAAGTGGATGCCATCCACCGGGTAGTTCTGCACAAGCTCTGCCACCCCCTGCACCACATAGTCTGCGGCGGCGGGCACGGCGGGGTTCAGGTACAGCCCCTCCCCGGCGGTGCACAGCCAGTCCGGGTGGAGGTTTGCCAGATTATTCTCCGCCAGATTCGGCGGCATCGCCGCCGAGGAGCGCAGACGGTAGGGGTTGACCCACGCTTCCACCCCGATGCCCCGGCGGTGCGCCTCGGTAAGAAAGACATCCAGCGGGTCAAAGCCGGGGTCTTTGCCCTGCACCCCGGTGCACAGATGGCTCCACGGGAACAGACTGCTGCGGTACAGTGCATCCCCGAAGGGGCGCACCTGTGCCAGCACGGTGTTCAGCCCCAGCCCGGCGCAGTTGTCCAGCAGCTGTGCCGCCCCGGCGCGGAAGGTATCCTCGGTGGAAAAATCCAGCAGCGCCCAGTCCAGATAGCTCACCCACACCGCCCGCCACTCCCCGGCGGGCAGGGCGGGGTTGGGTGCCGGGGGCGTGTCCTGCCCGGAAGCGGCGGTATGGTCTGCATCGCTTTTCTGCCGCAGATACCACCCCGTTGCCGCACAGGCTGCTGCGCCCGCACCAGCCAGAAAGGCTCTGCGGCCGAAGCGGCGTTTTGCCTTGGCTTTAGACGTCCTGCGGCGCTGGGTCACAGGGTCTCCTCCTGCGTCTTATAAAGGGTAAGCCCCGCCCAGCCCCGGGCACAGGTCAGCAGCACGAACATGATATTCGTCCAGAAAGCAAGGCCGCTCATGCCCGCGTACTTGGTCAGCATCCAGAACACCAGCCGCAGCACCTCGGCGGCGCTCACCAGCTGCAGCTGCCGCTGGATGGGTCTGCCGCGCTCGTACTCCGTTGCCAGCAAAGCGGGCCACACCAGCGCCGAGCAGATATCGCCCGCCCAGCCGCTGGCACCCAGCTTGCTGAGCATCAGCACCACGAACACGCCGGTGTAGTTGCGCTTTTCCCTTGCCGGTGCGCCCTTCTGCGCCGCCAGAAACAGCACTGCGATGCCGGTAAGGCAGAACACGACCATTTCCAGCCCGGAAAAATCCATCCCGCCCAGCACGGCAAAGCCGCCCAGCATGGACACTGCCGCCGCAGCCAGTAAAAAGAAATACCATGTCTTGCGTGTAAATTTAAGCTTCATGAAGCCCTCCCTCGGGCGTTTGCGCCCGGCTTACAGAAAAATTTAAAAAAGAATTGTAAATATTATAGCACAAACCCCCGCAGGTTGTGTTACAATAAGGAAAACTCTTTTGGGGAGGGTCTTTCCATGAACGCTGTCGTTTCCGTCTGTCTTTTAGCCTGTGCGCTGGGCATCATCGTGTACCTGCTCTCCCGGCGGGAGACAAACCGCCGCAGCCAGTACGGCCCCGCCGGCCTGTCCGAGTTCCGCACCAGCCTTGCGCTGGACGAATGCTTCGACCGTCTGGACGCCCACAGCGACACCGACCTCTTTGCCTACGAGTGCCGCCGGGAGAACGACGGCGGCTTTATGCTGCACCTGACGCTGCACCAGCCCAGCCAGCAGCCGCTGGACACTTTGTACACCCTGCGGCTGGACCCCGGCCGTCAGACCGTGGTGACTTTGATCTTTATCCGGGAGGCTTTTGGCTACAAAGAGCCGCTGTTCCCGCCCGCCATGCTGGACGAATTCATGCTGCAAAAGCTGGATGCCCGCCGCACCAAATGATTTTTGCGGAAAATGCTTTCCTTTTTGCGCATTTTTTGCTATACTAAGGTGTATCTGAAAACAAAGAAAATAACGAGTATTTCGCAAGCACAAGCGGGATTTAAGGCAAATAGCCGCAGGAATCCTTTGTGGATTTCAAGGCTGTTTAACGCAAAATCCAGCTGTGCTTGTAGAAATAGACTAAATTTTCGACTTTTCAGATACACCCTAGTGCGTGTTGCAGCAATGCAGCACCCATACGGGCCAGTAGCTCAGCTGGTCAGAGCTGGCGGCTCATAACCGCTTGGTCGCGGGTTCAAGTCCTGCCTGGCCCATACAAAAAAGCACGAGATCTTGCTCTCGTGCTTTTCTTTTTGCCTGAACAGACGGATTCACCTGTACACGGACGCACCCCCAAAAGTTAGAATTTAAAACGAGATAGCCTGAACGGTCTGGATCCTGTATTGTACAGGGTTCAGGCCGTTTTGTATTAAGTTGTACATAAACACGGCTTTCGGGCATAGCAAAAAGGCCATCGGTCGGTCATTTTCCCCGACAGCCTTGCCGTCTGATATTTTCTTTTCACTTTTGCTACAATAGGATTATTCCATTTGGAAAGGAGAATTGTTATGTCGAAGAAGTATCCTTCTCTGTCTCCCACTCTCATTGAAAAGTATCTGACCCATCTACGGGAGGCCGAGCGAAGCAGCCATACGATCAGTAAATACGCCCATGATTTGACGACATTCCTAAATTATCTCAACGGAAAGCCGCTGACCAAAGCAGGCTTAATCGAATGGAAGTCTACACTTGTCGCTTCTTTTACACCCACAACAGTCAATTCAATGTTGGTTGCCGTAAACGGTTATCTGTCATTCATGGGCTGGCAGAATTTGAAAGTAAACCTGCTCAAAATCCAGAAATCAATCTTTACGGATGAAAGCCGAGAGCTTTCCCACGATGAGTACATTCGCCTTGTGAACGCTGCAAAAATCCAAGAGAATGAGCGTCTTGCACTGGTAATCCAAACGATCTGCGCCACAGGCATCCGTGTGTCAGAACTGCGCTTTATCACAGTGGAAGCCGTACATCTTGGAAGAGCTGAAATCAGCAACAAGGGCAAGCGGCGCATCGTGTTTCTGCCAAACGGTCTACGCAAGCTGTTAACGGTTTATCTGCATAAACAAGGCAAAACCAGCGGCGCGGTGTTTACTACCCGGACGGGCCGACCTCTTGACCGTAGCAACATCTGGCGAGATATGAAAGCCCTGTGCCAAAGTGCAGGCGTTGACCCTAAAAAGGTGTTCCCCCATAATCTCCGGCATTTGTTTGCCCGGACTTTTTACTCCGTAGAGCATGATTTGTCTCGACTGGCTGACATTTTAGGACATTCTAACATTGCTACTACCCGTATCTACACAGCCGAGTGCGGTAGTGTCCATGCACAGCAAATCGAGAAACTTGGTCTTATTGTTACATAATTCCAGTTATGTCGTCAATAGCGACTATTTTTTACAATTATATCACTATCGCAACAAATTCACAAGCAAAATGCACTTATGCCATCTCACAAACGCCTGAATTTCTGTGCAGCTTTTCGGATAGGTAGTACTTTTGCGCACTTTTGGGGAATACAGTCTTTTTTTATTTCTTAAAGTCGCTCAAACAAGTAGCGGCATCAACAACATAACTGGAATTATGTTGTTGATGCCGCTGTTTTTTAGAAAAAGGCCGGAGGAAGGAACATGAAAAATTACAATAAGATATTTTTGGCGGTTACGTTGTCTGTCCTGATCTGTGCGTATTGTGCTGTTTCCAGCTTTGCGGTGGGCAGCACCGGTGCGGACGGTTCTGTGGTCGAGGAAGCCTGCAACGGTGTTGTACGAATCTATGTGCAAGATGCCGATACGCCTAAAACCGGAATAATTTATCAGGGAACGGGGTTCGCTGTGGGAAAAAGCGGAAAGTCAAGCGACATTTTTGTAACAAACTGGCATGTCGCCGTAACGGACGCTCCTCCGACAGAGGTGTATCTTGTCTTAAGCACTAAAGCGTTTGAAGGCAATGGAGTAGACAAGGATTATCTTGTTCCCTGTAAAGTCCTCTATACGACTACGGGCTACCCGGATATCGCAATTTTGCAGGCAGAACGTGTTGTAACGGAGCGCACCGCTTTGCCGCTTTGCCCCAGCGAGTATGCAAAACAAGGCAGTACGGTCTATGCGCTCGGCTATCCCGGCAGCAGCGACAAGGCTAATTCTGCTTATATGCCAGCTGATTTGAAAGATATTACTGTAACACGCGGTGTTATCTCACGGTTTACAGTGATGAGCATAGAAGGCGATACAAGCGTTATTCAGCATGATGCGCATATCAATCATGGCAATTCGGGCGGACCGTTGATCAACGAAGACGGTGCAGTCATCGGCATCAACACCTATGGTTTCGGTGATAACAATAGTGAATGGTCTGCTTCCATTTACATTGACTACGCAATGGACGCGCTTGACGACTTAGGCATTGCATACGATGTTTGCACGCCGGGTTCCAATCACTCCATCCCGATCATTCTGGCCGTTGCAGTGGGCGTTGCACTGATTGCGGCGGCGGTTGTTATTGCAGCAAAAAAGCGTTCGGGTGCTTCCCGACCGATACCCGTTTCTCCTGCACCGCAACCGGCACCTCACCCCATCCCCGCCCCTCAGCCGGTTCCAACTCCTTATAATAAAGTCGATAGCGGCTTCCGGCTGCAAGGTGTAAAGGGCACTTATCAGGGAAGGCGATTTGCGATAACGGAGCGCATCCGCATCGGACGCGACCCGGCGCGGAACGACATCGTTTATCCGAGCGGAACGCCCGGTGTCAGCGGTGTGCACTGTGAGATTCTTTATCGTGCAGGGCAGCTCTACGTCCGGGATGTTGGCTCCAGCAACGGTACTTATCTGCAACGCGGGCAGATGCAGAAGCTTCCTGCACAGCAAGATATCCCGATCCGCATGGGAGATCATCTTTATATCGGTTCCCACTCGCAGGAGTTTGTCATTGATCGGCATGGCTCAAATCTTCCCAGAAGTTGATGGAGGGTAGGATATGGGAAACACGACATTCTATCGAGAGGCGCAGGAAGATATCGAAAAGATCACATGGAAAGAGATCCTTTCAGATTTCCGCAAACCTCACAGCAAAGCTGAGCTGGAGTACGCATTGCTGGCAGGAACTTCAATGGATTCGGCAAATGAAGCGAATATGCTGCAAAAATGGCATAAGCCGTGGGTATTTTATCCGCTGCTGAAAGCCGGTGTCGCCTTAATTGCACTCCTATATGCTGTGTTCTTCCTTTTTGGACTGAAAAACGCCGGAACATACATAATGGCGCTAATTATTCCACCGTTGATCATCCCTGTAATTCTGATGATTTTTTTGTGGGAACTGAATATTCCGCGAAACATTTCGATCTATGAACTGCTCGTCTTTTTTCTGCTTGGCGGATTAATGTCCATGGGGCTTGTTTCAGTTCTATTTGGCGTTTTTCCGCAAATAAAGGTTCGGTCCGCAAGCGATATTTTTCCGTGGGCACTCAACACGGCTCTGCGCGAAGAGATTGCAAAACTTGCCGCAGGCATACTGCTTCTTTGTTGGGCAGGTTCCAAGCAGAAAAAACACATCTATGGTTTAACAGGCTTGGTGATCGGTGCCGCAGTCGGTGCGGGATTTGGAGGATTTGAATCCATCAGCTATGCTTTGAACTCTGAAGCGATTGCTATAAATCAAATCATGCGAGCAATATACTCCATAGGTGGGCATGTAGTCTACGCGGCTCCCTATACGGCGGCGATCGCTCTTGAAATGAAGGGTGGAAAACTGACAACAGATTGTTTCAAAAGCAAAGCGTTTCTGATTGCATTTGGGTCATCTGTGGCACTTCATACGGCGTGGGATTATTCCTGCAAAACCGTTGGTATGATAGGGTTTCTTGTAATCATTATTCTGCTGTGGGTCCTATTGCTTTATGTTACGCGTCTTTGCTTACAGCAGGCTGTCAATGCCGGACGCTATCATTCTGGAACATATCCGATCGCAAACAGCGCGGCTCTCACCCTTCAATGTATCAGCGGCCCGATGCAAGGGGCAGTCTGGAAGTTATCTACTGGACAGAAAACGGTCATCGGTAGAGATCCCGGCTGTCAGATCGTTCTTCCCAATGCGCAAGGGATCAGCCGCCGTCACTGCTCGTTCCAATGCGGGCCAACAGGCTGGACGGTGACAGACCTGAATTCTTCGTATGGCACTTATTTTTCAAACGGAAAGAAGCTGATGCCGGGACTGGATGAGCCGCTGCATTCCGGGGACGTCCTTTATCTGGCAAGCAGACAAATTGCTCTGAAAATATTTTTGAACTGAGGAGAGATCGCCATGAAAACAACTGTTCCTGTCCCAAAGCTACTGTGCCGACTGTGTGCGGCACTGTGTGTGTTCGCATTTCTTTTTGCGTGGATGCCTGTGATGCCTGCACGGGCAGCAAGTTCTGCGGAAAACGCAGCCGGCGTGGCCAAAATCGTGAATGGAGAAGAGGAAACATTCTACCGCGCAGTATTGATGCAAATCGATGGGCAGGCTTACGGTATAACACTGATGCCCGATAATATAACGCAGGACAGTGAAGTGTTGCTTGCATCTGTGGAGGGAAAATACTACCATCCGGCAGAGGTGAAGAACTATGACTCAAATGGTCGCTGGGTCTGTTGGACCATAACGGATGATTATGCGGATGAGACAGGTAGGCTTCCGCAGAAGGGAGATGCAGCAGAGGGAGACATCTGTGATGCTGTTTTTGCAGTATCGACAGCAGAGATCTCCGGTGCTTCTGGGATCCAGTTGGGCGCGGTATTGGACACGGACAACTCGATCCTTCAAATTGCGGGTGCACAGGGACAAGATATGAAGTATCCTGCGGCACTTTTGAATGATAACATGGAAGTTGTGGCAGTGGCGCTGTCGGATACGACGGCGATATGGACGGGAAATTATCAACAGCAAAGCACGCCAGGTTCTTCCGGCGGCTCCGGCGGTTCCGGCACTTCCTCTTCCGGCAGTTCCGCCTCTGCACCTCGCCCCCGGACGAACTCCGGCAATAAGACCCCGCTCTATTTTGCAGTCGGCATTGCCGTCATCGCAGTTATTGCAGTCGCCGCAGTTCTGTTCCTGAAAAACAAAAAGACGAACGATACGGCTCCTCATATTGATGTGACACCGGATGATGACAGAACGGCATTTTTCCCGACAAAGCCGACAGATGACATAACGATAAGACCTGCACCTGTTCCGCAGCAGCAGACGCTCTGGCTTGCAGCAACATCCGGTTATATGATGGGACGCGTTTACCCGATGGAGAATCATGAAATCACGATCGGACGTTCTCCCACGGCCAGCGTTCCGTATGAAGACAACAGTGTCAGCAAACAGCACTGCAAGCTCTATAAAAATGCTTCCGGGCAGTGGATGCTGATGGACTGCAACTCCCGTAATGGTACCTATCTGGAGCGCATTGGAAAGCTCAGCCCCATGCAGCCGGTAGAAGTATATCCGGGAGATACGTTCTATCTCGGAAGCCAAAAACATGGATTTACGATCAAAAACAATTAAAAAACGGAGGAATCAAAAATGGCAAACTATGTGAAATGTCCCAAAGGGCACTACTACGATCCCGCACTGACCAACACCTGCCCGCAATGTGCAGCAGAAGCCGCTGCCGCATCCGGCAGAAACCAGATGTTTGGGGATGCTACGCAGCCGGTGGATAACATCGGGGAAACGATGCCCACCGGCAATTCGGGTGCAGTCGATTACGGCGCAACGGAGGGTGTTCCGATGCCGGGATACGGCGGCTCGGGTTACGGCCCGACGGAGCCGGTCGCCCCTCCCACGGGCGGCGGGTTCTCTCAGGGCGGCGGATACTCCAATAATACATTTTCGTGGAATGAAGAGACAAAAACCTCTACAAGCCCCATTGATGGCAGTAATTTTCCGAGCAACAACCGTTTTAACTGGAATGATAATGTCGGCCCTGCGCCGAATGTACAAGATTACGACCCGACGATGCCGGTTACCATGAATGGCGTTCCCGGATTTTCTCCGGTCACGGGCTGGCTTGTCTGCATCGATGGTCCGGCCAAGGGCACCGACTACCGTATCCATACGGACTACAACTTTATTGGCCGCGCCTCCAACATGGATATTTCGATTGCCGGAGATAACCGCATTGACCGCGACCGTCATGCAGTCGTAGTCTACGACCCGCAGGAACGGATCTTCTTCTTTGGCCCGCAAAACGCCAAGAGCGTCGTCCGCGTCAATAACCGTCCTGTGATCGGACAGGTAGAGCTGAACCCGTACGATGTGCTGACCATCGGCACAACGAAATTGATGTTCGTGCCGCTGTGCGGTAAGGAGTTTAACTGGGATGCGTGATTTTGAAAAAACAACCAGTACCCAATATACGATCTGCTATACCATGACGGCGGCTGACAGCAGCGGCGAAGGCGCTTCCTCCTCTGCCGAAACGGGAGCCGGTGGTGTTGCCGCCTCGGCAATATCCGGCGAGGAAAAACCAGCCGATTCGCAAGGGGATCTTGAAGCAGGCAGCGAAAATACCGAAACGCTGTATCTGACGATCACCCAGAACGAAACCGGCGTAACGGATGTTTCGATCCTGTTGGAGGGCGAAAACAAAGAGGCAGCGCAGGAAACGGCAAATGCGGTGGCGGAACAGCTTAAAACCCAGCTGCAAAGCAAAAATGCGGATTGGGATGCGGTCAGCACTGCAACCGAAGCCCCGCCGGAAGTGCTCAAACAGGTGATCGCTGCGGCAGAAGATTATCTGGGACAAAAAGTTGACGGGGCAGCTGCCATAGAGATCCCGAGCGCAGCGCCTGTTATGGAGCCCCCAAAAAAGCAACATCAGCTGCCGTCTCTTCTTCTTGTTGGCCTGGTCGGTATTGTCCTTGGTGCTGCACTTTTGAAATTTGTGGAAAAATTGCTTGCACCCAAGCACCCGCCTGTGGCTCCTCCTGAGGAAATCAAGACCACCGCTGTTTCCAAGGCGGTGGTTTTGGAACAGCCCCAGATGGAAGCCAGACCGGAACCTTCCCAAGCTCCTCGGATCAGTGCACTGCACAACATCGGGGCACGTCCCGGTCAGCAGGACAGTTTTGGGTTCGAGCCGATCCCCGGCGGGATGCTTGCGGTCGTTGCCGATGGCATGGGCGGCTTGGCAGATGGCGACAAAGTCAGTCAGCTCATTGTTCACAGCATGATGACGGAAGTAAAAAATCTCGGCAGAGGAAACAACCAGTACTGCCTGTATGAACTTGCATCCCGTGCAAACCGTGCCGTACTCTCCATGCTGGGGCCAAGCAGGATCTATCAATGCGGTTCCACACTTATTTCCGTTCTTGTTCAGGATCATTGGATGCAGTGGCTTTCTATTGGTGACAGCCGCATTTATCTGTACCGTGCGGGACGATTGATGCAGCTCAACCGGGAGCACACGCTGAAATATGAGATGCTGGTCGATGTTGCCAACAGCCGCCGCTCTGTGGCAGAAGTGCAGCAAAACCCGAAGGGCAAGGGTCTGACCAGTTTTATTGGTATGGGCGAGCTGAAATACGTCGATGGAAGCCCGCACCCGGTGCAGGTCCAGCCCGGCGACCGCGTTCTCTTGATGAGCGATGGTGTGTTCAACACCCTGCCGGAAGCCGAGATCGAATCGATCCTTGCGCAGGAGCCGGAAGCACCGAAGGCGACTGCTTTGATGGAACAACGTGTATTAGAGCATAAAAGCCCCAAACAGGATAATTTCACGGCAATTCTTTTGAATATTTGAACGAGAGTTTTGATATGGAACTTTGTATCAACTGCATGGCGGGGAGCATCGTCAACGGGATCTGTAACCACTGCCATAAACCAGCCGAATCCATGGATGGACGTGTTTCCTATGCACTTCCGCCGCGAATGACGCTCTATCGGCAATATTACATCGGGCGTGTTCTGGGCGCAGGCGGTTATGGGATCACCTACCTTGCATGGGATCTGCGGAACAACCGCCGTGTGGCGGTGAAAGAACTCTATCCGCGCGACAATGTGAAACGGAACCCGGACAGAGTGTCCATAGCGGCAAACCCCGGAAGCGAGGCGTATTTCCAGCACGTCAAAGAGTCGTTCAAGCGCGAGGCGCAGATCCTGCACACGCTGGCAGACCTGAAGGACGTGATAGAGGTCTATCACCTGTTTGAGCTGAACAACACGGTCTACTATGTGATGGAATATCTGGAAGGCGAGGATCTGAAGCACCGGCTCAAACGCAGCGGAACGATGTCGTGGGAGGAACTTGCCCCGCATATCTGGCGGGTGCTGTGCGCCTTGAACGCCCTGCACTCCAACGACCTGATTCATCGGGACATCAGCCCCGATAATATCTTTTTGCTGAACAATGGCGGTACAAAGCTGATCGATTTCGGCTCTGTCAGAAATTACGCAGACGGCTCGGAAAAATCCACGATCCTCAAACACAAGTTTGCACCGTTTGAACAGTACCAAAGACGCGGAAAGCAAGGGCCGTGGACAGACATTTACGCATTGAGCGTTACCATGTATTATGCCCTGACCGCGCAGCTGCCTGCTAACGCCCCCGACCGGATGGACGATGACCGGACGCCTCCGTTGCAGCAGGCTGCGCCCAATGTGCCGCGCCATGTTGCGGAAGCGATCTTCAAGGGGATGTCTCCCCGAATTGAAAATCGTTTCCCCTCGGCAGAAGCATTTGCAGCCGCACTGTTTCCGGGAAAGCGGCTGGAATCTACCGTCAAACGCGTGGAACAGCCGCCCCATTCGGCGGAACAGGGCGGTGCGCGCCTTTTTTGTACGCAGGGCGTGCTGAAAGGCGGGAGCATTACTTTGTATCCCGGGCAAATCGTTTCCATTGGCCGTGCACCGGAGTGTACGATCTCGTATGCCCAATTCAACCCGAAGCAGCTTCCCGGCGTAAGTCGGCGGCAGTGCTCGGTCTCCATGAATGAACAGGGGCAGCTGTTTGCACAAGATAACGGCTCCAGTTATGGAACACTGGTAAATCAAAGACCGCTGCCCCAAGGTCAATGGATCCCGATAGCAAGAGGTTCCGTGATCCAATTCGGGTATCAACTGTTCTGCATACAATAGGAGAAAAAATGAAATCGCTCTCAAGATTTTATACAACAGACCAAGGAGGACGGCCAGAAAACGAGGATGCCTGCGGGGCAACCAGCAATGGCCAGAATCTTGTTTTTGTCGTAGCCGATGGCTTAGGCGGCCAAGGCGATGGCCGTGTAGCATCGGCTTTAGCGGCGCAGCTGCTTCTGCTTTGCGGTGCGGACGGGAATTTTCCTGACGAAGCTGCCATTCAAGCCGCTTTTCAGACCGCGAACGAAGCGATCCTTGCCCGCCAGCAAAACCAAACCCACATGAAAACCACTGCCGTGTACCTGTGCATTGCACAAAACAGGGCAATCTGGGCACATATCGGCGATTCCCGGCTCTATCACTTCTACAACGGAAAAATTACAGAGTACACCCTTGACCACAGTGTTTCACAGATGGCTGTTCTGCTGGGAGAGATCACCCATGCGCAAATACCGGGGCATGCGGACCGCAGTCGGCTGTTAAAGGCGCTGGGGTGCGAGTCGGCAGCGCCGACGGTTCACGCAGCGGTCGAGTTGAGACCCGGGAAACATTCTTTTTTGCTGTGCAGTGATGGCTTCTGGGAGTACGTCCCAGAGCCTTATATGGAAAGCTCTCTCGAAAAAGCCCGGGATGCACAGGCGTGGAATCAGGATATGACCGCCTATCTGAACGCGCATTGCCCCGCAGACCATGACAACTACACGGCTGTGACCGTATGTCTGGAAGTATAAGTTTGAGGTGGAACAGCAAATGAAGAAAATACGTCATGTTATTTTTGCACTTTTTTCAACAGTCTTTCTCCTTTCCGTGTGTTTGAGCGCCTATGCTGCGGATCAGAATTATTTTTTGCAGCAGTACCGCACCGCGCCGGGCTGCCTTCAGTTAGATTGTTCGGCGCTGGAGGGTGCAAAACCGGAAATGTTCACCGCGGAGCTGGGCGGGCAGGAAATTCCTGTGACAGCATTAGACACAGCGGAAGCGGAAAATCTTGCAACCACGGTATATTGTCTTGTGGATATCTCCGGCTCTATGCATGCAGAACAGATGGAATATGCACAGAACGTTTTGCGGGCGCTGGCTGCTCAGATGGGGGAAGCCGACCATTTGGTGATCGGAACGCTTGGCAATCAGCTGACGCATAGCAAATTGTTATCCACAAAAGAGGAAATGGAAGAGGCCATCTCCGCATTGGCCGCAGACAGCCACGAGGACACTAACCTGTATGCGGGCATCGTGGAGAGCCTGCACTTTCTTACGACCGATACCAGCGTGGATGCACGGCGCTGCCTGATGATCCTTTCGGATGGAGAGGATGACCAGAAGAGCGGCATCACCCAAAATGAAGCAGATAAGGCCGTTCAGGCTTCCGGCGTTCCCGTCTATACGGTTGCCACCTTGCGCAATGCGCCGACACAGGCACAGCAGGAATATGCAAAGATCCTTGGCAGCTTTGCGCGACTGTCTACGGGCGGGGAACATTTTGCTCCGCAGTTGGATGATCTGCCCGCAGAACAGGTTGCACAGCGTATCTGGGAACACTGCAAGAACGGTCTGGTTCTGACGCTGGATACTTCCGGGGTCACGTCCGAAAAAGATGAGATGCTGCTGAGAGTCACCTACACGGAAGGGCAGACTTCTTATGCGGATACGCTGACCATCTACACCAAGGACCTGCTTCCGGCGAAACAGCCCGAACCGGAAACGTCCCCGGCACCGGCTGCCGAAGCTGAACCGCAGGCGGGCTTTCCCACCGCAGTCGTTATCATTGGCATCCTTGTCGTGCTGGCCGCTGTAATTGTCGCGGTCGTGCTGGTACAGAAGCGGAAGAAAGAGGCCGAACGCGCCGCAGCGGAAAAAGAAGCGGAAGAAGCGCGCCGCCGGCAGGAAGAGGAAGAACGGAAAAAGCAGGAACAGCAGGCCATCCTGCTTGCGGGGAACGGCGCGGAACCGCCTGTTCAGCCCCGGACGGTACAAGGATATGAGCTGCTGCTGACCGCCATCGGCTATGAAAATATCGTCAGACGTTTAAGGCTTCCCGAAGGAAAAGAACAGACGGTCGGCCGGACGAATAAAGCCGATATCGTTCTGGATGCCAGCGACAAACGGCTGTCCGGCGTACATTGCAGCTTGTCCTGCACCAATGGTATTTTGCGTGTTATGGACAAACGCTCGACCAACGGTACTTCTGTAAACGGCGTGCCTACTGTGCCAATGGGCATCGTCATTGTACCCAACGGCAGCGTTTTACGGGTAGGCAGCTACGAATACCGCGTGGAGATCAAAAAGGCCACATGGACGGTGTAAACCATAAAAAGAGTAAAGCAAAGGGTGGAAAATCATGACTGTCAATCGTTGTCCGCATTGTATGGAAGAACTTGGGGAAATAAATGGGAACTTTTGCCCCTTCTGCGGATTTAATGCGGCGCAGAACCCCCAGCCGCCGGAGGCTTTGCCCCGGGAGAGCATCCTGCACGGAAAATATCTTATCGGCGATGTGCTGGGGCGGGGCGGCTTCGGCATTACTTACATCGGCTTTGACCTTTCATTGGAAAGCAAAGTCGCCATCAAAGAGTACTATCCTTCCGGCTCTGCCATGCGCAGAGAGGGCGAAAGCTCTTTGTACTGGAACAGTACCTGCGCATCCCAAACGAGCCGTCAGGGTGCATACGATGATTTTCTGAAGGAAGCGCGCAAGATGGCGCGTGTGGATAGCATTCCGTCCATTGTTCGTGTGCGGGAAACCTTCCTTGAAAACGAAACGGCTTATATCGTTATGGACTATGTCGAGGGCGAAACGCTCAAGACCCGGCTCAAGCGGGACGGCGTGCTGACTTATTCTGCATGTTATGCAATGCTTCGCCCGATGATGGAGGATCTCCAGAAAGTACATCAGCTGGGCATCATCCACCGCGACATCAGCCCAGACAATATCATGATCCAGAAGGACGGCAGTGTGAAACTGCTGGATCTGGGCGCGGCAAAAGACCTGAGCAAAAAGTCCGATGGCCAGTCCCAGCTGGTGACCAAAAACGGGTTCAGCCCGGCTGAACAGTACATGGACAGCGGAAAGATCGGCCCTTGGACGGATGTATATGCGCTCTGCGCCACCATCTACTATGCCTGTTACGGAAAGCTTGTGCCGCAGGCGTTGGAACGGCTCGATCAGGACACCCTGACCTTTGATCTGCCGGCCAAAGAAGCCATTCCGCAGAACGTGATCGAGACATTGAAAAAGGGCTTGGCCATTCGCGCCGCGGAACGCATCCAGAGCGTAGAAGAGTTGATGCAGCGGTTAAATGTATCTGCTGCAAGACCTGCGCCGATCCCCCAGCCCGCTGCAAAACAGGGAAAACCGAAAAAGTCCAATTTAGCAGTAAGCGTGCTGAAAAAGGTTCTTCTGGGATTTATGATCCTGTGCACGGCATTTGTGCTGTTCCTGTTCTACGCCGCATACCGGGGCGCACAGATGACGGCTGCAGAGAATGCCGCCAGCAGTGCATCCATGGCGGCTGCCGAGAGTGCGGCATCCTTGGAAGTGTCCAGCGAAGCACCCAGTGAAAGCCCTGCATCCAGTGCGGCCTCTTCTGCACAGACGGCGGTACAGTATACGGCACAGTATCGCGTGGACGAAGCCGGCGGCGGCAGTTTAAGCGATGGCTTTGCATCGGGCGCAGACACGGTGTTCAAGCAGTTTACGGATCCGTCTCAAGCTATCTCGGTAACGGCAACACCGGCAGAAGGATATGTTTTTGTCGAATGGAGTGACGGCATAACCTCCCGATCCCGCACGGACACCGATTTTAAGCAGGATCTGGCTGTGACGGCTATTTTTGCGCAGGCTTCGGTACAGATCGATGGCAAGCCCGATGGTTCCCGCGTCACCGTCAAGGCTTCGCTCAAAGGCGACTGTATCAATGCAAAAAATTTGCGCTGGTATGCAGATGGCTCTGAAGTGGAATCCGCTGCGGGAAAGACCAGCCTCACCGTGAACAATACAGAAACGGCAGATAAAACCATTAAGGTCTATGCCGTTGTCGTGTATAACGATTGTAAGATCACCAGCAATACCCTGACTTGCAAACTTACCGGAAAGAAACAGGCGGCATCTTCTTCCAGTTCTTCCGCCAGTTCTTCTTCCACGGCTTCTGCATCCAGCAGCCAAGCCAAACCTGCCGTGCAGACTGTGACAAATCAGTCTATCACGGTCAGTGCCGGAGAAAAAGGCACTTACACCGGACAGTGGGCAGACGGAAAGCCGTCCGGGCAGGGCAAAATGGTACTGGATAAAGGCGGCGTCTATGAAGGAAATTGGGAAAATGGCCTTCGCAATGGTCAGGGGACTTTTACTTTTTCCAATGGTGCAAAATATGAAGGCAACTGGAAAAACGATGTGCGTATCGGCCAGGGAAAGATGACCTACACAGATGGCAGTGTCTATGAAGGAAATTGGCAAAATAATAAGCAAAATGGACAAGGCAAGTGTACATACGCCGGTGGAGATATTTATGAAGGCAACTGGAAAGATGATAAACGAAGTGGCCAAGGTAAGTATACATACTCCGATGGAACTATTTATGAAGGTAACTGGGTAGATGGCAAGAAAAGTGGCCATGGAAAACTTATTTGGAAGAGTGGTACCGTTTACGAGGGAGACTTTATGAATGGTAAATTTAACGGCCAAGGAACTATAACCTATACCGATGGTACTACAAAATCCGGCACATGGAAAGACGATGAATTTGTTGGCTAAAGCCGCTCCTCCTTCCGAAGCTGCGGCAACCAGCGCGGGCTGGCATCAACTTGCATTTTTTGAATCGGATGCTTCAAATCCGTATTTGAAATGCCTGTTGGGCTGTGCCTGAATCCCCTTTCGTTCTGCATCGTACGGTGCAGGCAGCGCAGACACTTTTATAGCAAAAAAGACACCCTTTCGGGTGTCTTTTTTGTATTTCAGGGGCTTTTATTCCCCATCCTCTGCGGGCAGCTGGTTCCACAGGCGGTAGTAGACGCCCTGCTTTTCCAGCAGCTGGGCGTGGGTGCCCTGCTCCACGATGCCCTCCTCGCCCAGCACAAGGATGCGGTCGTAGTCCTTGATGGTGGTCAGGCGGTGGGCGATGGTCAGGGTGGTGCGGCCATGGGCCAGCTTTTCAAGGCTCTGTCCCACAAGGATCTCGCTCTCGTTGTCCAGTGCACTGGTGGCTTCGTCCAGAATCAGGATGGGCGGGTTCTTCAAAAACACCCGGGCAATGGCGATGCGCTGCTTCTGTCCGCCGGACAGCTTGACGCCGCGCTCGCCCACATAGGTGTCGTAGCCGTCCTTCAGCGCAAGGATGAACTTTTCCGCGCCCGCCAGCCGGGCGGCGGCTTCGATCTCCTGCCGGGTGGCACCGGGCTTGCCGTAGGCGATGTTCTGCGCCACCGTGCCGCTGAACAGGTACACGTCCTGCTGCACGATGCCGATATCCTGCCGCAGGCTCTTCAAGGTGACGCGGCGGATATCCTGCCCGTCAATGAGGATGCGGCCGCTGGTCACCTCGTAAAAGCGGGGGATCAGGTTGCACAGGGTGGTCTTGCCGCCGCCGGAGGCACCCACCAGCGCCAGACGCTCCCCGGCGCGGATGTCCAGACTGACGTCGTGCAGCACCTTGTTGTGGTCGTCCGGGTACTCAAAGCACACCTTCTCGAACCGGATCTCGCCGGGGCCGGGCTGCAGGGGCACGGCGTCCGGGGCGTCCTTGATGGCCACCGGGGTGTCCATGATCTCGGCAAAGCGCTCGATGCCGGTCATGCCGCGCTGGAACTGCTCGGCAAACTCCACGATGCGCCGGATGGTGGCGATGAGGGTGGTGACGTAGAGCATATAGGCCACCATATCACCGGCGGTGATCTTACCGTATACCAGCGACAGGCCGCCCGCCAGAATGACCACCAGATACATCAGGCCGTCAAACAGGCGGGTGGAGGTGTTGAACGCACCCATGGCGTAGTAGCCAAGGGTCTTGATCTGCTCAAAGGCGCGGTTGCCCTTGGCGAACTTTTCCCGTTCCTCGTCCTCGGCGGCAAAGGCTTTGACCACGCCCTGTCCCAGCAGACTGTCCTCGATGGTGGAGTTCAGCTCGCCGATCTGGACGCGCTGCTGACGGAACCGCGCCCGCAGACGGCCGTTCAGGTACACCGACACCACACCCATCAGCGGCACACAGGCAAACACTGCCAAGGTCAGCGGGATGCTGGCACGGCACAGGATGACAAAGGACGCCACGATCTTGATGCCCGCGATGAAAAATTCCTCCGGGCAGTGGTGGGCAAACTCGGTCACATCGAACAGGTCGTTCGTGATGCGACCCATGATGGTGCCCACCTTGGTGTTGTTGTAGTAGGTGTGGTCCAGCTGCAACAAATGGTCAAAGGCATCCCGGCGCATATCCGTCTCGATATGCACGCCCATGATGTGACCGATGCTGGACATATAATAGCTGGCTGCGCCGTCGATGATGCGCAGCACAAAGTAGAGCGCCGCCAGCTTCAGCACGATGCCCGCCGTCAGGGTGATGCCCACCCCCATGGCAGAGTTGGTAATGATGCTCATGATCTTGGGCAGCACGATATCGCACAGGGTGGTCAGCGCTGCGCAGAACAGATCCAGGCACAGCACCATCTTATAGCTTGCCAGATAGGGCAGAAAACGCCGGATCAGCGCACCGCTGCTTGCGTGGTGCGCCCCGGGGTCGTTAGGCTTAGTTTTCGGCATGGTTCCTCCGTTATTATCGTTACTTTTTACTGTAATCCCGCTCGCCGTAGATGGCGGTGCCGATGCGCACAAGGGTAGCGCCCTCGCGGATGGCGTTTTCGAAATCGCCGCTCATGCCCATGGAAAGGGTCTGCATCTCCACGTTGCGGTAGCCCCGCTCCCCTGCCCGGACGAACAGCTGGTGCACCTGCGCCAGATACCGGCGGTTCTGGGCATCGTCATCGTTCACAGGCGGAATCGCCATCAGGCCTTTCACCCGGATATGCTCCTGTGCGGCGGCGGTGTCCAGCAGCGGCCAGAGCAGTTCCGGCGCAGCGCCGGTCTTGCTCTCCTCCCCGCCGATGTTCACTTCCAGCAGGATGTCCTGCACGATGCCGGCCTTGGCGGCTTCCTTCTCGATCGCCAGCAGCAAGTGCTCGCTGTCCACGCTCTGGATCAGGCTTGCCCGCCCCAGCACCTTTTTGATCTTATTGGTCTGCAAATGGCCGATAAAATGGCTGGGCTTGCCGCAGTAGGCACCGGCATCGTAGTTTGCACACAGCTCCTGCACATGGTTCTCGCCGAACACATCAATGGGCAGGGCAGCACTGGCGGCAACGGTCTGCGCCGTGCGGGTCTTGCAGGCGGCGCACAGCTGCACCGCTGCCGGGTCGCGTCCGGCTTCCCGGGCGGCTGCGGCCATCTTTTCCCGGATCTCGGCCACTGCCTGCCGCATCTCTTCCAACGTTTTTTCTGCCATCTCGCTCAATCCTCCTCGGTATAGCGGGCGCGCTCGCCGCCGATCAGCTTCGGGCGGGTGTAGGCGCACAGAATGTTTGCTTCGCCGATCTTTGCAAGGCTCAGCCGCACCGGCACCGCCACCCGCTTCAGGTGCATCCCGATCAGGGTGCCGCCGATATCCATGCCCGCGTTGGCGCGGATCTCTTCCACCGCCACCGGGTCTTTGAAGTTCTTCCAGCAGGTGGTGGCCCAGCTGCCGCCCGCATGGGGACGGGGCACGACGCACACTTCCTCCCAGCCGTACTTCTCTGCGGCTTCCCGCTCAAGGATAAGGGCACGGTTCAGGTGCTCGCAGCACTGGGCTGCCAGCCAGATGCCTTTTTCTGCCAGCACCGGCGCAGCGCCCGCGTACAGCGCCCGGGCGGCTTCCAGGCTGGAATCCTTGCCGATGTGACCGCCCACCATCTCACTGGAAGAGCAGCCCACCACGAGCACATCTCCCTTTTTCAGCTTTGCCGCAGCCACCAGCTCGGTCATGGCCTGCCGCGCTTCGGTCTCGATCTGTTTTGCAAATGCTTCGGTCATACAAAAACACCTCGCTTATCGGTTTGCAGCCAGCAGGCTATCTGCCCCTGCTGCACCGAAATATACTTTACTTTCCACCGGACACACCGCCGCGCAGCTGTCCTGTGCAAGGCCGGTAAAGGTCTGCTCCCAAGTACCGGTGGCAAGGTTTACCGCTTCGGCACAGGGAGCGTCTGCGGTGCGCCGGAACAGCCGCTCCTGCGTATTCTGTCCCGCCCGCAGGGCGATGCCCCGCAGCAGGGTGCTGTCCGCGTTCTTTTCCAGCCAGCTGCTGCACGCCCAGCGGTAGCTGATGTACAGCGTGCCGTCCGTGTCCGCAGCCAGTGCACCGGGATAGCCCGGCAGACCAGCAAAGGCGGCAGTGCAGCCCCGTCCCCCGGCGGTCAGCTCCCGGGCAGCGGCATCCACCGCCCAGATGCAGCGGCTGCCAAGGTCGGAGACATACAGCGTGCCGCCGTCCGGGCTGAGCGCCAGACCGGCAGCGCCTGCCACCCCGCCCAGCACCTTTTCCACCGTGCGGGCGGCGGGGTCGTACACATACACGCAGCCGGTGGCGGTGTGCGCCAGCAGCTCAGTGCGCAGGGCACTTTCCAGCCCGTTCTCCGCGCCTGCCGCCGCAGCCACTGCAAAGTACACCTTGCCCGCCGGGCTTACCTCCACGGCAGATACCGCCCCCAGCGGCGCACCGTCCAGCTGGGTGACCACCTGTTCCACCGCTGCACCCCAGCTGTCGTGCTTGGCGCGGCATAAGGTGCCCCCGGCGGTGGTCAGCTGGGTCAGCCACACATCCCCGGCAGCATCAAAGGCAAAGCCGGTCAGCTCCCCTTCCACGCTCAGGATGGCGGCAGCGTGCCCGCCATCGGTGCGCACAAGGTCGCTGGTGCGCTTTTTCAGGGCGGCACCGTTCCACACGGCGGCATACAACAGGCCATCCCTTTCGCGGATGCAGTCCACGCCCTGATACTCTCCCAGTTCCAGCCGGTCTTTCCGGTCGGTGGAAACGGCCGTCTGCATCGCGCCCGTCTCCTGCCGGAGGTCGGGGGCTTTATAGGCCTGCGGCGGGGTGTCGATGGGACGGAAGCCCAGCGCATACACCAGCACCAGCAGGATGCCCACCCCGAACACGGTGCTGGCGGTGCGGAACCGCTTGAGCATGGCGTCCCGCTCAATGGCCATCTGTGCGGCATACTCTGCCCGGCGGCGCGCCGCCATGGCGTTGGCGCGGTTGGCACGCCGCATCCACCGGTCCACGAATAACGCCACCCGCGGCCCCACCGTGAGGGATGCAATGGCCAGTATGAGCAAAAATTCGATCAGTCCGATTCGCATAAGCGCTTTTCCTTATCTCTGAAAAACCTGCGGACAGCGCACTGTCCTTTATCGCTAAAGTATAGCATTCCTGCGCAAAAAGGGCAAGCGGGACAAAAAGAACTGCCGCACAGCGTCGTGCAGCAGTTCTTCTAAGAACAACGATTTCAAATGGCCTCGGCGTTGCTCTGGCCATGCGCAGCGGAATGATTCTTTAAAATTGAGTGTTCATCGCGGCCTGCGGGCCGCGATGAACACATTTTTACGAGAGGGGATGCCTTATCTTGTCTCAATTGGCCGGGTGGTCTGCTCCCCGCTGCGGGTCACGAGGGAACCGGCGGGCACTTTGCCCCGGATGATGCAGCCCGCGCCGATGACGCAGTTCTCCCCGATATCCGCACCCTTGAGCAGCACCACGTCCGAAGCGACCCAGCAGTTGCGCCCGACGGTGATGCAGCCTGCAACGCACGCCCGGCTGACGCCTTCCTCCCGGCTGAAGCGGTGGTTGTTATCAAAGATCTTCACCCCGGGGCCGAAAAGGGTGTTCTCGCCAATGGTTATCTTTCCAAGACAGCTGATGACCGCGCCGTCGTTGAAGTAGACCCCGCTGCCGATGTTCAGCCGGCTGGAATAGCCGGTGGTGATAAACACTCTGCCATCGCTCTCCACCCGGTCGCCCAGCGTCACCCGGGAGCCGCTGTTCAGCCGCAGCCGGAGTTCTTTGTCCAGCAGGATGCAGCGGCCAAATTGCAGCCCGCGGCAGCTGAACCATTTTTTCCATTGCAGGCGGCAGCGGTTATGCAGGCTGCGCCGTTTTTCCCGCAGCCAGCGGGGCGAACACTGCCGCAGCCACATACACCAGCGCCCGGCCTTTGTACACTTGAAGCGCTTGCGCCAGCGGTTTGCCTTATCACCGCTTTGCCAGCTGCCCTGATAGTAGTGGATGCCAAAGGTGCGCGGTGTCCGCTGCATCCGCTCGGTCACATAATCAAAGGGCGAAAAGCAGTCGGTAGGCAGCACCAGAAAACCGTCCAGCTCCTGCTGCTCGTTTTTCTGCTGTAAGCCGGCCTTGGTAAACAGCGGAGTGTCCCGCTGGGTGCAGGTGCGCAGATCCGGCTCGCCGGTCTCCAGCAGAAAGGAAGCATTCCGGTAAGCCGCCAGCATTTTGCCGATCATCTCACAGCCCGGCTCTGCGCCCACGCCGGAGCCGGTGTTCACCAGCAGCGTGCGGCCATAGGGCGAAGGCGCACTGTGCTCCATGCCGATAAAGCCCTTATACTCCAACAGCTCGTCCAGCGGGCGCACCAGTTCCACGTCCGTGTCCAGATAGATGCCGCCGTACTCGTACAGCACCGCCAGCCGCACATAGTCCGACACAAAGGCATATTTTTTTGCCGCATACGCCTGCTGTGCGTAGCGGTTTGTGCTGATATCAAAGCTCTGCTCGTTCCACGCCATGATTTTGTAATCCGGGCAGTATTTCTTCCAGCTTTCCATACATTTTTGGCTCTCCGGGCTGATGGGCCCGCCGCCGAACCAGCAATAATGGATGATCTTGGGGATGCTCATGACTGTTCCTCCTTTTTTCTCCGCAAATTCCCCAGTCTTTACGACCTTATTTTACAAAAGTCCACATTTTCTTGTCAAGTTTCCCCAGCGTATTTTTCCGTGCCTTCCCGTAAAAAGATTGCCGCCCCGCCGCCCGGTGTGGTATACTGGGTGCAGACGGTTTTGTTTTTCCAAACCATTCACTTAAAATTCACAGCTTTTTCCAATTCTTGCATTAAAATAGAGCTGTATACTGATAAATGATAGGAGGAGTCCTGTTTTATGGCAAAGATCCTGATCGTTGACGATGAGCCCCGCATCCGGGAGCTCATCCACGAGCATCTGCAATATTCCGGGTATATCTGCGAGGAAGCCGGGGACGGCTCTGCGGCGTTGGCACAGCTGTCCGGCGGCGGGTTTGATCTGGTGATCTTAGACCTGATGATGCCCTTTATGGACGGCATGACCTGCCTGCGGGAGATGCGCGCCCGCCACATCAACACCCCGGTCATCATCCTGACCGCCCGGGGCGAGGAATACGACAAGCTTGCCGGGCTGGAAAGCGGCGCGGACGACTATGTGGTAAAGCCCTTCTCCCCCCGGGAACTGGTGGCGCGGGTGCGTGCGGTGCTGAACCGCACCATGCCCCGCACCCCCGAGACTGCCGACACCATGACCTTTGGCGAGTTAACCATCGACACCGCCAGCCATACCGTGCGGGTGTCCGGCGAGGAAGTTGCCCTGACCCCCAAGGAGTTTGACCTGCTGGTATTTCTGGCTTCCAACAAGGGCATTGCCCTGAGCCGGGAAAAGATCCTGCAGAAGGTGTGGAACTACGACTACTTTGGCGAGGACCGCACCGTGGACACCCATGTAAAAATGCTGCGCGGCCATCTGGGCAAATGCCGCAGCTACATTGCTACGGTATGGGGCATCGGCTATAAGTTCGACCCCGATGCCGCCCGTTGACTGAAGGAGCGTGCGGTTCATGCGGCAAACCACCAAAGCACGGCATACCCTTGGCATCCGCGGGCAGCTGATGTGGTTTTTGTGCTTCATCTGCCTGTTTCTGCTGGGGCTGTTCTGGCTGCTGTCCACCCAGCTGCTGGAGCCTTTATACACCAAACACATCGAGACCCAGCTTACCAATCAGGCCGACAGCATCGTGGAGCGGCTGGACGATGCCATTGCCGAGGGCAAGGTGCTGTCCGCCTGGTCCTTCGGGCAGCTGTCGGTCAACAGCGATTTTTTTGATAAGCTCACGCTGGAGCTGTACACCAAAGGCACTTTGAACAGCTTCTGCGTGGATATCTCGGACACCACCCTGCACACCATTTATAAGATCGAGAACCAGTCCTTCTGCAACCTGCACGGCACCTATCTTTCGGACTCTGCCAACAACGATAAGATCATTGCCACCGCCCTTGCCATGCGGCGCAAGTGCCGCAGCATGGGCAGCTTTGTGCAGACGCTCAACCCGCCCCGGCTCTCCGGCTCGGCGCAGCTACTGGTAGGGCGCACCACCGCAGACGGCAGCTACACCGTGCTGGTGACCACCAGCCTTGTGCACGTTGCCGAAGCCGGCAAGGTGCTCAGCACCCTGCTGCCGCTGGCGGCGGCGCTCATCTTCGGCTTTGCCATGTCGGCGGCGTGGCTGTTCAGCGAGTGGTTCACAAAGCCGCTGCGCCAGCTTTCCAGCGCCGCCCGGCAGATGGCGCTGGGCAACTACGCCGTGCAGGTGGACAACCGCCGCAACGACGAGCTGGGTGACCTTGCCCGGGACTTCAACCACATGGCCGAGGAGGTGCAGCACGCGGTGCAGATGCAGCGCGACCTGCTGGCCAACGTCTCCCACGACCTGCGCACCCCGCTGACCCTCATCAAGGGCTACGCCGAAACGGTGCGCGATCTGACCGGCGACGATAAAGCCCACCGGGACGAGCAGATGAACATCATCGTGGACGAAGCCGACCGCCTGACCGCGCTGGTGTCCAGCGTGATGGAGCTGAGCAAGGTGACCAGCGGCACTTACAAGTGCGAGCGGGTGCACTTTGACATGGGGCAGCTGTGCGATGAAGTAAGCGAGCGCTACGACGCCGTCTGCGCCCAGAACGGCTGGCAGCTGCAGCTGGAGCTGCCGGAGGAGGAGCTGCCGGTCTACGCCGACCCGGACATGATGCAGCGGGCGCTGCACAATCTGCTGGGCAACGCCATGCACCACATCGGCAAGGACGGCATCTTTATCCTGCGCGCCTTCCGCTGCACCGAGGGCGTGCGGGTAGAGGTGGAGGATCACGGCCCGGGCATTGCCGCCGCCGACCTGCCCTATATCTTTGACCGGTACTACCGCTCCCGCTCGGACGCAGGCAAGCAGGGCACCGGTCTGGGGCTTTCCATCACCAAGGCCATCTTCCAGCAGCACAGCTTCCGCTTCGGCGTACAAAGCACCGTAGGCAAGGGCACCACCTTCTGGTTCGTCATGAGCGATCTGCCCTATGTGGACGACTTTGAGGGCAAGTGAGCACCCCCCTGTGATACAGAAAAAGCACCGGCAGTTTTCCAGATCTTCCAATCGGGAAACTGCCGGTGCTTTTATTATGTTCCACTCTCTGCCGTATGGTAGATGCCAAAGGTGTTGTCCGGGGCAGGCATTTCCACCCGGGAGGCGCGATCGTTCACCGCCCACATCATCGCGCCCATAGCGCCCAGCACCACCAGAATGATGAGCCATTTTACTGCATTTGGTAATTTTTTCATTCCGTTATCCTTTCCGTAGTCTCCATGCGGCATTTCTGCCGGGCAGCGCGCAGCAGCGCAGCGGCTTCGGCAGCCGAAAGCGCCTGCACCCACCCGGGGCGCTCCCCTGTGCCTGCGCCGGTGCTGCCTGCCTCGGCAAAGCCGGCCAGCGCCGTGTCGGTGCGGTCGTTCCAGCCGGCAAAGCCCTCCGGCGCAATGTGCGCCCCAAGGCGGCAGTCCAGCACCGCCGTTTTGCCGGTAGGCCGCCACGGTCTGCCTAGATACACGCTGCCCGCCGGGCAGTCCGAGACAAAATCGCAGTCCCAGAACACAAAGCCCAGCCCATCCGCCGCACCGGAGGGCGCGGTGACCCAGCTGTGCGCAAGGCCGTTATCCACCGTGCGCAGGGTACAGTGCTCAAACAGGGCGTCTGCCCCGCCAAAGATAAAATCGATATCCCCGGCGATCTCGCAGGCGTGGTAATACTGCGCGCTTGCCCGGCGGGGTACCAGCCCGCGCGGGCCCAGAAAGCCGTCCTTCTCCCGCTCTTTCTCCGGCAGAGGGGCGCAGAACAGGGTATCCTGATTGCCCAGCAGCCGCACGCGGCTGAACACCGCCCGGGCGCTGTCCACATAGGCAGCGACAGCCTGCCCGACCTTTGCGCCGGGGCCTGCATCGTTCTCGATGGTCATATCCTCCACCCGCAGCTTTTCGCCGCTGAAAAAGGCGGTATAGCTGCGGAAGGTGTGGGTGGGACGCCCGTCCGGGTGCGGCAGCTTGCCGCCGTCGTTCCATACCAGCCGGGTGGCATCCATGCCCGCGCCCGCAAGGGTGATGTCCTTTTTCTCGCATACCAGCTTTTCCCGGTAAATGCCCGGTGCGATGCGGATGACCGCAGAGCAGTCGTAGGGCACAGCCAGCACCGCCTCGGAAATGGTGGTAAACTGTCCGCTGCCGTCAGGTGCAACGTTGATGGTAAGCATAAGCCGCCTCCTGCGCCCGGCACTGCCGGGCTGAAAAATATGCTTCCAGTATACCCCTCCTTCCCGCAAATTGCAACGGAAACTCTGCCGCCGTCACCCGCTCTTTTCCAGCCGGAGCACGGCGGCAGTGATATCGTCCGGGCGGCCGGTCTTTTGCGCACGGATGCGGGCAGTCTCCACCAGCGTTTCAGCCAGCTTTTCCGGTGCGTCTCCCGCCGCCGCCGAAAGCTCCACCTGCTTTGCCACCCAGCCCGCGCCATCCACCAGCAAGCCGTCCGATACCAATACCGCGTAGTCCCCGGCGGTCAGGTGCACCACACGGCTCTGCCCGTTTACCCCGCCCAGCACCCCCATGGGCAGGGTGGCTTCGCCCACAGCCCGCACCCGCCCGCCATGCACCAGAAACCCCGGGGCAGCCCCGGCCTTGAACAGCCGCGCCGTGCCGGTGTATAAGTCCACGCTGATGAGGTCCAGCGTTGCGCCGCTCTCGTCCTCGCTTTTCAGCGCCAGCGCCACGTTCACCAGCCGCGCCGCCAGCTCGGCAGTAAAGCCCGCCTTGAGCAGCCGGGCGGTCAGTTCTGCCGCCAGATTGCCGTCCACCGCCGCCGGGCGTCCGGTGCCCATGCCATCACATAAGATCATCTGCGCCGCCGTGGGGCTGCAAAATTGCTGCACCGCATCGCCGGAAACCTCGCCCCGGGCGGCAGCGCTCGCCGCCCCGAACACCGCCCGCAGCGCCGGTCTTTCGCTGAACAGCAGGGTGGTCATGCCCTTGCAGGAGAGCACCTGCGGCACTTCCAGCGTGCGGCGGCAGATATGCCCCACCTCCCCCGCCAGCGCTGCCAGCTCCTGCGGAGTGAACCGGGTGCGCGGCAGCGTGACGGCGGCATGGGTGCGCCCAAGGTCGTCCAGTGCGACGGCGCACTCCTGCGGCGGGGCCCCCAGCCCGGTAAAGAACTCTGCCACCCGGCTGGATTTATAGGGTTCAGGGTCGCCGGGGCGTCCCAGCTGCTCGCTGAGCACCCCAAGCGCCTCGGCTACGGCGCTGTACTGCTCGGTCAGGGCGGTGCGCATGGCTTCGGAATGGATGCGCGCTTCCTTGCGGCTGCGGTACAGCGCAAAGCTGCGCCCCGCCGCCGCGCACAGCGCCGCCGGGTGGATGCAGCGGGACAATTGCCCGGGCAATTGCGCCGCTTCCACGCTGCCATTCTGTTCCAGCAGCGGGCGCAGCGCTTCCATGCCCGCCATGGTGGCGGTGTATTCCTGCTTCCAGCAGGTCTCCCGCCGCCCGCAGTTAAAACAAAGAGTATCATGTACATTGTCTATGACCCAGCGGAAGCCTTCCCGCCGCCGGGGCAGCCCCTCATAGACCGCGTTTACCGTTTCCGCCAGCGAGGAAAGGCTCTGCGCCACGGCTTCCAGCCGGGTGGACGCCGCCGCACTGCGGGCGGGCGCGGGGGCGCTTTCCCCGCTCTGTGAGGGTTCTGCCGCCGGGGCAAGCCAGCCGCCGGGCAGCAGACAGACCACCGCCATGCCGCCGCAGGCACTGAACAGCAGCCCAAAAGCGTTTCCGGGCGGCTGCACGCAGAGCACCCCGGACACGCACCCGCCCGCGTAGGCGGCAAGGGTCTCCACCCGCCGTCCGGGTGCCAGCACCGCCGCCGCTGCCGTGGCACAGCCAAGCCCTGCTGCCGCCGGGGCAAGGGCAGGGTCTGCGGCGCAGAGGGCTGCCCCCAGCACCGCGCTGCCGCTCAGGGCGGCAAGTTTCTGTGCCCGGCAGCAGAGTGCCAGCTCTGCGGCGGCACACGCCAGCACCCCGGGCGAAAACCACACCCACCGCACACTGCCCAGTGCCGCCGCCACGGCTGCGCCCACCAGCAGCGTGCCCATGCCCGGACGCTCCGGGGCAAATCTGCGCAGTCCGAAGCCGATACCCGCCGCAAGCAATGCGTCCGCCGCGCTGTACAGCAAAAGGTCTGCCCCGCCGCTGCTGCCCAGCGCAAAACACAGCGCCATGCCGGTCAAAGTACCGCAGCCCGCCAGCGCGGCGGGCACAAACCTTTGCGGCAGCAGCCAGCGTGCCGCCACGGCAGCGCCCAGCGCACACAGCTGACACAGGCTGCGCAGCGAGAGCGCCCCCAGCCCGTGCAGCAGCAGCCCCAGCGCCGCCCCTGCCGCGCAGGGGGCAAAGCAGTCCTCTGCCAGCCCAAGGGTCAGCCCCAGCCCAAAGGGCATCAGCGCCCCGTACAGCACCGCCCAGCCGCCGGCAAAGCCGATGCCCACCGCTGCCAGCCGCCGCGCCGCCGGGCGCAGCATCGCCCGTGCCGCCAAGGGCGAAGGCTGCAAGCACCGCCCGTCCGAAGATAAAACACCCATCCGCTCTGTCATAAAAACTCCCCGCTTTCCGGCGGGGATTTTGTTCTGTTCCCCGCACTGTCTGCATATACTGTAACGCGGGGCAGCGGCGCTTTTTGGCGCGGTGCATAGAACCGCCCCAAACCCGCCCAAAGACGCAAAAAAGCCCTGCGGCCGTCATTTTGCCGCAGGACTTTGGGGGGATTTTGTAAAACTTAACCGTTCAGCTTTGCAAGGGCATCCTGCACGCGCTGCAGGGTCTTTTCGCGGCCCATCATGCAGGCAAGGTCGGTGCCGCCGCCGGGGGTGCGCTGCTTGCCGGAAAGGGCAATGCCCAGCGGGTAGAGCAGCCAGCCGTTCTTTTTGCCCAGTTCTTCAGCCTTGGCCTTGCAGGCATCAAACACGGCATCGCGGTTTGCAAAATCCAGTGCCTCGTCGCTCAGCACCGGCAGCAGAGCTTCCAGTGCTTCCTTGGCAGTTTCCGGGGTGGTCTTTTGCTTTTTGTTGGCATACATACTCACGTCATACTCCGGCATGGCGTCAAAGAAATCCAGCTGCTCGGGGATCTCGCCCAGCACCTCGCACCGGGGCTGCAGGTTTGCGCACAGCAGCTTTTTGTCGATGGCGCTGTGCACGGCGCTGTCGATCCACGGCTCGGCCTTTTTCTGGAACTC
>CAKSZE010000010.1 GCA_934525325.1 uncultured Faecalibacterium sp.
CGACTCCCCCCTCCCTACCTCTGGACTCCACCCACCCCGCAACGGGTCAAGGGCTGCTCGCCCTTAACAATCCTAAAGAAGAAGTCGAAGCACAAAAAAGCTAGCGCTGCGCCAGTCGGCGCTATCGCTTTAACGCTTTTTTCGCTTCTCCATTTATAGCCCCTCAGTCGCTGCGCGACAGCTCCCCCCGGGGAGCGTTCCCACCCGTGAAAATACAAGCCCGGAAAGTCCGCAGACTTTCCGGGCTTGTTCTAATTAAAAATAATTTTTCCGCTGAATATGCGCAAAGCAAACGCGGAGCGCATTCAAATCGTCAGGCTCAGCCCCGCGCCTTTTTTCTGCGGCGGAGCTTGCGCACCAGCTTACGGAGCAGCAGCACGATACACACCACCAGCAGAATGACGGTGAGAATCAGGCCAAGAAGGATAAAGGCAAAGCGGTTGGGCTTTTTCAGCAGCGCGGCAAGGCTGCGGCTGTCCTCCACCTTTTTGCGGTCATGCAGGGTGCTGTAATAGTCCGGCACGTTGCCGATGCCATCGCCGTCGGTGTCCTCGAACGACGCCATGTACCGCGCAATGGCGTCCCAGCCCTTCAGCTCCCTGCCGTTTTCGGTCAGGATCACATCCTCAAAATCTTCGATGGGGGTGCCGTCGGCGTACTTCGGCACGATGGACAGAATGCCGTAGGACATATCGGTGACAGCGCTCAGCATCTGCCCGCTGTAAAGGTCTGCCACGATGCGGTATAGCTTGTCGTCCTGCAGCTCCACGCGCTGCTCGTCCTTGACCAGATAGACGTCCGTCACCTTGTTCAGCAGCAGCCGGTGGGGGTTGTAGGTGAAGTTCAGGCCGCTGCAATACAGCCGCGCGGTGGTCATGAAATCCGACACGGAAGCGTCGATCTCGGCGGCGGTGCGCAGCTCCTTGCCGGTGAGGTAGACCTCAATGAGGGGATAGCCCGGCACGCCGTCCGCGCCGATGCCCAGCGAGAAGGAGTTGAACACCTGCTCCACGGTGATATCGCCCCGGGCGTAGGTGTCGCGCACAGTGCCGCTGGGCACCACCGCCAAGTCTACCGGCACGCCGTCATAGTCGGCGGCGTTCTCCACCGCGTACACATAGGCATCCGCGATGAAATCGCCCAGATTGTGCTCGGTGTGCACCTTGTCCAGATCCTCCAGGTTGGAGAAAACAACATCGTTTTCTGCCAGCACCTGATCCTTGGTGTAGCCGAACTGCGCCAGATAATCCGCGTCCACCGTGTCCATAAAGCGGTCAATGACCTCTTGCGTTTCCGCATCGGCGGGGATGTCGGCGGTGATGGGGATCAGCTGGTAATCGGTCACCTGCCAGCGTCCATCCGCTTTTTGCGCCATGGAAAGGCTGCCCAGATTTTTGCCGTACTCGCCGCAGGAGACCACATAGGTGTCCCCGTGGCGGATGGGCTCCCGGATGCGGCTGTGGGTGTGGCCGCTCAGGATAAGGTCAAGGTCGGGCACGCCCTTGGCAAGCAGTTCGTCCTCAGACTTTTTGGGGTCATCCCAAGTGCCGCTGTGGGAAACGCAGACGATCATGTCCGCATCTTCATTTGCCTTGATCTCTGCCACGGTGGCTTTTACTGCCTGCACCGGATCTTTGAATTTCAACTCGCAAGTGGGTGCGCAGGAAAGGGCGTCCTTGCCGAAAACGCCCACCACAGCAATGCGCACATCGCCCTTCTGCAACACGGTGTAGTCCTGCACGCCGTAGGCAGCAAAGGCGTCTTTGAGCAGCTGCTGTCCCTCGGTAAGACCGGCGCTTTCCATGGCGTCCCAGTCCACATTGCAGACCACGAGGGCCGGCACGGCATCGCCGGAGGTGCGGGCGCTGGTAAGCATATTGGCAAGACCCTTGGAGCGGTAGTCGAACTCATGGTTGCCGAAGGTGGTCACATCGTAGCCCATGTAGCCCAGAATCCGCAGTTCTGCGGCCTGTGTTTCAAACACCGTCTGGATCAGGGTGCCCATGGAAAAGTCACCGCCATCGATCACAAGGGTGTCGGGATTCTTGGCCCGCTGTGCCTTGATGAGGGTGTTGGCGCGGGCAAAGCCGCCGATGTCCGTCTCCTCGTCCTCCACCACGGTGGTAAAGGTGTTCAGGTGGGAGTGGGTGTCGTGGCTGAACAGGATGTCCAGCGTTTTGCCCGTTTCCGGTGTCTGCCCATAGGCGGCGGGAATGCCCAGCAGCACTGAAAACAGCAGCAGCACGGCCACCGTCATGGCGAAAAGCTTTTTCATGGTGCGTTCTCCTTTTGTTGCGTCCTTATTTTTTCGGCTCAGCCGAATTTTTACAGCATCAGAAAAGTAATACCATTCTATAAAAATCAACTATCCGTCCGTTATTTTAGCATAAATGTACAAAATAAACAAGACGGTAGTTGCTTTTTTGCGCTGATAGGCAACGCTTTTAGAAAATCAGACTTGTTTTGTCTCCTGCAAAAACAAAACCAGCCAAGCCCGCAGGCTTGGCTGGTTTAAAAGTTGTCGGTATTCCCTTATCAGGCACCCACGATCAGGCGCACAGCACCGTAGATGCCGGCGTCGTTGCCAAGGCTGGCGGCCTTGATGGGGGTCTCCTTGCAGGACTGGAAGGCGTACTCCTTGTAGTGACGCACCAGCGGGTCGAAGAGGACTTCTCCGGCGCGGGCCACGCCGCCGCCGATCATGAACATCTCGGGGTCGGTGGTGGCGGCAATGTTGGCCAGTGCCATGCCCAGCGTAGAAGCCATCTCGTCCACCTCGCGGGCAGCCAGTGCATCCCCGGCGCGGGCAGCATCGAACACGTCCTTGGCTTCAAAGTCCTTGCCGCGCAGGGTGCAGGCGGTGTCCGGGTTTGCGTCCAGCAGCTTCTTCATGCAGCGCACAACGCCGGTGGCGCTGGAATACTGCTCCAGACAACCGCGCTTGCCGCAGCCGCAGACGGCGGTCTCGTGAGGGTTGACGGTAATGTGACCGATCTCGCCGCCGGCACCGTGAGCACCGTCGATGACCTTGCCGTTCACGATGACACCGCCGCCCACGCCGGTGCCCAGCGTGACCATGACGGCACTGCGGCAGCCCTGTGCCGTGCCCATCCAGATCTCGCCCAGAGCAGCCACGTTGGCGTCGTTGCCCACCAGCACCCGGATGCCGCCCAGCAGCTCGCTGAGCTCAATGGACACGTTGCGGTTGCCCCAGCCGCCAAGGTTTGCGCACACGATGGGCACGATGCTGGAATCCAGCACCGGGCCGGGCACGCCCAGACCGACACCCTCGACTTCGTCTGCGGACAGACCCTTTTCCTGCATCTTCTGCTGCACGGCAGCAGCCAGATTTTCCAGAATGTGAGCACCGTTATTGGAAGTATCGGTGCTTACCTCCCACTTTTCCAGCAGCTTGCCGCTGGTGGTGAACAGGCCGACCTTGGCAGTGGTGCCGCCCAGATCGATGCCAAATGCGTATTCCTTCATGTCATTTACCCCTTTGATGCGGATGCGCCGCATTATTTATCAGTATTTTATAGTATACCATATTTTTCCGCAAAAGAGCAGTACCGCGACGGCATTTCGTGCAATCGGACTGAAATCCATGTAAAATTTTGGGCAGTTCCACAACGGGTTTCAGCGCACGGTGTTGGTCAGCGTGCCGATCCCTTCGATCTCACACTGCACGGTGTCGCCCGGGTGCAAGAATTGCGGCGGGTCCATGCCCATGCCCACCCCGGCAGGGGTGCCGGTGGCAATGATGGTGCCGGCTTTCAGGGTCATCCCCTGCGAAAGCTCGTGGATGACATGGTCGATATCAAAAATTTGCAGGCTGGTGTTGGAATCCTGCCGCAGCGCGCCGTTCACCCGGCTGCGGATGGGCAGCGCGGGCGGGTAGGTGTCGAACTCGTCCGCGGTGACGATGCAGGGCCCCATGGGGGTAAAGCCGTCCAGACTTTTGCCGAAGTACCACTGTTTGTGGGCGGTCTGCACGTCCCGGGCGGAGACGTCGTTCAGGATGGTGTAGCCGAACACATAGTCCTTGGTCTGCCCGGCGGGCACGTCCTTGGCGTCCTTGCCCAGCACTACAGCCAGCTCACACTCGTAGTCCAGCTTCTGCACAAGGTCGGTGTGCGCCTCGATAAAGCCGCCGTCCGGCACCGCCCGACTGACCCGCTTGGAAAAGTAGATGGCGTCCTGATGCTGGGTGGCAAAGGCGTCCGCAGAGTACTTTTCGGCCTCGTCCGAGTGCGCCATATAGTTGATGCCCAGACAGACTACGTCCTGCGCAGGGCTGGGGATGGGGCTTTGCAGAGTGACGGCTTCCACCGGCAGCGCCGGGATGCCGCTGATGGCAAGCTGCAAACCGAACCGCACCTGCGGGGTGAGGAAGGGGATGGCGTCGGACAGGGTCTCGTAGGAGAGCCCCAGCCAGCTCAGCGGCCAGACCTGTGTGCCGTCCTGCGAGAGGATGGCGGGGTCCTCCACACCGTCCGGCAGGCGGCAGGTGACAAAACGCATACAGTCTCCTCCTCTCAGTGCCGGTAGGCGATGGCGCTGCGGATGCGCTCGGCCTCGTCTTCTCCCGCCAGCTGGCGCACCAGCTCCAGCGCAAAGGGGATGGCGCCGCCCAGACCGTAGCTGGTGGTGATGCTGCCGTCCACGACCACCTCGGTGTCCAGCACATGGGCACCGGCCAGCTGATCCTGAAATGCAGCGTGAGCGGTGGCGTTTTTGCCCTCTAACAGCCCCAGCGCGGCCAGCACGCTGGGTGCGGCGCAGATGGCGGCTACCTTTTTGCCCGCCTTTGCAAAGGCAACGCAGGTATCCGTCACCGTCTTGTTGGCGGCAAGGTTCGGCGTGCCGGGAATGCCGCCGGGCAGCACCACCAGATCCACGTCGGAATAATCGACTTCCTCCGCCAGCGCATCGGCGGTGATATGCACCTTATGGCTGCTCAGGATCTCCCGGCTGCCGGAAGCGCTGGCAACCAGCACCTCCACCTTGGCGCGGCGGAGCAGATCCACCACTAGCAGTGCCTCACACTCCTCGGTGCCCTCCGCAAAAAATACAACAGCTTTTGCCATAAGAATAACCTCCTGTTCAAATATCAAAAAGAAAAGCCGCGTGCCGCAGCTTTGGGCAAAGCCCTTTTGGCGGTACGCGGCCTTTGTATCAGTCAGCGGACTTTTTTTCAGCTTCCAGCAGCGCACGCAGCACACTGTCGTCCGCGCTCAGCACCCGGCTGACCCGGCTGATGATGGCGCTGGACGCACCGGTCTTGTCCATGATCTCGGTGTAGATGCACTTGTCGGCCAGCAGCTCGGCAATATTGTAGCGCTGCTCCATTGCGCTCAGCTCCGAATAGCTGCACACGTCCTGCAGAAAACGATAGCATTCCTCCGGGGTCTTGAGCTGCAGAAAAGCCCGGTACAGGCCGGAGTTGCCGGTGGGATGATCTTTCGCCATGATAGTCTCCTTTTTTGCACAGAATGCCCGCATATAGCGGCTTCATTACACTACATCAGTGTAGTACAAACGCGGATAAATTTCAATGGCTATTTTGTGATTTCTTTGAAATCACGGAGCCATTTAAGGCTTCCCCGGACGGGGGAGCCTTAAATGTGCGTTCAGCTCAGGGTGTGCTCATACACCAGCTCGTTGCGGGGCACGGTGCCGGTTTCCTGCTCGGCGGGGCGCAGCTCGCGGTAGCGCAGCGCCTTGAAGAACTGCTGCACCGGCAGCGCCTTGGCGTGGATGGTGCACCACACCCGGCCCTTGCCCTCGCCCTTGGCCAGCCGCTCACAGGTCTGCACGATATCCCTGCCGATGGCCTTGCCGCGGTACTCCGGCTTGAGGTACAGGTGCATCAGGTGCAGGGCGGTGTTCTCCATCTTCCACGCAAAATAGCCGATGAGCTTGCCCCCCAGAAACACCAGAAAATAGTTCACGTCGTTGTCGATGTCCTCTTCAATGGCGTCGGCGCTTTGCAGCTCCTCCACAAGGGTGTCCAGCTGCTTTGCGGGGTAGTAGCGCTTGTAGACCTCGTGCCACAGCTCGCTGGCAAGGTCGGCGGTGTTGTGGATGTATTTGGCCTTTGCGACCAGCTTGTAATCAGGCTTCATAAAACTCCTTATACTCTTACGATGTAATCCGGCTTGCGGGGCGCGGCGGGCTTGGGTTCGGCGGCGGGGTAACCCAGAATGCAGTGGCCTACGCCGATCCAGTCGCCCTCGATGCCCCACTTTTTCAGCAGTGCCTTGCCCTCGGCGGAGTCAAACTCCTCCCGGGCGCGGTTGATCCAGCAGCTGCCCAGTCCCAGCGATGCGGCGGCCAGCATCAGGTTGCCCATGACAAGGCTGCCGTCCTGCACGGCGCAGTTTGCGTGGGCATCGGCCAGCACCACCAGAATGGTGGGTGCGCCGTACATGGGGTCGCTGTCGGTGCCCATGACGGCGGCGTTCATCCGGGTCAGCTGGGCGCGGGTAGCGGCATCCTGCACGACCACGATCTTAGCGCTCTGGCGTCCCATGGCGCTGGCGGCGTAGGTGCCGGCCTCCAGCACGGCGTCAAGCTCGGCATCCGTGATCTGCCGGGGCTCGTAGGCGCGGCAGCTGCGGCGGCTGTAAATGGTTTGTAAAGTCTCGTTGGTCATGAAAGATCCCCTCCTTAATAGTGGATGGCTTTATTGTACCACAACCTGCGCCGGAGTGCAAAGTGCCCGCCGGTAAAAATCATTCTCGGCTTTCGAAAACGTTTGCGCTGCAAAAACACGACAGAATGCACAAAAAACAAAAGAAAGATTATGGAAAAGCATTCTTGTTGCCAGCGGGCAAATCGGGTATAATAGGGCTACCATAGCGGAAAGGAGTTGTGCTCTATGGCAAAGGCATCGCAGGTCGTCATTATGGAGGGGGAATACTATATTATCAAGGCCCCCAACGGGAAGGTACTGGAAGTAAAGGATTTCAACACGGAGAACGGCGCCGGCATCCAGCTGTGGAGCTATGCGGGGCATCCGTGGCAGCAGTGGCAGTTTGTGGACGCAGGCGAGGGACGCTGGCGCATCCAGAACCGCTTTACCGGCAAGATGATCGATCTGGCACTTGGCGGCGTGGTGGAGGGCACATGGCTGCACCAGTGGAGCCGCACCAGCGGGCTGAGCCAATGCTGGGCGCTGGAACCTACCCGCAGCGGACGCACCCGCATCCGCAATGTGCTGTCGGATAAGTACATCGACCTTGTGGGCATGAACACCGCCAACGGCGCACAGGCGCAGATCTGGAACTATGTGGCGGGCGGCAATCAGGAGTGGACGCTGGAACGCATCGACCCTGACGTTGCCCAGACCGGCAAGCGCGCCGGGGAAGCCAAGGACTCCCAGCCCACACCCAGCCAGCGCAAGCACCAGAATGATCTGGTGCGCAAGCTGAACAGTGCAGGCAAGGGACGCACCGGACGCAAGGCATAAATAAAAAGAACGCTTCCGCTGCTCTGTGGGCATCCGCAGCGGAAACACTTCCCAAAGGGCTGCTGCACAGCGTTTCATGCAGCAGCCCTTTTTATGAAAAAAGATACGCGTATGCCGCCGCGTAGCGGCGGCATACGGTAAGCATTCTCGCCCTCTGGCGAAAAAACATCGGACAAAAAAGGAGACCTACCCATGAACTTAGGCGCATTTATGGACCCGGAATTTCCCATTTTCAGCACCACCCTTTGCTATCTGGAGCGGGAGGACGCCTACCTGATGCTGCATCGCATCAAAAAGCAGGACGACTACAACCACGACAAATGGGTGGGCGTGGGCGGCAAATTTGAGCGGTTTGAAAGCCCGGAGGACTGCCTTGTGCGGGAGGTGCGGGAGGAGACCGGCCTGACCCTGACGCGCTACCGCGCCCGGGGGCTGCTGACCTTTGTGTGGGGCAACATGACCGAGTTCATCCACCTGTACACCGCCGACCGGTGGGAGGGCGAGATGATAAGGGGCGATGCCTGCGCCGAGGGCGAATTGCAGTGGGTGCAAAAGACCGCGGTGCAAACGCTGCCCATCTGGGAGGGGGACAAGCTCTTTTTCCGTCTGCTGGAGGAAGAGCACCCCTACTTTTCCCTCAAGCTGGTGTATGACGGCGACACCCTCAAGCAGGCCGTGCTGGACGGCAAGCGCATCGTATAAAAATGTACGGATGCAGAGACCTATGGTGGGATGCAACTGTTTGGATAAAATAGACATAAAAAGAAAAGATTTTTCAGCACTTAAAGCAGGACGCGTGCAGAAAAAACAAAAAATACTGACAGATGTGCCATCAAATAAGGACTTTTGACGCATTTTGATAGAAAAAAGAAAAAACCACTTTCTTTTTTTGCAAAAATATGTTACTATTCTGTTACGGAACTATGGACAGCCTGCAACCAGAGACTGTCTGTAAACACAAACATTCTTTAAGGAGGAATGTGTCTTATGATGAAGTATCTCCAGAAACTGGGCAAAGCTCTGATGCTTCCCGTCGCTGTGCTGCCGATCTGCGGCATCCTGATGGGTCTTGGTTATGCCCTCGCTCCGGGCGTTATGGGCGTTCCCGGTGCACCGACTTCCGGCGCAGCATACACCGTCGGCTTCCTGCTGGTCAAGGCAGGCGGCGCTCTGATCGATAACATGGCATGGCTGTTCGCCATCGGTGCCGCTGTCGGCCTTGCTGACAACGATGGTACCGCAGGTCTGGCCGGTCTGGTCAGCTTCCTGATGATGCAGCAGCTGCTGAACCCCGGCGTGGTCAGCATGGTGCGCACTCTGGAAGAGGGCACCGCTACCTACATCGCCTTCCAGAAGGTCGCCGGCAACTCCTTCATCGGCATTCTGGCCGCTATTGTGGGTGCTGCCTGCTACAACAAGTTCAAGAATATCCAGCTGCCTGACTGGCTGGCATTCTTCTCCGGCAAGCGCTTCGTTGCAATTGCTACCGGCGTGATCTCCATTCTGGTGTCCGTTGTTCTGCTGTTCGTCTGGCCCGTCATCTTCGACGCTCTGGTCGCAATCGGCAACGGCATCGCTGGCATGGACGGCATCGGCGCCGGCATCTACGCCTTCCTGAACCGTCTGCTCATCCCCACCGGCCTGCACCACGCTCTGAACAACGTGTTCTGGTTCGATACCATCGGTCTGGGCGACCTGAGCCACTTCTGGGCTGGCGAGACTTCCGCTGATGTGGGCTGGAGCCTTGGTATGTATATGTCCGGCTTCTTCCCCTGCATGATGTTCGGTATCCTGGGCGCTGCTCTGGCTATGATCAAGACCGCTAAGAACAAGAAGGCCGCTATCGGTCTGGTTCTGTCCGCTGCAATCTGCGCATTCGTCTGCGGCGTTACCGAGCCCTTCGAGTTCGGCTTCATGTTCCTGTGCTTCCCGCTGTACGTTGTGTACTCCGCTCTGTACGGCATCTTCACCATCATCACCTACTACTCCGGTTTCCGTGCTGGCTTCTGCTTCTCCGCAGGCGCTACCGACCTGGTGTTCTCCGCTTCTCTGCCCGCAGCTGCTAAGACTTGGATGATCATTCCTCTGGGCATCGCAGCATTCCTGGTGTTCTACTTCGTGTTCTACTTCGCTATCACCAAGTACGACCTGAAGACCCCCGGCCGTGAGGATGACGACGAGGAAGCTGAGAAGAAGGTCGTTCTGGCTAACAACAACTACACCGAAGTCGCTTCTGCTGTTCTGGCTGCTGTCGGCGGCAAGGAGAACGTGAAGGACGTTGGTTACTGCGCAACCCGTCTGCGTTTTGAGGTGAAGGATAACGCTAAGGTCGACGAGAAGGCCGTCAAGGCTGCCGGTGCTGCCGGTGTCATCCGTCCCAGCAAGAACGCTTGCCAGGTCATCATCGGCACCAAGGTGCAGTTCGTGTACGACGAGCTGAAGAAGATGCTGTGATCCTGCACTTCTGAAAAGAATGAACTGCAAAAGTCTGGTTGATTTTGCAGTATGAACCGGGCCGCCGGGGGCGGGGTGCACAGCGCCCCCTCCCGGCGGCCCGCTTTTTGTACACAGCGGTACAATGTTCACACAAAAGGACTTTTGAAAAAACACCCGGCGTGCTATACTGGGTGAAAAAGAAGAAAGAACGAGGTGTTTTTATGATCCTTCAGAATGCACTGGTCTATACCCCGCGCCACACCTTTGAGCGCGGCACCATCGTTATCCGCGATGGCCGCATCGTGCCCTTTGCCGCCCCGGAAGAGGGCGAGGAGGTGCTGGACGCCGAGGGTCTGTACGCCCTGCCGGGCCTTGTGGATATCCACTTCCACGGGGCGATGGGCAAGGATTTCTGCGACGGCACCGAGGAGGCCATCCAGACGCTGGCGGATTTTGAGGCCAGCAAGGGTGTGCTGGCCATCTGCCCCGCTACCATGACCTACCCGGAGGAGATCCTGAACAAGGTGATGGACGCTGCTGCCGCCCATAAAAACGGCAAGGGTGCCGACCTTGTGGGCATCAACATGGAGGGCCCCTTCATCAGCCCCAAAAAGGTGGGCGCGCAGAATCCGGAGTATGTGCAGGGCGCAGACGCCGCCATGTTCCGCCGCCTGCAGAAGCGTGCAAACGGTCTGATCAAGCTGGTGGACGTTGCCCCCGAGGAGCCGGGCAATCTGGACTTTATCAAGGAGTGCCATAACGAGGTGCGCATCTCCATCGCCCACACCTGCACCGACTACGACACCGCCGTCAAGGCTTTTGAGGCCGGTGCCACCCACATGACCCACCTGTACAACGCCATGCCCGGCATCACTCACCGTGCACCCGGCCCCATCATTGCGGCCATGGAGCACGACGCCGAGGTGGAGCTCATCACCGATAACGTACACATCCACCCCGCCATGGTGCGGTTCACCTTCAACACCTTCGGGGACGACCGCATCTGCCTGATTGCAGACAGTGCCATGTCCTGCGGCCTGCCGGACGGCCAGTACAGTCTGGGCGGACAGGCCATCACGGTCAAGGGACCCCGCGCTACCCTGACCGAGCACCCGGACACCATTGCGGGCAGCAACACCTGCCTGTACGACTGCATGAAGCGCGCTGTGCTGGAGATGAACGTGCCGCTGGAAAGCGCTGTCCGCGCCGCCAGCGAGACCCCCGCCAAGAGCATCGGCGTGGATAACGACTACGGCAGCCTTGCCGCCGGACGCTACGGCAACGTCATCCTTGCGGATAAGGAGCTGAACCTCAAGGCCGTCATCCAGAAGGGCGTCCGCATCGTCTGAACCTTGTAAAAAAAAAAGCGATGCCGGGCAGCCGCAGACTGCCCGGCATCACGCTGTAAAAAGATGCTTTCCGCAAAAAGAGGCCGCTGCGCAATCGCAGCGGCCTCTTTTGTGATGCAGAAAATCAGACCTTGAACAGCGGGGTGCCGGGAGCGACATCGCCCTCTGCCAGCATCTTCACTTCGTCGCCCGCACCATCGGTCACGATGATGGCGGTGGCGGTGGGGTGGCCGGCGGCGCGGATGGCGTCCAGATCCACCTTCAGCAGCGGGGTGCCGGCGGTGACCTTCTGGTTTTCCTTGACCAGAACGGTAAAGCCCTGACCCTTCATGTCCACGGTGTCCATGCCGACGTGGATCAGCAGCTCGATGCCGTCGTTGCTGGTGATGCCGACAGCGTGCAGGGTGGTGGCGATCTGGGTCACAGTGCCGTCAAAGGGGGCGTACACGGTGTCACCGGTGGGCTCGATGCCGCAGCCGGGGCCCAGAATACCCTGTGCGAAGGTCTCATCCGGGATGTCGGCCTGTGCCAGCACCTTGCCCTGCAGCGGGGTCAGCACGGTCTTGCTCTGGTTGGTGAACTTAGCGGTGTTTTCGTCCTTGGACTTGCCGCCAAAAAGCTTGTCAAAAAAACCCATAAGTATCATTCCTTCCTGTCATCATACAGGGACGGCAAAGGTAACAAAATGTTTGCCGACCCTGAAGTGTTTACCTGTATAAAAAGATACCATATCGCGCACCAAAATGCAAGAAAAGCGGATACTTTTTCTCTATGTTGCCGGAGCGCAGGGTGCGTTTTGTTTTGCGCAAAAATGGGACACCGGGGCGTCTGCAAACGCCCGGTGCCCCGAAGGGATACTTTCTCGCTTAGCCGATCTCGTACCACCTGATCTCGTTGGCGTCCAGATGCAGCGCAAAGCTGCTGCCGCCGGTGGTATAAACGGTGGTATCCTGCGGCTCGTAGGTGTTGTTCACCACGCAGTACTTGCCGTTTTTAACGTAGGCGTGCACTTCTACATTATAGTTGGAACTGAACCATGTGTGCAGCTGCTCCTCGCTGTGGGCGCTCCACAGGATGGCGCGGTACAGGGTGCGGCTGTTGGCAAAGCTGTACGGCACGCCGCTGATGTACACGGCACGGCCCTTGCCGAAGTCGTGGGCAGCCATCTGCACTTCCTTGTTCCGCTGCACCAGCACCTCGGTGCCCTCGAGGGCGTAGATGTTCTTTTTGCCCTCGCCAAAGTCCACGGGCTGGTCGGCATCCTGCAGGATGAAGTGGTCCGGGTGTTCTTCCCAGTTGTACTTGTCGTAGTTGAGGGTGAAGCCGTTTTCTTCCTCCACGCCCAGCACGCTTGCAAGCTGGAGAATGTGGCCCTGATACGGGTGACCGGAAGGCTCACCCACGCCGATAAAACCGCCGCCGTTCCAGACGAACTTGCGGATAGCGGAGGAGATCTCCGGGTCTTCCCACCAGATGCCGCCGGTGTGTGCGGTGTCGGCATCGCCGACATTGATAATGACATCCAACGAATCCAGCAGATGCGGGTCGTTCTTGATATCCTCAAAGTTGATAAACTTCACATCAAAGGGCGCGCCGGACAGCATCTCAATGACACCGGCATAGCTATAGTTCTGCTTGTAATAGAGGGCGTGATGCACCATATGGCAGCCCCAAGCCCGCATTTTGCCCCAGCAGTTCAGCACGGCCACTCGCTTGACACAGTAGGGTGTTGTGCCCTTGATGTTCTCGTACAGTTCGCGGAACTCGTTGCAGACGCTCTCCACGTAGTCCACGAACTCCGGGAACTGCAAGGCCAGTTTCAGATAGCCGCCATAGCCGATGCGGTCGATGGGCTTGCGCAGGATGGCGCGGCGGGCTGTGACCCAGTTCTCCTTGGCTTCCCGCACCGGGTCGCCGCCCTCGTGGAAGGTGTCCGGGAAGAAGTACGGCAGGAAACGGCCCTCGGTGTACTTCACGCCCTCAATGTCAGAGATCAGGCGCAGGGTGGAGCCGTTGCCCACGCTGCCTACCACGGCATCCAGTCCGATGGTCTTGAACTCCGGCATGAAGGGCTCGGTGCCGATCCAGTGATCGCCGAGGAACATCATGGCTTCGCAGCCGCACTCGTGGGTGATGTCCACCATTTCTTTGGCCAGCTTTGCAACTTCCCGCCGCTGGAACGCCTGAAAATCACGGTATTCCTTGCTGGGTACGCGATACTGGTTGTTGTAGTAGCCCTGATCGATGATGTACTCCGGGCGGAACTTGTAGCCCACTTCCTGCTCAAACTGATTCAGGATGTAAGGGCTGACCGAAGCGGAGTAGCCGTACCAGTCCACAAACTTTTCCCGCTTCAGTTCATCGAAGATCAGGGTGAACTGGTGGAAGAAGGTGGTGTAGCGGATGACGTTCACATACGGATGTTCCTGGATGAACTTCCGCAGACGTTCCATCGAATATTTGTGGGTCTTGGGCTGACGCACATCAAAGGTGATCTGGTGTTCAAAGTTCGTCCAGCCGTTGGTGGTAGCGTTGTACATATGCACCGGGTCCCAGATGAGGTAGGCCAGAAAACTGACGGTATACTCATGGAACGGTACGGCCTGCACGGTCACGCTGCCGTCCGCATAGCTCCACTGTTCCGGCGGCACGGGCTGACCGGTGGTTCGGTCCATGACCTCCCACCAGCGGGTGATGTCGTCGTTGGTGTTCACCTGCATCAACTCCGGGCTGATGCCCTTCATCAGCGGGATGGTGACCGTGTCGCCGGGTGCGGTGTAGAAGCCGGTCATGATGTAGCACTGCTGCACCTCGTCCGGGTTCGCCTTGGCCCATGCGTTATCCTTGCGGGTGGTATAATAGGTGGAGTAGATCTTTGCATCGGCATCCTTCAGCTGCTGCGGAAAGTCGGTGCCGTCACAGTCGCGGATGGCATCTGCACCCCACTTTTTCAGAATTTCCAGCGTTTCGGGCACCACGTCCAAGTCGGTGGGGATGGTCACGCGCCCGGACTTTCTTGTTTCATCCATAGGGATTCTCCTTTACCTCTCTCTTATCCTTAATCCTGATAGGTCGCATTGTAAATAGCCAGCACAGCCAGCAGCAGCGCTACACCCACCAGCATGATGCCAAGCCCTGCCAGTTGTCCGGTCATTTTCCAGCCGGAGACTACCAGCACCAGTGCCAGCACAAACAGCACCAGCATCAGTACCATGCGCAGGGCGGGATGCTCTTTCCAGTATGCTTTCATCGTCTGTCACCTTAACCTTTCAGGCCGCCCACGGTCATGCCCTGCGTCAGCTGCCGCTGCACGCAGATGTACAAGATCAGGGTGGGCAGCATTACCAGCACAAGACCTGCGTACATGGTGCCGTACTGGGCGGCGCTCTGCTGCGCCTGCATCAGGTTCAAAAGACCGACCGGCAGGGTGCGGGGCGCCTTGGTGGAGCTCATCAGGGTCATGGAGATGATATACTCGTTCCAGAAGGACAGGAAGTTGAACAGGATGATGGTGATGATGGAGGGCTTTGCCATGGGAAAGATGATGCGGGTCATGGTGGAAAAGTAGCTTGCACCGTCGATGTAGGCGGCCTCCTCAAAATCGTGGGGCAGGGTGGCAAAGTAGCCCGACAGCAGGTAGATGGTAAAGGGCAGCGCAGTGGCGGCGTATACCACCGCCAGCACCACCAGATTGTTCAGCAGAAAGCCGCTGCCAAAGTGGCTTTTCAGCCACACATCGCCGTCCCGCAGCATCAAAAAGATGGGCACTACGATGTAGTTCACGTTGATGAACAGGCCCGCCATGAACAGGGTGTTCAGCAGCCTGCGCGCCTTGAAGTGGAAGCGGGACAGGCAGTAGGCGGCGGGCAGGGCAACGACCAGCAGCAGCGCCAGCGCCAGTGCGGTGACGATGACTGAATTGAGCATGTATTCGCCCATTTGGGCACCGTTCCATGCGTTGACGAAGTTCTGCCAGTAGAACCCGGCGGGCAGTGCCCACGGGTTGCCGTAGAACTCGGCATTTTGCTTGATGGAGGCCATGAACACCCATGCCACCGGCACGATGATGGTAACGGCCAGCAGAACCAGCACAAAATAGATGAAAAACTTGTACAGACCTTCCGCAGAGCGGGAAGATTTTTCGGTGGTATTCTGCATCTTCTTCCCTCCTTAAAATTCCAGCGTATCGCGGTTGGTGACCTTGTTGACACAGGCGGACAGGGCAAACGAGAATAGGAAGATGACCACGCCGATGGCCATGCTGTACCCGTAAAGACCGGCGTCCTTCTGGCTGTACATATAGCTCAGCGCCACATCCGAGGCACCGTTGGGCCCGCCGCTGGTCATGGCCTTGACGAAGAGGAAGGCCATGTTGATGGTGGAGATGATAAAGAAGGTCAGGGTGGTGCGGATATTCGTCCAGATGAGGGGGATGGTGATCTGGAAGAACTGGGTCAGCCGCCCGGCACCGTCCAGATTGGCGCTCTCGTACAGGCTTACCGGCACGGCGGACATGGAAGCCATGTACATGACCATGTAGTAGCCGATGGCCTGCCACACCATGGCAATGATGATGGAGGGGATGACCAGTTTTTCGCCCTTCCACAGGATGGGGTCGCTCATGTTGCGGAACAGGCCGATGATGCTGTTCAGCATGCCGTTTTCCGGTTTATAGATGGCCGAGAAGATGCCGGAGATGACGACCACGGACAGGATGTTGGGGATGTAGAAGATGATGCGGAAAAAGTTCTGGCCTTTGATCTTTTCCCGGGTGAGGATGGCGGCAAACACCAGTGCAAAGGCAAAGGTGATGATAGTGACCGTTACCACCAGCAGGATCATATTCTGCATGGAGCGGATGAACTGGGCATCCCGCAGCAGATGCTGGAAGTTCTTTAGCCCCACAAAGGTCTCGTTGGGGGAATAGGCACCCCGCTCATACAAACTCATGCGGAACACGTTGAGGGTGGGCAGGATCATAAAGAGGAAAAACAGGATGGTAGCCGGTGCCACACAGAGAAATACGAACCGTTTGCGGCTTTTATCCGTTCTCATAGGGGATTGACCGCTCCTTTCTTGATGGTACTGTACAGCCCAAAAAAGCGGAGGCGGTAAAAACCGCCCCCGCTGGGCAGGGCTTAATTACTCGATGATATTGGCGCGCATCTGGTCGCTTGCGGACTTGATGCCGTCGATCCACTGCTGCTCGGTCATGCTGCCGGACACCAGAGAGTTGACAGGGTCGAAGAACACGGTGCGCACTTCCACGCCGGGGATGGCGCTGAAGGCTGCAAAGTTGCCCATGGCGGCCTTTGCGCCGTTGTCGTAGATGGAGTAGAACATCTTGTTGTCGCCTTCCAGGCTGTCGGCGATGCCCAGCACAGGCTGGATCGCGCCGCTCTCGGCAAACAGCTTGCAGGCTTCGTCGCTGTACAGGTAAGCCACGAACTGCTTGGCGGCATCCTGATGCTCCGCACCGGCGGGGATCCATGCCTGCTCGAACCAGGTGTAGCTGTAGCTGTCGCCGCCGGCCTTGACAGCGGGCAGGGCGGTCATGCCCCACTCAAAGCCGTCTGCACGGGGAGCCTCGGCCATCTCGCCCACGATCCAGGTGCCGTTGGGCATGAACAGGGCCTTGTTGTCCAGCACCAGCTGCTGGTTCTGGGTAAAGTCCTGATCGTTGGCCTGTGCGGGGGTGATGGGGTTGGTGTAGGAAGCCAGCTTTGCCACGATATCAAAGCAGGTCTTTGCCTCGGGGGTGTCCCAGATGCCCTCGGTGTAGTGGGTGGCCTTGTTGAAGAAGTCGGGGCCGCCTGCGGCGTACATCAGTGCGTAGAAGAAGGCGTCGAAGTAGCCGGTGGTGGGGTAGGTGAACAGGTAGGTGCCCTCAGCGGCAGCCTTGTCGCCCAGTGCCCACATCTCGTCCCAGGTCTTGGGCACGTCCCAGCCCTTTTCCTTCAGGAAACCGGCGTTGTAGAACAGGCCGCAGGGGCTGTAGAACATGGGAGCCAGATAGGTCTTGCCATCGCCGTAGGGGTTGGTCAGGGAGGTGTCGGTAAAGCCGCCGGCGATCTTCTCGCTCACCTTCTTGCTCTCGCCGGGCACGGTCATGCTCAGCACATCGGTGATGTCGGCGATCAGGTTGCCCTTGATGAACTGCTCGGTCAGGGCAGCCTCACGGCCGGTAGCCAGATGGACAACGTCGGGGTAGTCGCCGCCCTGCATGGAGGGGCCGATGACGTCCTCCAGCTTTTTGTCGGTGGTCAGGTCTACCTTGATGCCGGTCTGGGCGGTGAAAGCCTCGGTGACCTTCTTCCACATCTCCGCGCCGTAGCCGGTCTCGATGGCGGCAACCTTGATGGTGACGTCCGCAGCCACTGCGGAAGAAGCAGCGGCAGAGGATGCCGTGCTGGACGCGGTAGAGCTGGAAGAGCCGCCGCAGGCAGCCAGACCCAGTGCAGCGGCACCCACACCGGCTGCCTTCAGGAAATTACGACGAGAAATACGATTCATAACAGTAGCCTCCATCATTTTGTTCCGTTCAAAACCCAGCCCGGGCAAACAGGCCTTGCCCGGGCTGTGTACTCTTCTGGCTCTAATATAGAGGTTTTCCCTTTTGGGCACAAGGGGTTTGTTGTTTTGCTTTTTATAATTCTTGCTTTCCGAAAATTTATTCCAGCAAAAGTGCTAAATTTATAGGGGCGCTTTTGGTGAGTTTTCCCGAGAGTGTAACCTTTCTGACATGTTTTGCGCTTTTTCACGAGATAAAAGTATCCAACAAATCTAAAAATAAGGCAGGCTGTTTTGGGAGAGTCCCCGTTATGACGGGGCAAAGGAAAGGGAAGAGTGCACCGGAAGCGGTACGGCGGTTTTATTATTTTGCGTTTTATTTTATAAATTTTGCGGTGCTGCTTTCTGACAGGCGAACGGCAGCTGCAAGACAGGGAGTATGCAGCTGCCGCTGCGGTGCAGCCGCGCAGGGCGCTCTCCCGCGCTGCCGCTAATTTTCACTTTACAAACGCCGCAAGAACCGTTACAATTACAATCAAAGCAGTGCCGAAAGGCCGTTCGTTTTCATCCACCGTGCGCAACCGTTCCGACAGCGCCGGGGCTGCGCAGAACGCTCTGATCAGGAGGTTTTTTGCATGAAAAAGATCACACGCCGTACCGTTCTCCGTGCCTCGGGGCTGGCAGCCGCCTCGCTGGCTCTGTCCGGCTGCGCACCCACCGGCAGCGCTTGTGTGGGCAACGGCTTTTCCGACTGGCTGCAGCAGACCTTCGGAAAGGATGGCAGCGCCGCTTCTTCTGAAAGCACCGGGGATGCAGCCCCGGACGCCGGAGCGGCGTCTGAAGCCCCGGCAGAAAGCGCCGACAGCGGTCTGCCCGCCTACAACGCCGACCCGCTTACTGGCGAGCCCCGCCGCAGCAATGGCCGCATGGTGGGTGTGATGGTGAACAACATCAGCAACACCCAGCGGCAGAACGCCCGCCCGCAGCGCGGCCTTGGCTCTGCCGACCTGCTCATCGAGAGCAAGGTGGAGGGCGGCATCACCCGCTTCTGCGCGGTGTACCATGACGCCAACGCTATCCCGGAGGTGGGTCCGCTGCGCTCTGGCCGCGACCAGTTTTTGCAGCTGCTCATGCCGTGGCAGGCGCTATACTACCACGATGGCGAAAGCGCCCCCTGCACCAAGTTCATCAACGTGTACAACTACTCCGGCCTGAACATCGGCGGCAAGAGCTACTTTGATACCCCCACCCATCCTCATGTGGCGCACCGCGACAGCCGGGGACGCGATGTGGCGTATGAGCACACCGAGTTTACCTCCGGTGCCGAGATCCGGCAGGCCGCTGCCAACGCGGGCATCGGGCTGCAATACCCCTACGAGAGCACCTTCTTCCGCTTTGCGGACTACCGCACCGGCGCAGAGAACAAGATGTCCGGTGCTGCCGCCGCCAAGACCATCAACATCGTGCACTCGGACAGCTACAAGACCACCTTCAGCTACAACCGCTGGGAACACCTTTATAAAATGTCCATGTACAGCCGCGCCGCCGGTGCTTTTGAAAACACCGTGGACGAGCTGACCGGCAAGCAGCTTGGTTTTACCAACCTGCTGGTCTGCTTTGCGGGCATCGCGGACTACCCCGGCGACTCCGGCGGCGTGCAGCAGGTGGACTATGTGTCCGGCGGCGAGGCCTATCTCTTCACCCGGGGCGCAGTGCAGCACGGCACATGGCAAAAGGCATCCCCGGAGCACCCGCTCAAGGTCTATGCCGCCGACGGCAGCGAGCTGTGCTTCAACCGCGGCAAGACCTATCTGGCCATCGTGGACGACGACGAGTGGCAAAACTTCAACTATCAGTAAGGGGAGAGACCCATGAAACGCAAATGGAGCCTGCGCCTTGGTGCAGCCGTGCTGTGCGCGGTGCTGCTGGGCAGCTGCGGGAGCACCGCCGCTGCGCCTGCAGAAAGCACCGCCCCGGCAGACCCGCTTACCGGGCAGCAGCTGCTGTACCCGGAGCAGCGGGCGGCGGCGGTGGTCATTGAGAACACCACCGGCAGCACCACGCAATGGGGTATCGGCAGCGCTTCGGTGGTGCTGGAAGCCCTGACCGAGAGCGGCAGCTCCACGGAACTGTGTCTGGTGTATCCCGCCCTCAGCGCCATGCCCGTGGTAGGGCCGGTGACGCGCGGGCAGGACTTATACTGGCGGCTGCTCAGCGGGCAGCAGGTGCTGCCCATCCAGTGCGGCAGCAGCGCATACGCCAAGCGGTATCTGGAATACTATAACCTCCGCGCGGTGGACGCGCAGGAGGTGGGGCGCAACGCCTTTGTCAGCACCGGTTACAGCTGGAACAGCACGCCCCTGTGGCGCACCAGCGGCAAAGCCGTTTCCTCGGTGCTGGACAGCCTGAACATCTCTGCCGCCGTGAACCAGAGCACTTCCGGCAGCGAGAGCGAAACGGCAGGCATGCTGCCCGCCCTGCTGCCCCAGCGGGATACCGGGCATCTGCCGGACGCGACCGCCGCAGATGCGGTAAGAGTGACCGTGAATTTCCAGTCCGGCGGTGCTACCGGCTTTGTCTATGATGACGCCCTTGCCACCTATGGGATGCTGCACGCCGACGGCACCCCCCAGCTGGATGCCAACACCGGCACACAGGCAGCCTTTGACAACCTGCTCATCCTGTACAGCGGCTCTTCCCTGCGGGACGACGGCCGCACGCTGGACTACGACCTTTCCATGGGCGGCGGCGTCTGGCTGAACGGCGGACACCTGTGGCAGATCACATGGACACAGGGCACCCGGAGCACCTTTGCTATTTACGACTCCAACGGCAAGCCGCTGAATCTCCCGGCAGGGCGCAGTTACATTGCTCTGCTTTCCAGCCTTACCGGGCAGGAGCTGCTGGTGCAAAGCAGCACCGGCGAAGCGCTGGTGGGCGCCGGTTGATCTCCGGCAACGGGGTGATTTTGAATGCGCTCCGCGTGGAAGGTTCTGCTTGCCGAGGGATGTTCTCTTTTGGTGGCAAAAGAGAACCAGAAAACCACCAGCGATTTCGACGCGCTGGAGCCACGAAAAAGGGGCTGCTCGCCCCTTTTAACCCCAAAGAAGTGGGCTACACCGGAAAAAACTGAAGATTCACGCCTGTTCGGCGTGAAGATCTTTTAACCGTTTTTTCCGGCTCCGCTGATTTAAAGCCCCTCAGTCGCTGCGCGACAGCTCCCCCAAGGGGGAGCGGGCACGCCCGCAGCGCCGCGCTTTCGCAGAAAGCGGCGCTGCAAATGCCGTTTTCCTCTACGACCCCTCCTGTGAAAATAGCGATTGTCGCGGCCCGCAGGCCGCGACAATCGCGAAATTAAAAATAATTCTTCCGCTGATTATGGCCAGAGCACAGCGGAGGCCATTTCAAATCGTCTCGACCTCGGAGAAATCTGGCATCGCGCAGCGATGACTGAGAGGGTTTCAACAAAAAAGAGCCATTGCACGCAACTTGTGCAATGGCTCTTTTGCTATACTGTTACAGGTCCACCACGCTGCCGACCTCGGCGGGGGTGGTGGGGACGGGGCCCAGAGCGGCTTCATCGGCATCGCGGCGCACCGTAAAGATAGCGCTGCGCCCGGCGGCAAAGTCCGGGTGCCAGGTCAGCTCAAGGGTCTGCCAGTCCTCCGGCACGGCGCAGAAACAGTGCAGCAGCGCACCGCGCCCGGCGGCAAGGTTCAGGGTGAACACCGAGGCATCTGCCGCGTTCTCGCTGTACAGCGGGGCGGCAAAGCTGCCGCAGGGCACGCTCTGGCCGTTGCAGGCAGCGGTCACGCCGGTGCCCATGCTGTACAGCTGCTCCCGGGTATGCAGTCCCCGGCTTTGCAGATAGCTGGTATCCACCGGCAGGCTGGCTGCCGAAAGGTTTTCCACCGAGAGGTACACCAGCACGCCGCCCAGCTCCGGTGCCGGGGCATAGCCCAGCAGCTCCACGGCAGCTTTGCCGTCCAGCAGGGCAGGCTCGCCCGCAAGACACGGCTGCTGCGCCGCAGCACAGACCCCGGTAAGCAGCGCAGCCGCAAGGCTGACCGCACCGGAACCGGCACATTTCAGGAATGACCGGCGGGAGATGGATTGGGACATGACAGCGTTCCTCCTGTATACGATACAATACACTACCCTTTAACAATAAAGGATTCTGCGCGTTCTGTCAAGGGGCAGCGGGAAACTGTAACCCTTTCTTATTCGTAGGCTTCGTTCTCCTCGGCCTCGGCCTGCCCCTGCAGGGTGTCGGCGTAGCCAAAGGGTACGATGTCGATGGCCTCCACCAGCTTGTCCCGCATCCACAGCTGCACATCGGTCTGCACGGTGTAGCCGCAGCCCGGGTCTGCCATCCACTGCTCGGGGCGGCGGGTGGGCACGGCGCGCTGGCTGAGCATACTCATGATTACGCCGCCGTGGGTCACGCAGGCGGCCTCGGTAACGTCCATACGGATCATGTACTCAAACAGCTTCATAAGGCTGTCGGCGCAGCGGGCGTGGAACTGCTCGGTGGGCTCTGCGCCCTCCGGCAGATAGCCGGAGCCCGGGGTGATCCACTTTTTAAAGTCCTCGTCGTGCACGAGCTCTTTCACGGGACGCCCCTCAAACTTGCCAAAACCGGCCTCCCGCAGATCGTGCACCGTAAACTGGTGGGCAGCCCCGGGGAACAGGATGTTGGCAGTCTCCACCGCACGCAGCAGCGGGGAGGAAAAAACGGTGTCTACCTGCGGGTAGTCGAACCGCTCCTTCAGGTCGGCCAGCTGAGCGCGGCCCTCGTCGCACAGGGGCAGGTCGGTGCCGCTGCCGATGTACAGGCCTTGCAGATTGCCCGCGGTTATGCCGTGGCGGATGAGATGAAGCTTGAAGGTTTTCATGAATCACACCTCTTTTGGTTTAAAATTACGGATGGGGCTTAGCCCTCGGCGTAGTTGACCTCCACGGTAGCGGGGAACACGTTCATGTCCAGACGGCAGTTGTCGCGGATGGTCACGCTGGTCAGGGCGTTGCAGTCCTTGAATGCGCCGGTCTTGATGTAGCCCACGCTCAGGGGGATGTTGACCTCGGTCAGGGCGGTGCAGCCGTTGAAAGCGCCGGCCTCGATGTACTCCACGCCGTCGGCGATGTTCACGGTGGTCAGGGCAGTGCAGTCCTTGAAGGCGGTAGCGCCCACGCTGGTAACGGTGCCCTCCACCTCAACGGTGGTGATCTGGTCGGCCTGTGCTGCCCAGGGAGCCGGAGCGTCCTTGGTGAAGTTGGTCATACGGCCGGTGCCGCTGATGGTCAGGGTGCCGTCAGCCAGTGCCCAGGTCACGCCCTCGCCGCAGCTGTTGTTGACAGCAGCGGTAGAAGCAGCCACAGAAGAAGCGGCTGCGGAAGAAGCAGTGGACTTGGAACCGCCGCAGCCGGTCAGGGCGATGGCGGCGATCAGGACAGCAGCGGCAGCGCTGCACAGACGGACTTTGCGCTCGAGTTTCATGATGAAGTTTCCTCTTTCCTATTCTTGGTATATTACCTTTTATAGCGTCTGCCTTGCCCTTTGCGGATTTGTGCGCCGGTCAAGTACAGTCGCCAAGAAGAGATTATAGCACAAACTTTAGAAAGATGGAACCACCCATTTGAAAATTTTTTGTTTCGAAAAAGATATACTTTCACAACAGCTGTCGGCTTTCTGCCGCAGCGGAAACACAAAATCTATGTGTTAATACCCATAGTTTAGCATAGATGTGGGGCCACGGGCAAGACTTTTGACAATAATGACGAAAAAAGACGAAAAATATCGGCATTTTTCTTGCTTTACAAGTCGTTTTCCAATGTGTATAATCAACCTGTTGTAAACCAAAAACAAGGATATCACTAAAAAATCCCTTCGGATATTGAGGAGAGCACACCATGGAGTTCAATCGCATCATCAAGCTGCTGCGCAAGGAGCGCGGCATCACCCAAAAGCAGGCGGCAGAGGATCTGGGGGTCTCTCAGGCGCTGCTGTCCCACTACGAAAAAGGCATCCGCGAGTGCGGCTTGGATTTTGTGGTGCGGGTGGCAGATTACTATAACGTTTCCTGCGACTACCTGCTGGGCCGCAGCGCCGAGCGCAACGGCATGATGCTCTCTGCCGAGGATCTGCCCAACCCTGAAAAGATGAAAGATAACATCTACCACGGCAGCGTGCTGCCCACCATGAACAAAAAACTCATCTCCAACAGCCTGAACGTGCTCTACGCCAAGATCGGCCAGTGCCACAGCAAGGCGCTGACCACCGAGGTGAGCGCTTACCTGATGATGGCAGTGGCCAAGATGTTCCGGCTGCTCTACTCTGCGGAGCCGCACAACGCTTCCAGCATGTTCAGCATTGAGCCGCACCGCTGGCACGGCTATTCCGATGCCGTGATGCGGATGGCTGAAGCCAACGTAGAGGCACTGCTGGACGGGCAGGACGTGAACGGCGGCGAGGGCGTAAAGGACCCCGCCTGCCTTGCCATGACCACCGAGAGCCTGACGCGAGAATTTCCGCTGTACACGCCCAGCCTGTTAAATCTGGTCAAAACCAGCGAGACCCACGTCAAGGGACTTTCGCCGCAGGAGTGACCCCGCTTGTGAAATTGTTGTAAATAATCAACACGGGCTCTTGCATCTGTGTGCAGGAAACGGTATAACCAAATAAGAAAGAAAATCACCCTTCAAGGAGGATATAACGTTATGTCTACTGTCATTTCCCGCCGCAGCTTTCTCAAGTGCACCGGTGCATCTGCGGCTGCACTGGGCGCAGTCAGCCTGCTGGGCGGCTGCAAGACCAATGGCGACGACACCGTGGTAGAGGTCAAGGTCGGCGATACCGTCCGCAACTGGAATGGTCTGGGCGTGCAGCTGACCAGTGTGTTCCACCTGACGCAGGATCCTGTGCAGCCGGCAGGCTACGAGTATCTGGGCGTGCGGGTGACCACCGTCAACCGCAGCAAGACCGAGAGCTACGCCATCGGCGCACAGGGCATTGACGCCATCAACGAGGCTTACCCTGTGCCCCCGCTGGAGAACGTGGACGCAAACTTTCAGGCTATGGCTGCTGCTACCCCGGATTTTACCGCCGTCTGCGATGACCAGCCCGCAGCCTGCTGCGCCAATATCTCGCTGTACAACGCCAATTCCCAGAGCTTTTCCGATGTGGAGAGCCTGCCTCCGCAGGGCAGCGCCTACATTGTGCTGATGCTCATGGTACCCAAGGACTGGAAGCAGCTGAAGGTCACCTATGTGCCCACCTTCCTGGAGGGCAAGAGCCTGACTTTTGTCATGAATGCTTCCGATGTGATCCGCAGCTGACAGAATTACCAGAAAAAACGCTTAAACTTCGTCTAAAATGCGCGATGCTGCCACAAAATATTCACATTTGTTTTGCGGAAAATCATTGACATTTTTCTCGGTTTCGCCTATTGTATAGGTAGTGCCTAATGGCAGAATCTGTATTGATGTGTCCCAAAGGAGGAACGAATATGACTGGGGAGTTTTCCCGCCGCTCTTTCCTGAAATATACCGCTCTCACCGCTGTGGTCGTGGCTGGCAGCAGCCTGCTGACCGGCTGTTCCGGGTATGCCCCGGTGCAGACCACCGTTCCCAGTAGCAACACGGTGCTGAAGGTCGTCTCTACGCTGGAGCAGGTGAAATACGATAAAGAGACCAACACCACATCGTTCCGGCTGGTGGTGAAAAACGGTCGCAAGAATGCGCTGGAAGTGACCAAGGCAAACTTTGCCGTGAAGGCAGACGGCTATCTGGCTTATCAGAACGGTAAGTTACAGGTGACCAGCCCGGATGCATTGAGCCATCAGGTCAAGAATGGCGAAACCGTTACCTATAATGTGCTTGCAAAGGATCTGGATATGCTGACAGGTGGCCCGGTGACCCTTACTTTCTATCCCGACCTGCAGTACAGCGAGTTCAACGCCAATTGGAAGCTGACCGCAGACGTGCTGGAACCGGAGGAATCCGGCCCCTCCACGACCTGACCCCTTCAGCCGGAAGAACATATTGGTAAAAACGGAGGAATAAGCCATGTCTTATACATTTTCCCGCCGCGCATTCCTGAAGTATTCGGCAGCCACCGCAGTGGCTGTGGCCGGTGCCAGTCTGCTGGGCGGCTGTGAATATCAGGATCCCAACAACCCGGTCTGCAAAACACTGCCCGGCGCGATCAAAAGCGATCTGCAAGTCGTTGCCGGCCTGAAGGCCATGCAGATCGAGGACGGCACTTGCACTCTGGAGGTGGACATTGAGTCTGCCCGTACAAACCCCATTCCCTTGGATCCTTACCGTTTCTCTGTCGCTGTGAAAGATTCTGAGGGCAAGCAAAAGTATCTGAGCATGAACAATGGCGGCGTACAGATTTTGGACGCGGAGAACAGCCAAATCGAGAAAAATAGCCCCATCACGCTTCATCTGAAAGCCGTCAACTTCCCTAAGCTGGACGATCTGCAGGAAGAGGACACTGTGTTGTTCAAGTTTATGCCCATCCGCGAGAACTCCGAGTATTCCATGAACTGGGAGATCACCAAGAAAGTGTACGAAGAGTTCATCGCAAACCAGAATACCAGCGAAAATTGAGCAAATAACCTTTGAACCATGACCGCAGGCCGCTGCACAAGACTTTGTGCAGCGGCCTGTTTTTGTGTGCGGGCTATTTTGTACTGTGTGCGGATGATTCAGACCGCAGCATCCGGCCTTTGCCCTGCGCTTTGCGCGGCACATGGAGAAAAGTGTTGACGGCGGCAGGCTTTTTTGCTATACTGTATAAGGTTTATTATGGAGATGTATCGAAGTGGTCGTAACGAGAACGACTCGAAATCGTTTTGTCCTTAATCGGGCACGTGGGTTCGAATCCCACCATCTCCGCCAACAAAAGGCATCAGCTCAGGCTGGTGCCTTTTTATGTTCTCCAGCCATCAAAAAGGATGTATCAATATTTTTTGCTCAGAATCTTCTCAAGCGTATCTGCAAACCTGACATCCTGCTCCTTCGTCCGCTTTGGGCTCCCCTTGGGGTGCTTTCCGGCACGGAGGAGCTTTTTGTTTTCATACCGCCGCAGCATGAGGGCGTCTATATTGTCAGCGGTGTATTCCAGACCATTCTGGTTCAGCACCCGGGCGCACTTGGCGAGGCACATACTCGCAAGGCCGTAGTCCTGTGTCACGACCACATCCCCCGGCTTTACCCGGTTCACCAGCGCAAAGTCTACACTGTCAGCCCCTTTATCGAACACCAGCGTCTGCGCACCCTCCCGCTCGATTTGGTGAGCTGTGTCGCACAGGATGATGACCGGAACATCAAACTGTTTTGCAATCTGCAATGTCAGATCCACCACCGGACAGCCGTCGGCATCGATCAAAATATTCATCGGCTTTCCTCCATCGTCCACCGAAATGCCTTTGCTGTGCGCAGGTCGGCGTCTTTGAAATGCCCGCCGCTGTTCCATTCAAGGGTGCAGTGTACCCCACGCGCTGTAAGCCGACTGTGCAGGGTGCGGATATTATCTCCTACCGCAGACATGACAGTGTTTTTCGTGTGCTCTTCCTTGTCGCCAAGGCTCAGATAAATGTGCTGTGCCTGTATCGGGTGCTGCTGTTCAAACTCCATCCAGCCCGTAAACCACACAGAGGGAGAAGCAGCGGCGACACCGTAGAACAGCCTTGTCTGGGTGGATGCCCACAGCGCAAACAATCCCGCCAGCGAGTAGCCGCCCAGAATGATTTTGACGTTTTCTGGGAGATTGAACTGTTGTTTTAGTGTGGGGATGACCCGTTCTGTCAGAAAGCGCAGGGTGTCCCCAGCCTTGCCGCTGAAACCCTGCTTCCCCCACACGGCAGGGGCTTCCCACGGAGAAAGTGCGTCGTTCCAGCTTTCCACTGGAATGGCCGCAAACAGAAAGCGGTGCGCACTCTGTGCAATAGCGGTAACCTCGCTTTCCATGCTTTGCTGCTCGTGCTCGCCGGTCATTTGGAGCAGCAGGTATTCTGCATAGGCTTCGCCGTAAATGAGGCAAGGTCTGTTCCCGATTTGCATTGTCTGTGCGCTCATTGCGGAAGCCTCCCAAAAAGATTTTGATAAGTCCAGTATAGCAGCTGAAAAATCATTTTACAATTCAAAATGCTTGTCAGGAAATCCCAAACCCTTGAACTGCATCCGACGGATGCAGTCTGCGCGTTTTTACAAAACGCTTTTTGGGGTGCCGTAGAAGCGACGCAGCCATCACGGAATCGTGATGATTATAAAAATGCTATGCTGAAACAACAAGAGCGGAACCTTATGCAAGGCTCCGCTCTTATTGCTGCTGTTACGCAAGTGATGAAAATGAAGGAATATCTATCTTTCAAAACCGCCGATGGGCTATCGCTGTGAGGGTCCAGCAGCAAGACCCATCAACCAGCTTTGGAAGAAGCGAAAAGGTTCAGGAGAAATGCGCCGTCACAGGTTGATAGCGACCCCAAGGATCACGAACAGGATCGACAGACAGATGCAGCTTACCCCGTTTCTTCGTTCCGTGAAAGCGTCCAGAGCACACTTTGCACGCTGTTTTGCCTGTTCCAACTGGGATGCCCCCGCATAAGCGGAGAATCCGGCACAAATCAAAAGCATCAAACCGATCCAGATCATCATAAGCATTTCTCCAGTCAAAACCTTACCATTCTACGCCCAGAGAACGCAGACTCTCGGCAAGGGCAGCGACATCCATGTTGAACACGATGCCTGCCATATTTTCGTAGAGTGCACCCTCTACGTTGATGGGCGTATCGTCAATAAAGACGCATTCCTCCGGGCGAAGGGCGAACTTGTGCAGAAAGGTGCGGTAGATCTGCGGGTCGGGTTTCAGCAGCTTGACCTCTGCGGAGATCAGGGCACCGTCCATCAGCTTGCTGGCCTCTGCCCGTGCCCAGTAGATAGGCTGACGGGTGGCAGCGTTGGAAAGCAGGTAGAGCCGGTAGCCCTTTGCTTTCAGTGCCTGCAAAAGCTCCAGCATTCCCTCCACCGGCACGATGGGGTCGTCCCACTTTTCGATCAGCCCGCGGGCTGCATCGTGCAGACGCTCCGGCAGGCGGGGCAGAATGCGCTGTTTTGCGATCTCCTCGTCGATCACGCCCCGATCCAGCATGGTCCACTCCACCGAGCGGAACACCTCGTTGCGGATCAGCTTGCGATCCTCGTCGGTGAGGGAATAGCGGTCCATAAACAGCTCCGGGTCAAACCGAACCAGAACGTTTCCCATATCAAACACAATATTTTTTATCATTCTGAAGGTCCTCAATCAAATCACTTCATAATATTTAATTCCTTCCATACGCCGGATGATACCGAGAATATCATCTTGTGTACGGCTTGTTTTGCTTCGTATTGTAACCGTAAAGGGAACAACTTCGGCATCATAATGAGAGTGATCTTCTTTTTGAATATCGCTCAACTCTAAATCCAATTCTCGTGTGTTACGCAAAAATTCACCAAAGGAAATGCTTGCATCCAGCTCAATATATAAATCAATAACATTGGTACGGTTTCTCATATAGAAATCCCACTGATGCAACACAGTAAGAACCGAGAACACCGCAATGCAGGCAACGATAGCAACCTCGTATAAACCAATTCCGATTGCAAGACCGATACACGCCGATGCCCAAAGTCCGGCGGCTGTCGTCAGGCCTTTGATTTGATTATGCGTTGTAACAATTATTGTTCCTGCACCCAGAAAGCCAATGCCACTGACGACCTGTGCGCCCAACCGCACAGGGTCGCCAACACCATAGACCTGATAGGCATACTGGTTTATCAGCATAACCACACAAGAGCCGATACTGACCAACATATAGGTACGCATTCCAGCGGGGCGATTCATTCTCCCGCGTTCCGAACCAATCACACCGCCAAGTACTTCTGCCATAATAATTCGCAAAATAACTGCGCCAAGTGTGATTTCCCTTGCGTGAAGCATTATTTTTTCAACCCCCATGTATAAAGATTTATGTGGTGTATTTGCTATAATCGCTCTTGGTGAACAGACCTGCGGCTCTGGCAGCATTGACATAGGCGTAGTGTACCTCGCCCTTATCCAGAACGGCAGTTTCGCCGCCGCCTGCGGAATCAAGGGTCAGGTCATAGCCCAAATGCTGTGCATAGAGGGTAGTAGTAGTCACCGCACGGGGCAGATGCAGCATGGTACCCACCAGAAGAACCTTGTGAGCGTCCATTTCCTGCAATGCTTTCAGAGTGCCGATGGCGTTGCCGTAGGTATCACGGGCAGCTTCGTCCAGAATAATGCGGCTTTCGTCCACACCCTGCTCCAACAGCCAGTTCTTCATCACAGAGGCTTCGGTGTACTCTGTCCGCACATCGCCGCCGCTGAGGATAATCTTTGCATCCGGGTACTTTTCTGCCATTTCCAGACCGCGCTCCAGTCTGCTGAGCATACCGGCAGAGGGCGTTCCGTTCTTTTTGGGGGTCTGCCCGTAAATGGTGATGGCATCCGGCACCATATCCGTCTGGGGCTGGGGCGTATAGGTGGCGTAAAGCAGGGCGTCTGCCTGTTCCAGCATGGAGCGGACAGCCTCTGCTGCCTTAGCGTTTACCTGTTCCAGTGCAGCAAGCCGTTCCTGCTCACCCTCTGCATTTTCCAGAATGTGCATAATGATAGCAGAAACGCCCAGTGCGTGGACATCGGTGGTATCCCGTTCCAGAATGCGGTCCAGCTGAGAAAGTGCAGCTTCGTAATGCTGGTTGATGAGGTAGACCTCTGCCTGCAGGCGGTAGGCATCCAGATGGTCGGGGTTTTCCCGCACCACCGTATCCAGACCGGAGTAGACCTTGTTCCACTCCCATCTGCGGAATGCGATGACCGAATCCTTCAGCAGCGGGTCTGCTAGATATTCCTCTGCATATTGCGGCACAAGATCTTCCAGCGGCTCACCCCGTCCCTGCTCTTTGGGAATGGGCATGGCACATTCTTCGGTCAGGGTAACGGAAACGGCAGGCTTTTCCTGTACGGACACGCTGGCAGCAGTGCCGGAGCAGCCGGTAACCACCAGTGCCGCTGCCAGCACGAATGCCAGCATTCGCAGCTGCCGTGCTAGGTTATGTCCCATAGTTTATCTCCTCAATCTCAGAGCGTAAGTCGTTTTGCAGCAGTTCCGAAAAGAACCGGCGGACACCGATGGCAAGGGTGGAACCTTTGGCGTTTTGTTCATCCTTCAAATCGCCCTCCACCCAGTACCGCCCGGTCTGGGGGTCTACCGCAATGCTGTCCATGGGAAAACCCTTTAATCGGGTGGGGTGGGGCGTTTCCACGATCCAGAACCAGTCTGTGGAAACCTGCGGTCCGGCGGCTTCTTTCCGCTGCCGGTCGTCCAGCACCACGCACAGCCCGTTGATGAACCGTGCCTTGAGCCTGCCGCCGTACTGGTGCGCCAGCCGCTGATAGTAGGCAATGAACTCCTCGTCGGAAAGTTCTTTGCCCTTTACCCGGCGGACGTAAGGCCCCGGCTGAAGCTCTGCCGGCACTCCTTCCAGATACAGCCCGGAATCCAGCGAGAAGCTGGGCAGGCCGGAGACAGCATGGTATGTCTCAGCTTTCAATGCTGCATTTTCCAGCGGCGTTGCGCCGGTCTCCTCCACAGCAGGGAGCCGGATGCCAAGGTCTGCCGGGGTAACAAGCTCGATGGGCATCCCGGCAAGGATGGCTCGCATATTCCGCAGCTTGCTCTGGTTTCCGGTCCCATAGAACAGTTTCATGGTATCGTCTCCTATACAAAAAGGCAGAGACCCGTGCAGTCTCTGCCTTCAGGGGTTACACGCCGGGCTTTTTATCGGTTATACGCCGAATCTCTCGTCCCGATAAGAAGCCAGCAGGGAAGGCCAGTCGGTCTGGATCACATTGTATCCGCGATCCATCAGAACGCCCCATGCGGCATCCGGTCCCTCGCTGAGGGCCACATCGTCGTTGTAGGTGCCGCTCAGTTCGTGACCTCTGCCCAGATTGATGCTGTTGACCCAGATGTACAGACCCTGCTCCCGGATCCACTTCAGGTTCTCCGGGTCGATCATCTCGGAATCTGCGGTCTTGGCAATGGCCTCCACGCCAACGATGTTGATGTTGTCGTAGGTCAGAACCTTACGCAGCTCCTCCATGTTGTACACGATGGGCATATACATATACTTGACCGGGCAGTTCTGGAAGAACTCCAGATATTCGTCCTTTACCGGGGTCTTGATGATCGCCTGCTTGACCACATGGGGGTAATTCTTCAGCAGCTCATGGGTCTCGGCAAGGATGGACCAGGAACGGTCAATGTTGAACAGCTCGCCGTGGGTGAAATATTCCACCACTTCTGCAAAACGCTGGACGTGCTTTCCGCTGGGTTCGTCGATGCTGTTGTAGAACTCCAGTGCGTCGATCTCTGCGGAGGTCATGGTTTTGACGTTCTGCTCTGTTTTCAGCAAGCGAGGCTCCTGCGTGTCATGGAAAGCATAGATCACGCCATCGGTGGATTTGGACAGGTCGCACTCGAACATATCCGCACCCATCTTCAGTGCCAGTTCAAGGGAGGGCACAGTGCCCTCGATGATGTTGCCGCCCCATGCGCCGCGATGCACCGCAATGAGAACCTTTTTGGCATCCAGACGCGCATTCAACAGCTCGTTGATCTGTGCATATTCTTTTTTGCCGACCATATCAAATACCTCATTTCTGAATTATCAGCTTACGCTTTAGTCTTTGCTCTTGTCCACCTTGTTGCCGCGGCCATAGACCAGATACATGACGACGGCAGAGATGATCATCATCAGCACAGCGTACACGAAGGTCAGGGCAGCGTTGTCTGCGTTGGTCTCGGAGTCGGTCAGGGACTTGATGTACACGCCCAGAGGTTTGTTCAGGGGGTGATACATAAAGACAGACATATCGTAGTCGCCCAGCAAGCCGTTGAAGTTCAGGGCAAAGATGGCCAGAACCGTGGGCAGGATGATGGGCAGCTGCACACGCATGAAGGTGTAGAAAGGCTTTGCACCCATATTCCGGGCTGCATCCTCCAGAGAATCATCCAGCGAGAAGAAAGCGGCCTTGGTCATACGCAGGGTGAAGGGGATCTTGATGATGATGTAGCCGATGAGCATGATGACAGAGGTGCCGGTCAGGACCTTGTTGAACATCCAGACGCGCGGGGTGTTGTAGGTGGTGATCAGACCCAGAGCCATCAGGGTGGTGGGCAGCAGCCAGGGGATCAGCAGACCGTATTCCAGTGCGCCGCTCAGACGATCCTTGCGCTTCTGCAGGATGCGGCAGGCCACCAGAACGATGATCGCCACAACGGAAGCAGCAATGGCGGAGTAAGCGATACTGACCACGAAGGGCTTGTAGGAGGAAGCCTTCTGGAAGATGGAGATGTAGTTATCCAGAGTGAAGCTGGACAGGGTCAGGTGCTTGCTTGCGATGGTGGCAGAGTCGGTAAAGGAGAACAGGACGACCAGTGCCACGGGGATGACATAGATGAGGAACAGCAGGTAAGCGTACGCATGAGCCACGACGTTCAGAATGGGGTTGCGGATCTTCTGCTTGACGATGGTGGTCTTGACCTTGGAAACGGACATATAATGACCGCGCTTCTCGATCTGGATCATAATGGTCAGCAGGATGATGGTAGCAACGCCAAGGAACAGAGCCAGCAGTGCGGCCAGCGGGCGGGAGCTGACGTTATTGGCGAAGGTCAGGATCATGGGGGTGATGGTCTGGAAGTCCTGACCGCCCACCAGCAGAGGTGCGGAGGTGGCGGACAGACCGGTGATGAAGGTCAGGATGGTAACAGCCATCAGAGAGGGGGTCAGCACCGGCAGCACCACCTTGGTCAGGATGCGGAACTGGGATGCGCCCATGTTCTGTGCAGCCTCGACGGTCTGGAAGTCCACCGAACGCATGGCGTTGCGGAGGAAGATCATGTGGTTGGAGGTGCAGGCGAAGGTCATAACGAACAGAACTGCCCAGTAGCCTTCAAACCAGTCGATGGGAAAGCTGGGGATGATCTTGGCAAACAGGGTGGTCAGGATGCCGGTCTTGCCGTAGATGAACTTGTAGCCGGAGACCAGAATAATGCCGCCGTAGATCAGGGTGGTCATGTAGCCCAGACGGAGGATGTTGGCACCCTTGATGTCAAAATACTCGGTGATCAGCACCAGACTGATGCCGATAAAGCCGACGGTGATGGACAGGGTGGGCGCAAGGATCAGGCTGTTCCGCAGGCTTCGCATTGCCTTGGTGGAATGGATCAGCTTGGTGAACACCTCGGTGGTAAAGTGACCGTTCTGGTAGAACACGCTCACCACGGTGTTGAGGTTGGGGAATACCAGAAATGCGAAAATGAACCATGCGAAGAACACAAAAATTGCAATTCCCCACAGCTTTTCAGGCGTAAATGAGAATTTCTTCTTTTCTTTCATCTCAAAATCACCCCTCGTACTGCATGATGTCAGCAGGGTTATAGCTCAGCGTCACCGTATCGCCCTTCTTGTACAGGGTCTTGCCGCTGTTCTTCTCGATGACCTTGATGGTCTGGCCGAAGGCACGGACGGTGTACTTGATGTACAGACCGTAGAATTCGTAATCCTCCACCACAGCTTCGGTCTTGAGGGTGTCGGAGGCCATAGCCTCGTTGACGTGCATACGCTCCAGACGGATGTAGCAGTGCTTCCTGGGGTCAACACCCTCCACCTTATCTGCACCGGTGCCGGCGAGGAATTCCGGGGTCAGGCGGTTGATGTCGCCGATGAAGTTGCAGACGAACTCGGTAGCGGAGTGGCTGTAAATTTCATCCGGACGGCCGATCTGCTCGATCACGCCCTTGTTGAACACCGCGATGCGGTCAGAAAGGGTCAGAGCCTCCTCCTGATCGTGGGTGACGTAAACAGTAGTGATGCCGAAGCGCTTCTGCAGGTCCTTCAGCTCGTTGCGCAGCTGCACGCGCAGCTTTGCGTCAAGGTTGGACAGAGGCTCGTCCAGACAGATGATCTCAGGGTTGGTGACCAGCGCACGGGCGATGGCCACACGCTGCTGCTGACCGCCGGACAGCTCGGAGACCTTCTTCTTCAGCTGCTCCTCGTTCAGATCCACCTTCTTGCCCATCTCAACGACCTTCTTGCGGATCTCCTCCTTGTCCATCTTCTGGACCTGCAGGCCGAAGGCGATGTTCTCGTACACGGTCATGGTGGGGAACAGAGCGTAGCTCTGGAACACCATGCCGATGTTGCGCTTTTCGATGGGGGTGTGGGTGATGTCCTTGCCGCGGACGCTGACCGTACCGGCACTGGGAGAGATGAAGCCGGTGATGGTACGCAGGGTGGTGGTCTTACCACAGCCGGAGGGGCCAAGGAAGGTGAAGAACTCACCTTCGTGGATGTCAATGTTGATGTCCTTCAGGGCTTTGAAGGAGCCAAAAGTCACTTCGATATGTTCAAGATTGATCATGCTCTGTACCTCGATGATGAGCAGCTGTGAAAAAAGGTCGGCTCGCTGTATGGCATCTGCAAACCGACCTCTCCACATTATTGTAAACGAACGAAACGGATCACGCCGGATTGATTACGGCATATACTCGAGCATGATCTTCTCGCACCATGCGTCGATGTTCTGTGCAACCAGTGCCCAGTCGATCTGCTGTGCGGGCAGCTCTGCGATGGTCTGGTTGAACTCGTTGGCCTTGCCGACAGCGTTGGTGTTTGCCGGCAGGGTGGAGAAGACCTCAGCCCACTCGCCCTGAACCTGTGCACTGCCGAACCAGTTGACGAAGCGCTGTGCCTCTTCCTCGTTCTTGGTGCCGCTCACGATAGCAACGCCCTCAACTGCGTAGGGAACGCCGATTTCGGGGATTGCGTAGCCGGTCTTGACACCGTACTGCTCGTCGCGGGTCTCAACGCCGGAGGACCACATCTGACCGCAGACAACGGTGCTGTTCTCGCTGGCGATCTGTGCGTACAGATCCACGCCGCTTTCATTGGGCACACCGTGCTTGTAGTACTCGGCAATGGCATCCCAGCCTTCCTGTGCAATGCCCAGATCACCGTTGGGGTCTGCATAGCGGGTCAGGATACCGGCGATGACGTTGCGGACCGTGCCGCCGCCCAGACTGGTCAGGTACTCGTACTTCTTGTCGAACTCCGGCTTGGTCCACAGGTCAGGCCAATCGGTAGGAGCCTGATCCTCGGTGAGCTGGTTCTGATCGTAGACCAGCAGAATGGCCTGCTTGACGATGGCGTGGTAGTAGCCCTCGTCGTCGTTCAGACCGGCGGGGATCTCGTCTGCCCACTCCGGCACGAAGGGAATCAGGATATTCTCAGCCTTCAGGGACTCCCAGATGATAGCGTTCAGACCGAACACAACGTCAGCAATGGGAGAAGCCTTCTCAGCCAGCAGACGGTTCTGGGTATCAGCAGCACCTGCGCCGACCACCTGGACCTTGAAGCCGTCCTGTGCGGCACGCTCGATCAGCCACTCGTCACGGCCATCGGTATCGGAGTTGGTGTAGACATTCAGGGTAACGCCGGTGCCCTTGTTGGAGGGGGCGTTGTCAGCAGCGGCGGAAGCAGCAGTGCTGGAAGCAGTGGTGGTGCTGGAAGAAGAACCACCACAAGCGGTCAGTGCAGCAGCGGCTGCGGTAAAGGTTGCAGCCTTGATGAAGCTGCGACGAGAAATCTTTCTCATGACTTTTCTCCTTTTTCATTTTCCTCAGTCAATTTTGCGGGGAGCGGCTTGTTCCCCCTCGTGTTGTGTTCAGTATACCGCCAAAATTGGAACGAGTCAATCAAATGCAGGTAAAATTTCGGTCTACAACGCGTAATTCTACCATATTCACAGGCAGAGTTCACTTTTTATGTGCAATATGACCACACTTTTCACCCAATTTTTGCCTTTGAGTCATTGCACTTTCACTGCTAAAGTGACTCGTTCCAATTTATGGGCACTTTTTTGCCTTTTTTGCTTGTATTTTTTGACCGTTTAGGATATTATCATATAAAAAGACCGTCTGTAAAAGGGGGAAGATCCTGTGCCAACCATCAATGATATCGCCAAAGAAGCCGGCGTATCCCACGGCACCGTTTCCAATGTGCTGAACAAGACCGGAAAAGTCAGCATCGAAAAGATTCAGCTGGTAGAAAATGCCATAAAAAAGCTTGGTTACGTTCCAAATGTGCAGGCACAGCGGCTGCGTCAGGGCTCGCCCAACACCATCGCCGTCATCCTGCCATCCCTGAAGGAAGCCAAGTACATCGATTTTTTCACGGCACTCCAGCTGAATTTCCCCAAAAGCCAGAAAAGCCTGCTGGTGTACCAGACCGAGGATATCCCCGCGGAGGAAGAGGTCATTCTGGACAATCTGCGGGCATCCGGGCTGGCTGCGCTCATCGTCATCTCTACTTTAAGTAAAGAATGCTTGGAAAAATACCGTTCTCTGCACTGTCCCATCGTATTTGTGGAGCGCAGGCCCAAAACGCTGCGGACGGACGAATGGTTCCTTTCCTTTGACCCGCAGAAGATCAGTGCCGCAGTGACTGCGTTCTGTGCCCAAAAGCATTGGCAGTCAATCGCCTACTTCGGGGCGGAAAAGCACGGCGAGGCCGAAAATCCGATTTTTTCCAGTCTGCAAAAGTGTGCGCAGGCGCAGGGGCTGGCACTGGCACACATCCCCACCGGGTACAAGCTGGCGCTGAATCAGGCCTTTGAGCTGGCGCAGAGCGCCGCCCCCTACGACGTGATCCTGACCCAGAGCTCGGTCTGCACCGATGCGCTGCTCCGGGCGTTCCGGCTTTTGCATATCGAAAAGATCCCGCCCATCCTTACCATTGGTGCCTACGCCGCCCCTTCTGAAAAGGCAGTGGAGCTGTATCAGCTGGATTACGGCTTTTTGGGCATCCGCATCATCAAGCTGTTTTCAAAACTCGACCGGGACTCTGGCCCGGCCGAAAAAGAGCTTTTCTATGCTCCCAAGGGCTTTGCGGATGCCTTCCCCGGACTGCAGCGGATGCCGGACACCGAACTGACCATGCTCACGCTGGAAAACCCTTCTACACAGGCACTCCGCAAGCTGCTGCCGGAGTTTGAGCACCGCAGCGGCATCCGGGTCAAACTGATCGGTGTCCCCTACGATGACCTGCTGGCGCAGCTGAAACTCATCGGGCCGCATTTCACCTATGATATGATCCGCATCGACGTGGCGCAGTTTGGCGACATCGGGCAAAGCATTTATCGTCCACTGGATGAGCTTTCCATCTCCCCGGAGGGACTGTCTCCCCGGCTGATCAAAAACGGCTACGACAGCTATTCGATGCTGAACGGCCGGGTCTATGCCCTTCCCCTTGACCCCAGTGTGCAGATCTTCCTGTACCGCACCGACCTGTTCCACGACGCCAAGCTGTGCCGCGCCTACTACGAGCGTTTCCACGAGAATCTTGTGGTGCCTGCCACCTACGAGCAGTATCTCCACGCTGCGGAATTCTTCACCCGCAGCTGCAACCCGGATTCTCCCACCGAGTACGGCACCACCATGACCTGCGGCTCTGCATCCGTTGCAGCAAGCGATTTTCTGCCCTTCTACCTTTCCCGCATCGACCGCTTTGGCACCACGCCGGAGACCCTCCGGCTGGACTGCCCCGAAATGCAGGCGGCCATGCGTCAGTACCATGCACTGGAAAAGTTCTCCTGCAAGCAGAACTGGTGGGGCGACAGCATCCAGAAATTTGCGGACGGAAAGACCGCCATGACCGTCATCTACTCCAACTATGCAGCCGAACTGATCAACTCCGGAAATTCGGTGGTCGTCGGACGGGTGGGCGCGGCGATCCTTCCGGGATGCAAGCCTCTGCTGGGCGGCGGCATCGTGGGCATCTCTCGATACAGTCAAAAAGCGGAAGCCTGCAAGCAGTTCTTCCGCTGGTACTACTCTGCGGATGTGGCCTCCCTGCTGGTTCGTCTGGGCGGCACTTCCCCCATCGTGGACGCCTATGAGGATTTCCAGAATTACAGCATCTTCCCGTGGATGAACACTTCCAAGAAGAGCTTTGGATTGGGACAGCGTGGTGTGAAAAACCAGATCCCGGAACGGTTCTCCATTCCGAAATACGAGTTTGCGGTGGGCACCGCCATCCGTAACGTGGTGCAGGACCTGATGACCCCGGAGGATGCCAGCCGTATGGCACAGGCTCTTTACGATGCCGCCGACCCGATTTCCCGTTAAACCGATACCATAAGCGGCACAAATATAGCAAAAGACCGTCTCCGCGTTTGAAAACGGAGACGGTCTTTTTGTCGGGAAACAGTTCCTTTGCAGCTCACTTCAGCTTGCTCAGGTAGCGGTAGATGGTGGCTTCCGAGGAGCCCAGCTGGGCGGCGACCTCGCTGACAGCGCCCTTCATATAAAAGATGCCCGCGTGGTGCAAAGATTCCACGATGCGGATCTTTTCTTCCATGGTCAGCCGGTCGGGCGGCAGCCCGGCGCTGCCGGTCACTTCGGCAATGGCGTTCTGTACGGCGTCGGGCAGGGAACTGACAAAGTTCTCCACCCCGATGCCGGTGGAGGAAGGCTCGGTGTGCGCGCCGCAGAGGGTGAGCAGTTCCTGCGCGATGCGGCTGTACTTGCCGGCATCGAAGTTGATGCAGAGCATCCCGATGAGCTGGCCGTTGTCCTTGATGAACATGGTGGAGGAGCGCAGACGCCCTTTGGCCTGCGAAGCGCCCTGATAGCCCGCCAGATAATCCTGCTTTTCATACATCCGCTCCTGAATGAAGCGCAGCGCCATGTTGGAAAGGGGCGCACCCTCGGTGCGTCCGCTGATGTGGTTGTTGACGATGGCAACAATGGTGCCGTCCTCACTGGTAAGGTCGTGCAGCACTACCTCGTAGTCCGGGCCCAGCGCTTCGCCCAGAAAAGATACCACTACGCGATAAGGCTCAAGTCTTGCATCCATCCCGTTCACCTCTTTTGTACTGCTGGAGCGTGTGAGAAAAAATTCTCACGCGTATTCTACTGCTATCATAGCAGAAATGACAGTTTTTTACAACAAGAAGGTGCGTTGTATCCATTGTTTCGTCAAATTGATGGGAATTCTCGGGCGCTTTTGTCATGCGAGACAATTTATTCTCATGATAAGAAAATATTATTGACAAAAGATTCTCAATGCGTTAGGATAGTGTCAGCAAGGGAAGGACAACTCTTCCCGACAAAAGGAGAAAATCGGATGAAACAGGTGATCGTTACCCCCAATGCTCCCGCCGCCATCGGGCCCTATTCGCAGGGCATCGCTGCGGGGCAGACCGTCTATGTATCCGGGCAGCTGCCCATCGATCCGGCCACCGGCCT
>CAKSZE010000011.1 GCA_934525325.1 uncultured Faecalibacterium sp.
AAAATGCCGCCGCCGTATTTGGCTGCCAGATACGGGAAGCGCCAGATGTTGCCCAGACCCACCGAAGCGCCTGCGGCAGACAGCACGAACCCGATCTTACCGGAGAACGCGCTGCGTTTGTGTTGTTGTTCCATGTTGTTGTTCCTCTTTTCCTATCCGCTATAAAAATTAAGCAGAACAAGTGTACCACAACTGCGGACAACTAGCAAGCAATAGAACAAACACCCCGGTCAGAGCCTGACGGCTCTGACCGGGGTGTTTGCACGATTATCTTTTATTTTTTACAGCTTATGGTACTTGCGGTCCTCTTCCTCGTAGACGGGGTCGCAGGTCAGGTACATCCCCAGACGGTTCAGGGTGCTGCTGTCCACGCTGGAAAGCAGCACGGTGGAGTGCACATCGCAGCCCTTGAGGTTGGGCAGCTGGTGCATGGCTGCTGCGGCAAGCTCGCTGGAAGCAGCCGAGCTGGACAGGGCGATCAGGATCTCGTCGGTGTGCAGACGGGGGTTCTTGCCGCCCAGATAGTTGGTCTTGAGGGTCTGGATGGGCTCAATGGCAGTGGCGCTGACCAGATCCGTCTCCTGCGGGATGCCCGCCAGATACTTGAGCGCGTTGATCAGGGCGCTTGCGGTAGCACCCAGCAGCGGGCCGGTCTTGCCGGTGATCACGGTGCCGTCGCTCAGCTCAATGGCAGCAGCCGGTGCGCCGCCGGTGGCTTCGCTGCGGGCGTGCGCCTGCTTTTCCACTTCCCGTGCGCCCATGGTCAGCCCGGCCTGATTCATCAGCAGCTCCAGCTTGTAGCGCTCGCTCTCCTTGGCGGTGCCGGTGATCTTCTGCTCGCACAGGCACTTGTAGTACCGGCGCACGATCTCCTTGCGGGAGGCTTCGCAGCAGACGGCGTCGTCCACGATGCAGTTGCCGGCCATGTTCACGCCCATGTCCGTGGGGGACTTATAGGGGCTCTGCCCTGCGATCAGCTCGAACATGGCGTTCACCACCGGGAAGATCTCGATGTCGCGGTTGTAGTTCACGGTGGTCACGCCGTAGGCTTCCAGATGGAAGGGGTCGATCATGTTCACATCGTTCAGGTCGGCGGTGGCGGCCTCGTAGGCCAGATTGACCGGGTGCTTCAGGGGAATGTTCCAGATGGGGAAGGTCTCGAACTTGGCGTAACCGGCCTTGACGCCGCGCTTGTATTCATGGTACAGCTGGGACAGGCAGACTGCCATTTTTCCGCTGCCGGGGCCGGGCGCGGTGATGACCACCAGCGGGCGCTCGGTCTCAATGTACTCGTTGCGGCCGTATCCCTCGTCGCTGACGATGCGTGCCACATCGTTGGGGTAGCCGGGGATCTTGTAGTGGCGGAAGGTGCGGATGCCCAGACTGTTCAGCCGCTTTTCAAAGGCTTCCACCTCGGCGGCAGCGGTGTACTTGGTCACGCACACGCTGCCCACATACAGCCCCACCTCCTGAAAAGCATCGATGAGGCGCAGCACATCCAGATCGTAGGTGATGCCGTAGTCGCCGCGCACCTTGCTGCTGATGATGTCCTCGGCGCTGATGACGATGACGATCTCGGCCTGCTCCTTGAGCTGCAAAAGCATCTGCAGCTTGGAGTCCGGCTGAAAGCCGGGCAGCACGCGGGAAGCGTGGTAATCATCGAACAGCTTTCCGCCGAATTCCAGATACAGCTTATTGTCAAACTTCTTGATGCGCTCGCGGATATGCTCAGACTGCATGGAAAGATATTTGTCGTTGTCAAATCCTATTTTCATCGTTCGTTTCCTCTCTGGTGGCCCGGCACATCATACCCGGGCTAAAAAATCACAAATATAAGTATACCACAGCCCGGGGTGGGGTGCAATGCAAAACAAAGCGCAGAACACAATTCCGGCAGGATAGGCCGTTTTGGGCGGTACAGAGTTCTGTTTTTTGTTGCAGATGCCGTTTTGGGTCAGGTCTTTTGCCGGGCGGCAAGGTCTTTTTCCACCTTCCAGAAGGCCAGCAGTAAAAGCCCCGCCGCCACATAGCTGAGCGTTTCCACCCAGATATACCCGCCTGCGATCACATGGCGCACGACGGCATTCTGGGCGGCGGTGCCCAGCGCCGTGCTGGCGCACTGGTCATAGCCGGTGCGCGCCAGCACTCCGTTGAACAGTGCGCTCATTACCGAGCCGCCCGCCACGGACAGGGAGCTGTACACCGACATGGTAAGTCCATCCGTGCGGATGCCGCTGCGCCCCTCCACATGGTCCACCACATCGGTCACCATGGCAAGCAGCAGGCAGCAGGTAGGCGCAGAGCCGAAGCACTTGAGCGCAACACCGATGGCAACAGGGACCAATCTGCCCTGCCCCAGCCCCGCGATCACGCCGCCCGCAGCGCCCAGCAGCAGGAACCAGCCGCACACCTTGCGCTTGCCGAACCGGTCGGTCAGCGGCACCAGCAGCACCGAGGCCAGCGCCATGGGCAGCGCCCCCATCATGGTCAGCAGCGACTGGGACGCCCCCCATGCACCGGCACTGCCCAAAAAGGTATTGTCCACCACCCACTTGCAATAGTAGGTCATGGTGCTGTTTTTTAAAGCTCCGCTCCACTGGAACAGCACACACACGCCTAGGATGAGCCACCACATGGGGTCGGCAGCCACCGCCTGCAGCTGGTGGCGCAGCGAGACCCGCTGCACCGGTGCAGGCTCCGGCGGGGGTGCTTCTGCCTGCCGGGCGGCCTCAAATTCATCCTCCGGCCCGTACAGGCCTTCCAGAATGCGGCGCTCCTCGGTAACGCGCTCCCGGGTAAAGGCGAACTGCAAGTAGATGGTAAGCCCGGTGAACACCGCCACCCCCAGCATGGTGAAAAACCAGCGGTGGATATTTTCCCGGAGAAAAAAGGACACCAGCATGGGGAACACCATGCTGCAAGTGCCCATCACGCCCAGACCCACCATGCTGTTGATGGAGGCCAGCAGCCCGCGCTGGCGGCTGTCCCGGGTAGACACCGAGAGCATGATGCTGCTGGCTGTGCTGTAAATGGGGGACGCGAAGGAGTAGTACAGGTTGTACGCCACGGCGATCCACACCATGCGCGCGATGCCATGAAATGGCACGATGAACATGAGCACGCTGGCAGAGGAAAAGGTAAACACCGAAAGCAGCAGCCACGGCCTTGCCTTGCCCGCTGTGGCGCGGGTGCGCTCGATCAGCTGCCCTACCAGAAGGTTTGCCGCCACGATGAGCACGGTGGACACCAGCTGCAGCCGACTGAGGAACCGCAGATCCAGCCGGAGCACATCGGTGAAGTAGCTTTGCAGGATGCTGCCGAAAATACTGCCTGAGATGGAAGCACCCATAGGGCCCAGAATATAGCCGAAGAGCATCTCCGGCAGCTGGACCTTCTCGCTTTTGATCCGGGTGCGGGTGAACCGGTGGTTCCAGAAGCTTTGTCTGCGCATGGAACGGATCGTTTCCTTTCTCCCCGCAAGTGCGGGGTCTTACACATTCTTATCATTCCTATGATAACACATTTTCCACCGCCGGGGAACTGTCCTGTGCAAAAAACATCTTTTTAGCGCAGACGGTTGGAAAATGCAAAAGGGACTGCCGCGGTGTGCGGCAGTCCCCTTTGCTTTTATGGAGAACTTATCCGTATGGAGAAGAGAATGGCTTGTTACTTTGCCTCGGCGGGCTGGGTCTTTTTGACAAGACTCAGGATCACTGCGCCCAGCACACTGCCCACAGCCAGCGCCACGCAGTACAGCACGGCGTGATCCACCACCGGGAACACGAAGATGCCGCCGTGAGGTGCGCGCAGTGCGCAGCCGAAGGTCATGGAGAGGGCACCGGCGACTGCAGAGCCGACAACGCAGCTGGGCAGGACGCGCAGCGGGTCGGCTGCTGCGTAGGGGATGGCACCCTCAGACACGAAGCACAGACCCATGACGTAGTTCACGATGCCGTTGCGGCGCTCCTCCGGCGTCCACTTGCGGGGGCAGAAGGTAGTGGACAGGGCGATGGCGATGGGAGGAACCATGCCGCCCACCATGACGGCAGCCATCACCTCGTAGTTGCCGGAAGCAAGGGCCGCGGTGCCAAAGACGTAGGCTGCCTTGTTGACCGGGCCACCCATATCCACGCTCATCATACCAGCCACGATAGCGCCCAGCAGCACCTTGGAGCTGCCGCCCAGTGCGTTCAGCCAGTCGGTCATGGCGGTGTTTATCATGCCCATCACCGGGTTCACGGCGCACATCATCGCACCTACGATGAGAATACCGCCCAGCGGGTAGATGAGCATGGGGCGGATACCGTTCAGGCTGGCGGGCAGCTTTTCGGTGATCTTTTTGAGGAACTGCACGATGTAGCCCGCTGCAAAACCGGCCAGCAGCGCTGCAAGGAAGCCGCCGGAGATGCCGGTGGTGCTGCCTGCGGCAAGGTCGGTGAAGTTGGTTCCGTTCATGGCCAGTACGCCGCCGGCAAAGCCTACGGCCAAGCCCGGACGGTCGGCAATGGACATGGCGATGAAGCCTGCCAGAATGGGCAGCATATAGCCGAAGGCTGCGCCGCCCACCGTCTTGAAGAAGGCGGCGACGGGGGTGTTCATGCCGAAGTTTGCGGGGTTGATGCTGTAATCATCCAGCAGGAAGGCCAGCGCGATCATGATGCCGCCGCCCACCACGAAGGGCAGCATGTGGGAAACGCCGTTCATCAGGTTCTTGTACAGGCTGCGTCCAAAGCTGTCCTTGCCGGAAGCGTCCTCCTCGGCTGCTGCGCCGCCCTCGGCGTGGAACACGGGCACCTCGCCGTGGGCGATTTTCTTAATGAGTTCCTCCGGCTTGTGGATGCCGTCATCTACGCGGGTGAACAGCACCGGCTTGCCGTCGAAGCGGGCGGTATCCACCTTTTTCTCCGCTGCCACGATGATGCCGTCACAGGCGGCGATCTCGGCGCGGGTCAGGATGTTCTTTGCGCCGTCCGAGCCATTGGTTTCCACCTTGGTGGGCAGACCCAGCTTGTCACCGGCCTTGGTCAGTGCTTCTGCCGCCATGTAGGTATGGGCAATGCCGTTGACACAGGCGGTCACGGCCAGAATGCGGTAGCCGTCCTGCGGGATGGCCTGCTGGGTAAAGCTCTCTGCGCCGAACTGCGCTTCCTCCTGCGCGTCGATGCACTCCAAAAACTCCTTGGGGGTCTTGGCGGCTTTGAGCTTTTCCACAAAGTCCTCGTTCATCAGCATCTGCATCATGCGGGCCAGCATATCCACGTGCAGGCTACCGTTTTCCGGCGCAGCAATGGCAAACAGCAGGTCGGTGGTGCCGTCATCCTCGGCGTTGTACTGCACCGGGGTGCTCAGCCGCAGGGCAGCCAGACTGGGACGGGTGACTACATCGGTCTTGGCGTGGGGCACGGTGATGCCGTTGTCCACATAGGTAGAGCCCTCGGCCTCGCGGGCGTAGAGCGCCTTTTTGTAGGCCTCTTTATCGGTGATGTTGCCGTGGGTAGCCTGCAGTTCCACCAGACGGCTCAGGATCTGCTCCTGCGTCTGCAACGCTTCGTCCAGCGCAATGGACTGTGCGGTAAATAACTCGGTGATGCGCATAAACGTTCCTCCTTTGTTCCTTTGGTCCTATCAAAGCTGCGCCAGCAGCTCGTCGATCTTTTCCTTTGTGGCAAGCCCAAGGCTGAAGGCCGTGGCGCTGCCGCAGGCGGTGCCCAGACGCAGCGCCTGCGCGTAGCTGTGGCTTTGCAGATACCCGGCCACAAAACCGGCCACCATGCTGTCGCCTGCGCCCACGCTGTTGACCACCTTGCCCTTGGGGCAGCCGATGCGGTGTACCTGTTCCTGCTCGTCCAGCAGCAGCGCGCCGTCCCCTGCCATGCTCACCAGCACATTGCGGGCACCCTTTTCCTGCAGGGTGCGGGCAGCAGCCACGATCTCGGCGTCAGTGGTCAGCACCTTGCCCACGATCTCGCCCAGCTCATGGTTGTTGGGCTTGATGAGGAAGGGGTGGTAGGGCAGCACGTTCACCAGCAGGTCGCGGGTGGCGTCCACCACTGCGCGCACGCCCCTGCCCTGCAGCCGCGCCAGCAGCCGCTCGTAGACGCTCTGCGGCAGGCTTGCCGGGATGCTGCCCGCCAGAATGAGGATATCGCCCTCGGTCAGCTTGTCCAGCTGGGCTTCCAGCTGCTGCAAAGCGCTTTCCGGGATGGCAGGGCCTGCACCGTTCAACTCGGTCTCCTGCCCGGCCTTGATCTTGACGTTAATGCGGGTCATGCCGTTTTCCAGATGCACAAAGTCGGTCTTGAGCCCCTGTGCCGCCAGACCACGCTCCAGCCATGCGCCGGTCTCGCCGGCCACAAAGCCCAGTGCCACGCTCTCGCAGCCCAGCTGCGCCAGCACGCCGGACACGTTGATGCCCTTGCCGCCCAGCACACAGTCCTCGCCTTTGGCGCGGTTCACTGCGCCCACCTCCAGCGGTGCGTCCAAGCGCACAACATAGTCGATGGCCGGGTTAAAGGTAACGGTATAGATCATACTTCTGCCTCCTTTACAAAGGTATGCTGCTTATACTTGGGGTTCGGGCAGCGGTTGGTCAGGATGGCACCGCCGTGCAGATCCGTGATGACCGCCGGGTAGATTTTGGCAAACTTCGCATCGTCTACGAGGAACCAGCTTTCCCTTGCGCGGCGGACGGCAGCGGCCTTTACCGCTGCTTCCTCGGGGTCCGGGGTGGTAAAGCCCGCTTCCAGCGCCACGCCGTTGGCCCCCATGAATGCTTTGGTGAAGTTATACTGCTGGATGCTGCTGACTGCCGGGGCGCCCACGATGGCTTCGGTCTGGGGGCGCAGCAGCCCGCCGGGCAGATATACCCGGCAGCCCTTTTGTGCCAGCAGCCGGGCGTGCGCCACACCGTTGGTCACATAGGTAGCCTTGAGCGCCGCACCCGTCAGCGCCCGCACCAGCTCCAGCGTGGTGGTGCCTGCATCAATGAACACAAAATCCTCGGCGGTGATGAGCGCTGCGGCGGCGGCCGCAATGCTGCGCTTTTCGGCTACTGCCAGCGTCTCCTTGGCTTCCATGGTGGGCTCGTCTGCCAGAAAACGGCTGTCCGGCAGGGTAGCCCCGCCGTGCACCTTGGTCAGCCTGCCCTGCCGGTCCAGCTCGGTCAGATCGCGCCGGATGGTGGATTCGCTGGTGTGCAGTGCCTCGCACAGCTGCTGCACCGTCACGGTGCGCTTTTCGTTCAGCTGCTCTAAGATCAGTGCAAAACGTTCCTCTGCCAGCATGGTGTCTTTCCCCTTCTTTCCTTCCCACGTCTGACCGGTTTTGCACGGTCTTGGCGTGTTTTGGTTGTCTGTAGCTTTATTATAGCAAAAAACCCGTCAAAATCAATCAGTTTCAGTCATTTTCACTCACCAAAAAATATCCTCGATTTTTGTGCACCGTTGCCAATATGTGGGATACAAGAGTGCTTTTCCACGCAAAAAGACCACCGCACATGTGTATGCGGTGGTCTTTTTTGGCGTTTATATGACCGGTCGTGACCGTTTTTGGTGCTCAGGCTGGTTTCAATCAGGCGTCCGAGCGGGAGTAGGCGTTCTTCATCTGGCTGCTTAGCTCAAACAAAACCTTGTCCAGCGTGTCGGCGGCCTTCTCCTGCAGCATAGCAGCGATGGCGGTGTTGGCTTCCTCCCGCAGGGCGGCGCGGCGGGCAGCGTCCGGCTCGGCGGCAAGGGTTGCGTCGTACTGGTTCACCAGTGCGCGGCCGGCAGAGAGCACGGCTTCCTCGTAGCGCTCAAGGTGGAACAGGGATTTATTATAAGAAGCATCTGCCATGGCGGCAATCAGGCGGCTGGTCCAGTAGAAGTTATCGGTGGACACAGTGCCGGTGGTGTTTGCCAGATACTCCGGGGTGCGCTCCACGTTGGCGTAGAAGGGCACCATGGTGTTGAAGGCATTAGAAGCATAGGCCACCCACTCCACTGCGCGGGATTCCTCCGGCTGGTCGGGGCGCATCTGCAAAAGCGCCATAAAGTCGTTGCGGTTGATGCCGATAGAACGGTATGCGCCCTTTGCGGACTTGTCGCCGTAGCTCAGGTAGGGGTCGTAGGGGGTGCCCTGATAGTGGCTGGACAGCATATACTTGATGTCCTCCGGGGTCACCTTGCGCTCCGGCACCATGCACCACGGCAGGTCATCGGACATGGGGGTGTAGTCGGCATCGGCGCCCTCCCACACCCATGTGCGGGGGTTGAGGTAGCGCAGCATATACCATGCGCGGGGGGTGTTGTAAACGTGGTCGGCGTCATCGTGGCTGCCAAAGGCGTCCCGGGGGTTCAGTGCGCCGTCCAAAGAGAGGTCGAGGTGGTTCTTGGCAATAAACTCCCGCAGATCGGCAGAGCAGAGATAGTTTTCCTGTGCGCCAAAGGCATCTTCCAGATCAAAGCTGTCGATGCCCAGCTGGTTGGGCATGACCACATACACATCGTCCGGCACGCGGCGGGCGATCCAGTGGTGACCGCCGATGGTCTCCAGCCACCAGATCTCGTTTACATCCTGAAAAGCGATGCCGTTCATCTCGTAAGTACCGTACTGCTCCAGCAGACTGCCCAGACGCAGCACGCCCTCGCGGGCAGAACGGATGTAGGGCAGCACCAGATAGACGATATCCTCCTCGCCGATGCCGCCGGGCACCTCGGGCTTTTCGCCCTTGGCGGGCTGATACTCCACCAGCGGGTCTGCGCCCAGCACGCGGGGGTTGGAGGTGATGGTCTCGGTGGCGGTCATGCCCACGTTGGCGGCGTTGACGCCGGAGGCTGCCCAGATGCCCTTACCCTCCACGGCATTGGGCATGGCGGTAAACCGCAGTGCGCCCTCCGGCAGGGGGATCTCCACATGGGAGAGGACGCTGCGGTAGGTCTTGGGCAGATCCTCCGGGTGGATCACGGTGAATTTTTTAGCGGTGAAATGGCCGGAGCCGGAGTCATCGTTGCGGGCGATCATGGTAGAGCCATCGTACGATGCTGCCTTGCCGACCAGAATGGTAGTGCAAGCCATAGGTTTTCCCTCCATATTCTATAATGTGCTTCTATTGTAGAACTTTTGCGGCGGAATTGCAACCGGGACGAGCTGAAATCCTTATTATACCCCCTCAGTCGCTGCGCGACAGCTCCCCCAAGGGGACGCCTTTGCGCTATGCCGGAAACTTTCCCGCCACCGCTAAAAGCCGTCCCCTTGGGGAAGGTGGCTTGACGCGAAGCGGCAAGACGGAAGGGGTACGTCGTCTCTCAACAAAAAACCGCCGCGCTGCGTACCACGGCAGAGCGGCGGGAGATGGAATGCTTTTTTCAGGTTGTTACTGGGCTGCCCAGTAGAAGTCCTCGCCGGGCAGCGTACCGCCCACGGCGGCAGGGTCGGCATCGTAGAGCACCTGCAGGTAACCGGAGACATCGGCCTTCAGTTCCTCGCCGGTCAGGCAGACGATGTTGCAGTTGGGCAGTGCCTTTTTGGCGATGGCGGCTTTTGCCACCACGCCCTGCTCCTCGCACAGAGCGGCGGTGCCGTCCAGATCGGTGTTGGCGGCGTTCACGCTTTGGGCGTAGTCTGCCAGAAAGGCAGCTACCACGTCCGGGTGTTCCTCGGCGTAGGCCTTGCGCACCACGGTCACACCGGTGATCAGCTGGGTGTCTGCCACCTTGTCCCACTCGGCGGTCAGGTCAAGAGCTACCCGCAGGGTGTCGTCCTTCAGCCCGGCGGCGGTCACATAGGGCTGGGGCAGCACGGCAATGGCGTCCTGCGTGCTGGCCATCTGGGCGGTCACCTCGGTAGCCTCGCTGTAATACTGGATGTCCACATCCTTGTCCGGGTCAATACCGTTGGCGGTAAGCAGATAGCGCAGCACATACTCCGGGGTAGTGCCCTTGCCGGTGGACAGGATGGTGCGGCCCTTGAGGTCGGTCATGCTGTGGATGGTGTCGCCCTGCTCCACCACGTACAAAACGCCCAGCGTGTTCACCGCCACGGCCTGAATGCCGCCGTTCGTTTTCTGGTACAGGGTCGCTGCCAGATTGGCCGGGATGGCGGCCATGTCCAGCTCGCCCTTGATGAGCAGCGGCACGATCTCATCCGCAGCGCCGTAGAGCTGCAGGTCGTAGTCCATAGCGGCAGTGCCGGCCTGCTCCATCGAGAGCAGGTTGACAAGACCCATGGTGGTGGGGCCCTTCAGGCCCGCAATACGCAACGGCTCGGTGGCAGACAGCGGCGCTGCGGTCTCTTCCTCAGAAGCAGCCGCAGAGGAAGCAGCTTCGGACACCGCTGCGCTGGAAGCAGAAGAACTTGCGCTGCCGCCGCAGGCTGCAAGGCTCAGTGCAAGGCTGAACGCCAGCAGTAAGGACAGGATCTTTTTCATGATATACTCCTTTTCACACCCGGCACGCCCCGGTACGGGAAGCGGAAACCGGTCTTTTTTTGAAAAATTTTGCAAAATCATTTGCTTTGCGCGTTCCAGTTTACTATAATAGGGGTAAAAATACCGTTGCGTGTGCAACGCAATTGCAGGAGGCTGCAGAGAACGCTATTTTCTCTGCGGAGTTGCGATGAATAATTATCTGCCGCTGTTACAAACCACCACGCTGTTCGCAGGTCTTTCCGCTGCGGAGCTCAGCACGCTGCTGTCCCGGCTGGGGGCAAGTGTGCGCAGCTACGGCAAGGGCGAAGCCCTTGTGCTGGCGGGGGAACCCAGCCGCCGGGTAGGCATCGTGCTGTCCGGCGAGCTGGAGGCCTACCGCCCGGCACCGGGCGGGGCACGCATCCCCATTGCCCGGGTAGAGCCGGGCGGGGTGTTCGGGGACGTATTGGGAGGTTCCAGCCTGTCCAGCCCGGTCACCGTGCTGGCTGCTGCCCCCTGCGAGGTGCTGTTGCTGCCCTACGAGCGGCTGCTGCTCTCGGACGGCAGCCCCGCCCACCAGCGGGTGGTTCAGAACCTTGTGCGCACCATCAGCGATAAATATTTTTCCCTCTCCCGCCGCATCGACCTGCTGGTGATGAAGAGCCTGCGCGCCAAGGTGGCGGCGTATCTGCTCAGCGAGGCCGCCCGCGCCCACAGCCTGACCTTCAGCATCCCCTTCTCCCGCATCCAGCTGGCAGATTACCTCAACTGCGACCGCAGCGCCCTTTCCCGGGAGCTGAGCACCATGCAGAAGGAAGGTCTTATCGACACCTACCGCAGCAGCTTCAAGCTGCTGGAGCCGGATGCTTTGCAGCAGATGGTGCAGTAGCCTTTTACCAACTATTTTATATTTAAGGAGCGATCAAGCAATGTCCAAGCCTGTTCTCTGGATCGTGATCCCCTGCTACAACGAGGAGCAGGTGCTGCCCATTACAGCACCCATGTTTCTGGAAAAGATCCACAGTCTGACCGCACAGGGGCTGGTCAGCGATAAAAGCCGGGTGCTCTTTGTCAACGATGGCTCCCGCGACAAAACGTGGGAGTTGATCCAAGGCTTTGCTGCACAGGACGAGCACTATATCGGCATTTCCCAGAGCCGCAACCGCGGCCACCAGAACGCCGTGCTGGCGGGGCTGATGGAGGCGCTGCACAGCGACAGCTGTGATATCACCATCTCCATCGACTGCGATGGTCAGGACGACATCAACGCCATGGACGAGATGGTGAAAAAGTATCTGGACGGAGCCGAGGTGGTGTACGGCGTGCGCAGCCGCCGGGACACCGACACCTTCTTCAAGCGGTTCACCGCCGAGGGTTTTTATCATGTGATGAACGCTCTGGGCGCGGACATCGTGTTCAACCACGCAGACTACCGCCTGATCAGCACCCGCGTGCTGGAAAGCTTTGCGGATTACAAGGAGGTCAACATCTTTTTGCGGGGCATGGTGCCGCTGGTGGGCTTTGCCCACGATGTGGTCACCTACGAGCGCCACGAGCGCCTGGCCGGCGAGAGCCACTACCCCCTGAGCAAGATGCTGGCGCTGGCCTTTGACGGCATTACCAGCCTTTCCAACAAGCCCATCCGCATCATCACCGGGGCGGGCATCGCGGTAAGCCTTGTCAGCTTTATCGGGGTCATCTGGGCCATCGTGTGCGCCGCCATGGGCAGCAGCGTGGCAGGCTGGGCGTCCACCGTGTGCATCGTCTGCTTTATGGGCGGCGTGCAGCTGGTGTGTCTGGGCGTGATCGGCGAGTATATCGGCAAGATCTATATGGAAACCAAAGCCCGCCCGCGCTATATCATCTCGGAGCGCACATGGGCTCCCTACGAAAGGAAATATCACGGATGAGCAAGCAAAGCTGGAAGGGCAGCACCCTTCTGAACCCGGAACCGCCGGTACTGGTATCCTGCGGCGGGCTGGATAAACCCAACCTTATCACCATCGGCTGGACAGGCACCATCTGCACCCAGCCCAGTATGGTATCCATCAGCGTGCGCCCGGAGCGGTACAGCCATCAGCTGCTGTGCGAGAGCGGGCAGTTCGCCATCAATCTGCCCACCGAAAAGCTGGTGCGCGCCATTGACTGGTGCGGCGTGAAGAGCGGCCGCGATGTGGACAAGTTTGCCGCCTGCGGCCTGCACGCCGCCCCCGGCAGCGTGCTGACCGACTGCCCGGTGCTGGAGGAAAGCCCGGTCAATCTGGAATGCCGCATCACCCAGCGCATCCCGCTGGGCAGCCACGACCTGTTTTTAGCCGAGGTGGTGGCCTGCGATGTGGACGAGAGCCTGCTGGACGAAAAAGGCAAGCTGTGTCTGGACAAGGCAAACCTCATCGTGTACAGCCACGGGGAGTATCTGGCGCTTGGCAAAAAGCTGGGCACCTTTGGTTACAGCGTGCGCAAGAAAAAGCCCGCAAAACGTAAGAAATAACAAAAAGGCGATGCCCTGCGGCATCGCCTTTTTGTTATTTACTTCTCGTGTTTTACCCGCTGGATATCTCCCAGATCGTAGGGGGTGTTCTGGTAGACGTAGTAGTTCAGCCAGTTTTCATATAGCAGGTGGGCGTGGGCGCGCCAGCGGAACAGCGGCGGCTTTGCGGGGTCGTCGTCCGGGTAGTAGTTGGCGGGCACATGGATGGGCAAGCCCTTGGCTACGTCCCGCTTATACTCGGCATCCAGCGTATACTTATCATACTCCGGGTGACCGGTGACAAAGATCTGCCGCCCGTTCTCGGTGCTCATGAGGAAGGGCCCGGCGGCATCGCTCTCAGCCAGAATGCGCAGGGCGGCGCAGTTGTCCACATCCTCCCGGCAGATGCCGGTGTGGCGGCTGTGGGGGGCGTAGAATACCTCATCAAAGCCGCGCACCAGCGGGTTTGCAGGACGGGTGACCCGGTGCTCGAACACGCCGAACATCTTTTCCGGCAGCAGCTGCTTGCGCACGCCGTAGTGGTAGTACAGCCCGGCCTGTGCACCCCAGCAGACATGAAGGGTGGAGTAGACGTTCGTTTCACTGAAGTCCATGATCTCGCACAGCTCGTTCCAGTAATCCACCTGCTCAAAGTCCATGGTCTCCACCGGCGCACCGGTGATGATCATGCCATCGTAGCGGTTGTTCTTCACCTCGTCAAAGGTCTTGTAAAAGGCTTCAAGGTGAGCAGCCGACACATGGGTGGCAGAGTGGCTGGCAGTTTGCAGCAGGGTCATGTGCACCTGCAGCGGGGTGTTGGCCAGCAGCCGGGCGATCTGGGTCTCGGTGGCGATCTTGGTGGGCATCAGGTTCAGGATCAGAATTTCCAGCGGGCGGATATGCTGCGCCAGCGCCCGCTCCCGGTGCATGACAAAGACGTTTTCCTCATACAGGGCATCAAAGGCGGGTAAGGTCTTGGGGATGATCAGCGGCATAGGATGATTGCTCCTTTGCTAGACGATTCAAAAATGGCTCCGCGTTCGCTTTGCCATCTTCAGAGGAATCATGATTTTTGATTTCACGAGAGGGAATCACACCTTATCCAGCGCCTGTGCGATATCGGCGATGAGATCCTCGGCAGACTCCAGACCGCAGCTCATGCGCACCAGCTCGGCGGGCACACCTGCGGCAGCCAGCTGCTCATCGTTCATCTGGCGGTGGGTGCTGGAGGCGGGGTTCAGGCAGCAGGTGCGGGCATCTGCCACATGGGTCTCGATGGCAGCAAGCTTCAGCTCCTTCATAAAGGTGCTGGCAGCCTGACGTCCGCCGGCCAGACCAAAGCTCACCACGCCGCAGCTGCCGTTTGGCAGATACTTCTGCGCCAGTGCGTGGTAGGGGCTGCTTTCCAGCCCGCAGTAGTTCACATAGGCCACCTTGGGGTGGTTCTCCAGGAACTGTGCCACCGCCATGCCGTTGGCGCAGTGGCGCTGCATCCGAACGTGCAGGCTCTCCAGACCAAGGTTCAGCATATAGGCGTTCATGGGGGACTGCATGGAGCCGAAGTCCCGCATGAGCTGCGCGGTGGCCTTGGTGATAAAAGCCCCCTCCTTGCCAAAGCGCTCGGCGTAGGTGATGCCGTGGTAGCTGTCATCCGGGGTGCACAGGCCCGGGAACTTCTCGGCGTGCGCCATCCAGTCGAACTTACCGCCGTCCACGATGGCACCGCCCAGCACTGCGCCGTGGCCGTCCATGTACTTGGTGGTGGAGTGGGTCACGATGTCCGCACCCCACTCAAAGGGGCGGCAGTTGACCGGCGTGGGGAAGGTGTTGTCTACGATCAGCGGCACGCCGTGGGCGTGGGCGGCCTTGGCAAACTTTTCAATGTCCAGCACGGTCAGGGCGGGGTTTGCGATGGTCTCACCGAACACCACCTTGGTGTTGGGCCGGAAGGCAGCATTCAACTCCTCCTCGGTGCACAGAGGGTCTACAAAGGTAGCGGTGATGCCCATCTTTGCCATAGTGACCGAGATGAGGTTGAAGGTGCCGCCGTAGATGGTGCTGGAGGCCACGATGTGGTCCCCTGCTTCGCAGATATTGAACAGTGCAAAGAAGTTTGCAGCCTGTCCGCTGGAAGTAAGCATGGCGGCAGTACCGCCCTCCAGCTCGCAGATCTTTTTGGCTACCATATCGCAGGTGGGGTTCTGCAGACGGGAATAGAAATAGCCGTCTGCCTCCAGATCGAACAGCTTGCCCATGTCCTCGCTGGTGGCGTACTTAAAGGTGGTGGACTGGATGATGGGGATCTGACGGGGTTCGCCGTTGCCGGGGGTGTAGCCGCCCTGCACACAGATGGTATCACGGTTCATACAACATACTCCTTTGCTGGTTTTTTGTTCGGGAAGGACGATTCCCCGCAGGAGAGCTGTCTCCGGCGGGGAATCGAAAAATCAAAGCTTCTTATTTCCGCAGGCGCTTATCGCTCTTGGTGGCCCACAAAGTACCCGCAGACTGGAACGCCTGCACCATCAGCACCAACAGCACCACACAGACGATCATGATGTTGGTCTGGTAGCGGTAGTAGCCGTAGGAAAGGGCGATCTTGCCCAGACCGCCGCCGCCGATGACGCCGGACATGGCGGAGTAGCCCAGAATGGTGGTCAGTGCGGTGGTCATGCTGGAGATCAGACCGGGCAGGCACTCCGGGATCATGACCTTGGTGATGATCTGGAACGGGGTAGCGCCCATGCTCTGGGCAGCTTCCACCACGCCCTCGTCCAGTTCCCGCAGGCTGGTCTCTACAAGACGTGCCACAAAGGGGAAAGCGGCGACCACCAGCGGAACGATGGTGGCCTTGGTGCCCACCGTAGTGCCCACGATGGCGCGGGTGAGCGGGAACACGCAGATCATCAGGATCAGGAAGGGCACGCTGCGCAGGATGTTGATGACGACATTGATCAGGTGCATCAGCCAGCCGGGCAGGGGCAGAATGCCGTCCTTGTCACCGGCTACCAGCAGCACGCCCAGCGGCAGACCCAGCACCAGCGCAAAGGCGGTGGAGAGCACCGTTACATAAAAGGTCTCCCAGATGGCAAAACCGTAATCTGCGATATTCATATACCGGTCACCTCCTCTACCGTTACGCCGGACTGGCTGCGCATATATTCCACTGCCTGCTGTGCGACCGCAAGTTCTGCGGGCAGTTTGAGCAGCATGGAGCCGTAGCACTGGCCGCTCAGATCACGGGTATCTGCGCTGAGCACCGACACCAGAATGCCTTTTTCGGCAGCAAGACTTGCCACCAGCGGCTTTGCGGTGGAGGAACCGTTAAAGGTAACGCGCACCACATGGTCATCCGGCGCAAAGCAGGAAAGATCCCGCGCTGCGCTGCCGCCGTTAGGAGCCACCAGACGCTTGGCAGCTGCCGTTTTGGGATTTGCAAAAATTTCCTGTACCGAGCCCTGTTCCACGACCACACCGCCGTCCAGAATGGCCACGCTGTCGCAGATCTCCTCCACCACGCTCATCTGGTGGGTAATGACCACCACGGTGATACCCAGCTTGCGGTTGATATCCTTGATCAGGGTCAGGATGGAGTGGGTGGTGTTGGGGTCCAGCGCACTGGTGGCCTCGTCGCACAGCAGCACCTTGGGGTTGGTAGCCAGTGCGCGGGCAATGGCGATGCGCTGCTTCTGACCGCCGGACAGCTGTGCCGGGTAGGCGTTGGCCTTATCCGGCAGCCCCACCATCTCCAGCAGCTCCATGGCGCGCTTTTCGGCCTCGGCCTTCTTCACGCCTGCCAGCTCCATGGGGAAGCAGACATTCTTCAGGCAAGTGCGCTGCATGAGCAGGTTGAACTGCTGGAAGATCATGGTGATCTCCCGGCGGCGCTTGCGCAGCGAGGCGGGAGACAACGTCTCCATCGCCACGCCGTCGATCACCACACTGCCGCCGGTGGGGCGCTCCAACAGGTTGATGCAGCGCACCAGCGTGGATTTGCCCGCACCGGACATACCGATGATGCCGTAGATAGAGCCATCGGGAATGGTGAGGTTGATGTTCTGCAGCGCTTTCACCGCGCCATCCTTCATCTGGAAGGTCTTGGAAAGGTACTTGAGTTCGATCACAGAAATTGCTCCTTTAGCTTATCCCTCGATGGTAGATTATCCCTCGATGGGTGCCAGACTGTCCTGCTTGCCGCCGTAGATGCCCATGGGCTCTACGTGAATACCGGCAACAGATACCAGATGGGTACCCTTTTCGGCGTTGAAGTTGTCCAGATACGGCTGATGCTGGAAGTAGTTGGTGTCTACCTGACCGTCCTCAACGATCTGGTTGGGGATCACATAGTCGTCGTACTCCTGGATATCCAGCGTGATGCCCTTGGCGGCAAGGATCTCCTTGCACACCTCCAGCACCTCGCAGTGGGGGGCGGGAGTAGCGGCGCAGCTGACGGTCTGACCGTTCAGAGCATCGTAGTCCACGGTAGAATCATAGCCGTCGGTGGGGTTCTCCACAACGGACACCACAGCGCCCTTGTAGGTCTCATCCATGAAGTCCTTCACCTTCTGGCTCTGCAGGGCAGCAGCCAGAGCCTTGATCTTGGGCTCCTCCTGATTGCCGTCCTTGCAGACCAGAATGTTGACGTAAGCAGAAGAGCCGTCCTCCATGGCCAGTGCATCGGTCATGGGATCCAGACCGGCAGAGATGGCGTAGTTGGAGTTGATGACGGCGTAGTCCTCGTCCTGCAGGACGTTGGGCACCTGAGCGGCTTCCACCTCGTCCACGGTGACATTCAGGGGGTTCTCCTCAATGTCGTTCTTGGTGGCGGTCAGGCCGGCATCTGCCTTCAGCTTGAAGAAGCCGTTCTTCTCCAGCAGGGTCAGGGCGCGAGCCTCGTTGGTGGTATCATTGGGCACAGCCACCTTGATCTTGTCCAGCTTAGCAGCGGCAGAGGATGCCACGCTGCCGGATGCAGCAGAAGTGGAAGAAGCAGTGGAAGAAGAACCACCGCAGGCAGTCAGGGCAGCGGCTGCGGCTGCCACACCGGTAACTTTCAGAAAATCGCGACGAGTAATCATAGTTTTGTTCCCTCTCTATTGTTCTCTATTATGTACAGCGGCCCGCACGGCACCTTTCCGCGCGCGGCCTTGAACGGATGCATGAAAAAATGCCCCCGTCCTTACAAGCCTTAGGCTCTGCAAGGACGGAGGCATGAACATACTTCCGTGGTACCACCTTGGTTCACTGCATCCTTACGGATACAGCCTCGATGCTGCGGCAGCGTATGCTGCTTACAGCCGGACGCTGTAACGGGCGCATCCCGTTGCGGGCTTAGCACTCCTGCGCCTCGTCCGCACGGCTCCGAGACCATTTTCAGCTTCCTGTTTCCTGCCCTTTTTCACCGCCCGGGCTCTCTGGTAAGGATCAATGCGAAGGCCTACTCTTCTCTTCACAGCCATTTTTGTGATATTGACACTATAATAAACCCATCGGCGGCATTTGTCAACACCCCTAACGAAGTTTTTGGGTAGGGAAATGGCTTCCGGTCTTTTGTTGCACCCGTTTTGCTTGACAATGCGCAAAAAAAAGGCTATACTATAACTACAAAAGGCACTGCGACAAGCGGTTAGCCCTTTAGGTTTTTGGCTTAACTTTTATCAAAGAAAAACCGTCACCTGCCGGGGTGGCGGTTTTTACTTTCTTACCTTGATCGTAAACGTAAATCCAAACAAGTGGAATGTCAAAGTAATAGGCATTTTCTCACCTCCTTCCGGAAGTGAGGACCAACCGCCTGCCGTATGTGCAGTACCTTTCGGTCGCTTTTCAGCGACAGGACGATTATAACATATTCCGGCCCTTTTCGCAAGAAAGCTCTGGTGTTTCCAGAGCTTTTTATTATATGCTCTTGTATGCGGCTGGTGCACATGATAAAATAGGGTATCATCTTTTGCAAGGAGAGCAGGCAATGAACAGCAGAGACCCTTTTCCCGATGAAGAGCTGCGCCGCCGCATTATGGATTTTATCATGGCCGCAGGGCAGACCCTGCTGGAAAACGGCGCGGAGGTGTTCCGGGTGGAGCAGACCATGGAGATCATGGCACGCAGCTTCCATCTGCGGGAATTTCACGTTTATGTGCTGACCAACGGCATTTTTGCCAGCGCCGGCACTGCCGAGATCAGCGAGGTGCGTAACGTGCCGGTGCGCACCACCCATCTGGGGCGGGTGGCGGCGGTGAATGAGCTTTCCCGCCAGATCGCCCAGACCGGTATGCCCCTGGACGAAGCCGAGAGCCGTCTGGTGCTGGCGCGCCGGCTGCCCTTCCCGAAAGACCATGTGCAGCTGCTGTCCGGGCTGTGCGGGGCGTTCTGCTTTGCCATGATGTTCGGCGGCAGCCTGCGCAGTGCGCTGGCAGCTGCCGGGGCAGGGCTGGCGGCCAGCTGGTACCTGCTGTGGTGCGGACGGCACGAAGTGCCCGGCGGCTTCCAGAAGATCAGCACCGCCGCGCTGATCACGCTGGTGTGCATCCTGCTGTGCGGTGCGCTGCACACCTCTGCCAGTCACGCCATCATCGGCGCGTTGATGATCCTGACCCCGGGCATCGCCTTCACCATGGGTATCCGGGACTTTGTGCAGGGCGACTACCTTTCCGGCACCATCCGCATGATCGACGCTTTGCTCATTGCTGCCAGCATTGCCATAGGCACCGGTCTTGTGCTGCGGCTGTACACGGTACTTACGGGGGTGGTCGTGGTATGATGTCCCTTACAGCTGTACAGATCAGCGAGCTGACGGCGCAGTTTTTTCTGGCCGGAGTTGGCACGCTGAGCTTTGCCATTTTGTTTGCTTGCCCCCGGCGCTGCCTGCCCTACTGCGCGCTGGTGGGTGCTGTGGGCTGGCTGGGGTACGAGCTGCTGACCCTGCTGGGCGCAGACGCCGCCACGGCATCGCTGCTGGCGGTCATTCCGCTGACCCTCCTTACCCGCGTGTTTGCCATTACCCAAAAAACGCCGGTCACGGTGTTTCTGCTGTCCGGCATCTTTCCGCTGGTGCCGGGCGCGGGCATCTACTACACGGCCTACTATTTTATCCAGAACGAAAACGCGCTGGCTCTTGCCAAGGGCATCAGTACCTTTAAGATTGCCGTGGCACTTGCCATCGGCATCAGTCTGGTGCTGTGCGTGCCGCTGCCGAAAAAGCGGAAATAACCTGTTGTTTTCCAAGCTATTTATATAAAGGAGTGATCTCTATGAACGCAATGGAACTTCTGACTACCCGCCGCACCTACCGCCGGTTTGCACAAAAGGCCGTGCCGCAGGACGTGGTGGACGATATCGTACAGGCCGTGCGGCTGTCCTCCTGCGGGGCAAACCGGCAGGCGGTGCGGCTGGTGCTGGTGCAAAGCCCGGAGATGGTCGCCAAGGTGCAGCCGCTGGTCAAGTGGGCCGCCTACCTGCCGCCGGAGCAGGGCACGCCCAAAGCGGACGAACTGCCCACCTTTTATGCAGCGGTGGTGCAGGATACCGCCATCCCCGGCGACCTTGCCACCGACACCGGCATTGCGCTGGCAAACATGACCCTTGCCGCATGGAACAAAGGCGTGGGCAGCTGCATCATGGGTGCGATCAACAAGCCCGCCCTGACCGCGCTGCTGGGCATTGAGGAACCGCAGAAGCTGGCGTTCATGGTGGCTTTCGGTTACCCCACCCACAAAGCCGGCATCGTACCCATGACCGAGCAGACCGGCGTAAAGTACTATCTGGACGAAAACCGCGACTACTGCGTGCCCAAGCGCAGCGCGGAGGAGATTGCAAGAAGCGTCTGATTTTCATAGTGTAAGTTCGCCCTCTCAGGCGCTCCCGCGCCAGATTCCCCCTTTTGTCACCTGCGGTGACATCTTCCCCCGGAGCGGGGGAAGTCTTTCCTCAAAGGGAGAGCCAAGGTCTAAGACTCGTTACTAAAGTATTAGGTATACCGAGAAAGTTTCCGGCAGTGCTCTTGCCTCTCCCTTTGGGAGAGGTGGATTTGCGAAGCAAAGACGGAGAGGGCGCAGGACAGCAAGGACTGAGGGAGTTTATACCGCATATATTCACGCATTTTCTCCGTTATTGCATAAATGTTTGCAAAATCGTTTCAATTTCACGGATTATTATGCACAAGTATTGACTTTTTGTTTTGTACAAACTATACTAAGTGCGTTCCCCGAAAGCGCGATGAATCGCATCCCATCGGGGCAAAGCAAACTATATTGCATAGATTGAGGAGTGTTTGAATATGAAAAAGATCTCTCGCCGCAGCTTCATGGCTGCCGCTGCCGTTTCCGTTGCTGCTCTGGCTCTGACCGCCTGCGGTGGTTCCGCAAGCTCTGCTGCTTCTTCTGTGGCAAGCTCTGCCGCATCCTCCGAGGCTGCTTCTTCTGCCGCTGCTGCTGAGCTGACCACCGTAGAGGCCGGCAAGCTGACCATGGCTACCAACGCCGCCTTCCCTCCGTACGAGATGACCACCGATGCCGGCGAGTTCGAGGGCATCGACGTGGACACCGCCAAGGCCATTGCTGAGAAGCTGGGTCTGGAGCTGCAGATCGATGACATGGACTTTGACGCCGCACTGCTCAGCGTGCAGCAGGGCAAGGCCGACATCGTGATGGCAGGCGTTACCGTGACCGATGAGCGCAAGGCTGTGATGGACTTCTCCGACAGCTACGCCACCGGCATCCAGTCCATCATTGTTCCGAACGATTCCGACATTGCTTCTCCCGATGATCTGGCAGGCAAGAAGATCGGCACCCAGCGCGGCACCACCGGCTACATCTACTGCTCCGATGACTTCGGCGAGGACTCTGTTGTGGCTTACGACAACGGCCTGACCGCCGTGCAGGCACTGAACAACGGTCAGGTGGATGCAGTGGTCATCGACAACGCTCCCGCTACGGAGTTCGTTGCCGCCAACCCCGGCCTGAAGGTGCTGGATACCAGCTACGCCGAGGAAGATTACGCCATCGGCATGGCAAAGGGCTCTGCTCTGGAGGACGCTGTCAACAAGGCTCTGGAGGAGCTGAAGGCTGACGGCACCCTGCAGGCCATCGTGGACAAGTACATCAACGCAAACTAAGCTGCGTGCCCTGTACCATTCCCGTACCCAAGGAGGCGCCCCGCTCCGGGGCACCTCTTTTTTTAGAAAAAAGTGGTTACAATTTATTGACAAACAGAAAGTGAGGATGTGAATGGCTGCGCAATACGAACTGCTCAAAGAGCTGCTCAACAGCGGCACAAAGCTAAGCTTTGGACAGGATTTCTTCTTCAAGTTTTATCAGGCCTTCCTTCTGAAGGACCGCTGGATGCAGTACATCAGCGGTGTGGGCACCACCCTGCTGGTCACCGCACTGGCGCTGGCGCTGGGCGTGGTGCTGGGCAGCGTGGTGGCGCTGGTGCGCGTGACCCACGACCAGCAGCGCCCCGGCCACAAAAACGCGGTGCTGGGCTTTTTTAACGCGGTGTGTCAGGTGTACACCACCATCATCCGCGGCACGCCCATGATGGTGCAGCTGCTGATCATGAGCATGGTCATTTTTGCCAACAGCCGCAACTTTACCATGGTGGGTGCGCTGACGTTGGGCATCAACTCCGGCGCGTATGTATCCGAGATCATCCGCGGCGGCCTGATGGCCGTGGACCCCGGCCAGATGGAAGCCGGACGCAGCCTTGGCCTGAACTACATGACCACCATGGTGGTCATCATCATCCCGCAGGCCATCCGCGCGGTGCTGCCTGCACTGGGCAACGAGTTCATCATCCTGCTCAAGGATACTTCCCTGATCACCACCATCGGCGGCAAGGAGCTGCTGTATGCTGCACAGGGCATTATGAACCGCACCTACGAAGCCATGTTCCCCCTGCTGGGCGTTGCACTGATCTACCTGATCCTTGTTATGCTGTTTACATGGCTGCTGAGCAAGTTTGAGAGGAGGCTGGCACAAAGTGACCGATAAGATTTTGGAAGTACGCGGCCTGACCAAGACCTACGGCGGCGTAAAAAAGCGCGGCGCAAAAAAGGCCGACCCCACGCTGGACGTGCTGAAGGGCATCGACCTTGATATCTACCGCGGCGACGTGGTGTGTCTGATCGGCCCTTCCGGCTGCGGCAAGTCCACTTTTCTGCGCTGCCTGAACCGGCTGGAAACCCCTTCCTCCGGCTCTATCAAGTTTGAGGGGGTCGAGGTGGACGAAGCACACATTGACGCCGTGCGTCAGAAGATGGGTATGGTGTTCCAGCACTTCAACCTGTTCCCCCACCTGACCGTGAAAAAGAACCTTGAGCTGGCACCCAGCCTGCTGAAGCTGAAGGACAAAGAGGCCATCTCTGCCCGCGCTGACGAGCTGCTGGCCCGCGTAGGTCTGGCCGACAAGGCCAACGCCTACCCCAAGAGCCTGTCCGGTGGTCAGCAGCAGCGCATCGCCATTGCCCGTGCGCTGGCCATGGACCCGGACGTGATCCTGTTCGACGAGCCTACCAGCGCCCTTGACCCCGAGATGGTGGGCGAGGTGCTGGAGCTGATGAAGGAGCTGGCACACACCGGCATCACCATGCTGGTGGTCACCCACGAAATGGGCTTTGCCCGTGAGGTGTCCAACCGTGTCATCTTCATCGATGACGGTCGCATTCAGGAGGACGAGCCGCCGCAGGAGCTGTTCACGAACCCCAAGCACCCCCGCCTGAAAGCCTTCCTCTCCAAGATGCTGTAATAATATAAAAAAATTCAAGCCCGGAAGATCGGTAGACCTTCCGGGCTTGTTTCATTAAAAATAGTGCTGCGGCTTAAAGCTCTGCCAGAATGGCATCGCCCATGGCGGTGCAGCCAAGGCAGGTGCAGCCGTCGCTCATGTTGTCGGCGGTGCGCAGCCCCTTGTCCAGCACACGGCTCACGGCGTTCTCAATGGCATCGGCTTCCTCTGCCATGCCAAAGGAGTACCGCAGCATCATGGCGGCAGACAGGATGCAGGCAGTGGGGTTCACGATGTCCTTGCCTGCAATGTCCGGGGCAGAGCCGTGGATGGGCTCGTACAGACCGCGGGTGCCGTCGCCAAGGCTGGAGGACGGGATCATACCGATAGAGCCGGTGATCATGGAAGCCTCGTCCGACAGGATGTCACCGAACATATTCTCGGTGACGATCACGTCAAACTGCGCGGGGTTCTTCACGATCTGCATAGCGCAGTTGTCCACGAACATCTCGCTGTACTCCACGTCCGGGTACTCGGCCTGCAGCCGGTGCATCACGGTGCGCCACAGACGGCTGGTGTCCAGCACGTTGGCCTTGTCCACGCAGCACAGCTTTTTGCGGCGCTTGCGGGCGGTCTCGAAGCCGATGCGGCCAATGCGCTCGATCTCGTGCTCTGCATAGGGCATGGTGTCCACGGCCTGCTTTTCGCCGTTTTCCAACGTGTGGGTCTCGTGATTGCCGAAGTACACGCCGCCGATCAGCTCCCGCACGATGATAAAATCAATGCCCTGTGCCACGATCTCGGGCTTCAAGGGGCTGGCAGGCGCCAGCTGCGGCCAGATCTTCGCCGGGCGATTGTTGGCGTACAGCCCCATGCCGGCGCGCAGCCGCAGCAGACCCTTTTCCGGCCGCTGCTCTCCGGGCAGGCCCTCCCACTTGGGGCCGCCCACCGCGCCCAGCAGCACGCTGTCGGCGGCAAGGCACTTATCCAGCTCGTGCTGGGGCAGCGGGTCGCCGTATTGATCAATGGCCTCACCGCCCATGGCGGCAGCGGTGTAGTGGAAGGTATGGCCGTACTTTTCGGCCACCTTATCCAGCACCCGGAGGGTCTGCTTTACGATCTCCGGGCTGGAGCAATCGCCCCAGATGACAGCAATATTTTTTTCCATGAGGTACTCCTTTTATGCTCAAAACGCCCCTGATAGCCCCACTCTCTCAAAGCCTTACGCCCTCTTTGGGGGATGGACGATTTAGAATGCGCTCCGCGTTGCTCTGCGCATAATCAGCGGAATTTTATTTATATTTCGTGTTTATCGCGGCCTGCGGGCCGCGATAAACACATTTTCACGGATGGAGATGGGGTTATTTCTGGATGGCCTTCATCAGGCCGCCGGCAGAGATGATATTCTGGATAAAGGGCGGGAAGGGCTCGGCGTGGAACACCTTGCCGTTGGTCTCATCGGTGATGACGCCGGTATCAAAGTCCACACGGACGGTGTCCCCTGCTTCGATAGCGTCCACAGCCTCCGGGCACTCCATGATGGGCAGGCCGATGTTGATGCTGTTGCGGTAGAAGATGCGGGCAAAGCTTTTGGCAATGACCACCGCGATACCGGCAGTCTTGATGCACAGGGGTGCGTGCTCACGGGAGGAGCCGCAGCCAAAGTTCCAGCCGCCCACCATGATATCGCCGGGCTGCACCCGGTTCACAAAGTCCTTGTCGATATCCTCCATGCAGTGGCTGGCAAGCTCCTTGGCGTCCTGCGTGTTCAGGTGGCGTGCCGGGATGATGACGTCGGTATCCACGTTATCCGGGTATTTGAAAACAGAACCTCTTGCGTTCATGCTCATGCTCCTTTCGGGTCAGACCGTGCGGGGGTCGGTGATATAGCCGGTCAGGGCGCTGGCGGCGGCGGTGGCGGGAGAGGCCAGATAGACCTCGCTGTCCACATGACCCATGCGTCCCACAAAGTTGCGGTTGGTGGTGGAAACGCAGCGCTCGCCCGCTGCCAGAATGCCCATGTAGCCGCCCAGACAGGGGCCGCAGGTGGGGGTGGATACGATGCAGCCTGCATCGATAAAGGCGGTGGTCCAGCCCCGCAGGATGCACTCCTTATAGACTGCCATGGTGGCGGGGATGATGATGCCGCGCACGCCCTTGGCGATGTGCTTGCCCTTGAGGATGTTGTAGGCGGCCTCCATATCCTCCAGACGGCCGTTGGTGCAGCTGCCGATGACTACCTGATCGATCTTGATATCCTTGCCCTCGCTGGCAACATGGGTGTTCTCGGGCAGATGGGGGTAGCTGACGGTGGGTTCCAGTACGCTCAGGTCGATCTCGATGGTCTTTTCGTACACGGCATCAGGGTCGGCTTCGTAGAACACCGGCGGGCGCTGGCTGCGGCCTGCAAGATAGCCGCGGGTCACCTCATCCACCGGGAAGATGCCGTTCTTGGCACCGGCTTCAATGGCCATGTTGCAGATGCACAGGCGGTCGTCCATGGTAAGCCCTGCCACACCCGGGCCGGTGAACTCCATGGATTTATACAGTGCGCCGTCCACACCGATCATGCCGATGATGTGCAAAATCAGGTCCTTGCCGGACACCCGGGGATTGAATTTGCCGGTAAGCACGAACTTGATGGCGGAGGGCACCTTGAACCATGCCATGCCGGTGGCCATGCCTGCGGCCATATCGGTAGAGCCTACGCCGGTGGAGAAGGCCCCCAGCGCACCGTAGGTGCAGGTGTGGCTGTCCGCGCCGATCACGCAGTCACCGGCGGTGACGATGCCTTTTTCCGGCAGCAGCGCGTGCTCGATGCCCATCTGGCCAACATCGTAGAAGTTGAGGATATCGTACTTATTGGCGAATTCCCGGCACTGCTTGGACTGGGTAGCGCTCTTGATATCCTTATTGGGTACAAAGTGGTCCAGCACGATGGCGATATGCTCTTTATCGAACACGCGGTCGAAACCGGCACGCTCAAACTCGTTGATGGCCACCGGGGTGGTGATATCGTTGCCCAGCACAATGTCCAACTTTGCGTTGATGAGCTGGCCTGCCTTGACCTCCGGCAGTCCGGCGTGTGCGGCAAGGATCTTCTGCGTCAGGGTCATTCCCATGGTAGTTTTCTCCTTTTTATCGATTATTGATCGCACTGACAAGGGCACGGATACCGGCTACGATGATATCGGTGTCGGTACCGGCACCCCATGTGACCGTGTTGTCGCCCCAGACAAGCCCCACATAGGAGGCTGCGCGGGAGGTGGAACCCTCGTCCAGACTGTGCTCAGAGTAGTTTTCCAAATGGAAGTCCATGCCGGTGGCGCTCTGGATGGCGTTGGCTACGGCATCCAGACGGCCATTGCCCACCGAGGTGACCACCTTGCGCTGGCCGTTCAGTTCCAGCGTGACCGTGGCGGTAATGCCGTTCACCTGTGCAAAGTGGGCTTCTACCACGTTCAGCGGCTTTGCGCGGTTGAGGTAGGTATCCTCAAAGATATGCAGCACCTCGGCGGCGCTCAGCTCCTTGTGGCTGTGGTCGGACACGCTCTTGACCTTGTAGCCCAGCGCTTCCCGCATCTTGGGGGGCAGGTTGTAGCCGTAGTTCTGCTCCAGCACAAAGCCGATGCCGCCCTTGCCGCTCTGGCTGTTGATGCGGATGACGTCGGCGTCGTAGGTGCGGCCGATGTCGTGGGGGTCGATGGGGATGTAGGGGCAGGTCCAGCGGTGCTCGCCGTGCTCCTTGCGGTAGGCCATGCCCTTGGCGATGGCGTCCTGATGGCTGCCGGAGAAGGCGGCAAACACCAGCTGTCCGGCGTAGGGGGTGCGCTCGTAGATGTGCATCCGGGTCACCCGCTCGTAGGTGGCGCAGATGGCGGGCATATCCGAGAAGTCCAGCTTGGGGTCTACGCCGTGGCTGTACATATTCATGGCCAGCGTCACGGCGTCCACATTGCCGGTGCGCTCGCCGTTGCCAAACAGGCAGCACTCCACGCGCTGTGCACCCGCCAGCACTGCCAGCTCTGCGCAGGCTACGCCGGTGCCGCGGTCGTTGTGGGGGTGGGTGGAAATGATCACGCTGTCACGATACTTCAGGTGCTTGTCGCAATACTCGATCTGGTTGGCGTACACATGGGGCATACTCATCTCCACGGTCACCGGCAGGTTGATGATCATGGGGCGCTCCGGGGTGGGCTGCATGATATCCAGCACGGCGTTGCACACCTCTACGGCGTAGTCCACCTCGGTGCCGGTAAAGCTTTCGGGGCTGTACTCAAACAGGAAGTTGCCCTCGTACTCCTCGCTGAGCTGTTTGACCAGCTTTGCGCCGTCCACGGCGATCTGCTTGATCTCCTCCTTGGACTTGTGGAACACCTGCTCCCGCTGTGCCACGGAGGTGGAGTTGTAGAAGTGGATCACCGCCCGGGGTGCGCCCTTGACCGCCTCAAAGGTGCGGCGGATGATGTGGTCGCGGCACTGGGTCAGCACCTGCACGGTGACATCGGCGGGGATCATGTCCTTTTCGATCAGGGTGCGCAGGAACTCGTACTCGGTCTCGCTGGCGGCGGGGAAGCCCACCTCGATCTCCTTGAAGCCGATCTTCACCAGCATCTGGAAGAACTCCAGCTTTTCTGCAAGGCTCATGGGCACGATCAATGCCTGATTGCCGTCCCGCAGGTCTACGCTGCACCACGCGGGTGCTTTTTCAATATGATCTTTTTTTACCCAGCTGTCATAACCGGCGGGTACCGGGTAGTACCCCGGTGCGTACTTGGTAGCGTCCATCATCCTGTTGTCCTCCTGATGTTGTGGTGCATAAAAATGCACCCCTTCCGTCTGCTCGTTTCACTCGCATCCACCTTCCCCAAGGGGACGGCTTTCCGGAATACGGTAAAGTTTGCGGCATTGCCCAAAGGTGCCCCCGAGAGGGCCGACTTCCCCCGCTCCGGGGGAAGATGTCACCGTAGGTGACAAAAAGGGGAATCTGGCATCGCGTAGCGATGCCTGAAGGGTATCCGCATACAAAAAGGCTCCCGTCTTTCAAGGCGAAAACCTTGAGAGACGAGAGCCTGTAAATTGCTTTTACAGGGCACCCGTGGTACCACTCTCCTTGCTGTACGGTCAGGTACAGCCACTTTGCACGATCGGCCAAAACGGCGAATCGCTGCCCCTGTAACGGTGGGCGTCCGTCAGAACCTACTTGTCCGTTCAGCTCTGCCGCTCGGGGGCCAGTATCCGAAGTTCTCTGCACCCGCCTTGCACCACCCGGCGGCTCTCTGCACACAGAAGAAAGATCGTTTTATCCCCGTCAACGCATTTGCGCTTTGTTGAAAGTGAGATAATTTTAGCACGCCCACCAAAAAGTGTCAAGAAGTTTCGTTCAGGATAAAGATGAAAGCATTTCATAATGCCATAGGGTAAATCATGTAAAATTGGGGATTCTCCCCTCTTTGTTAAGAAACTGCTAAGTTTTTGCAAAGTTGCCCTCGCTGCGCTGTTGCCGGACGGCAGGATGTGGTATACTGGACGCAGCAAACGGGTGGAAGCCCACTTTATATAAAAGGAGAAATACACCATGAAAGAAGTCAAGCCATCCAGAAAGCCGTTGGCCATCTACTATGCCATTGTGCTGCTGGTGCTGCTGGTCATCAACCTTGTGGTCATGCCGTGGATGGCCGAGCGTCAGGTGCAGGAGGTAGACTACGGCACCTTTATGAGCATGACCGAGCAGGAGAATATCGGCAAGGTGGATATCCAGTCCAACCAGATCATTTTTACGGATAAGGACAACAAGCAGCTCTACAAGACCGGCCTGATGAACGACCCCGGCCTGACCGAACGTCTGTACGATGCGGGCGCGCAGTTCTCCAGCGAGATCGTGGAGCAGGGTTCGCCGGTACTCAGCTTTTTGCTGTGGTTCGTGCTGCCCATCCTGCTGTTCAGCTTCATCGGCAACCAGATGAACAAAAAGCTGATGGAAAAGGCAGGCGGCGGCCCGGGTGCCATGATGTTCGGCGGCGCAGGCAAGTCCAACGCAAAGGTGTATGTGCAGTCCACCCACGGCATCCGCTTTGCGGACGTTGCCGGTGAGGACGAGGCCAAGGAGAACCTGCAGGAGATCGTCAATTATTTGCACGACCCCAAGAAGTATGAAGAGATCGGCGCTTCCATGCCCAAGGGTATTCTGCTGGTAGGCCCTCCGGGCACCGGCAAGACCATGCTGGCCAAGGCCGTGGCAGGCGAGTCCAACGTGCCCTTCTTCTCCATCTCCGGTTCGGAGTTCGTGGAGATGTTCGTGGGCATGGGTGCTTCCAAGGTGCGCGACCTGTTCAAGCAGGCCAAGGAGAAAGCCCCTTGCATCGTGTTCATTGATGAGATCGACGCCATTGGTCAGAAGCGCAACAGCGGCCAGTTCGGCGGCAACGACGAGCGCGAGCAGACCCTGAACCAGCTGCTTACCGAGATGGACGGCTTCGAGGGCAACACCGGCGTCATCATTCTGGCAGCCACCAACCGCCCGGATTCCCTCGACCCTGCCCTGACCCGTCCCGGTCGGTTCGACCGCCGCGTGCCCGTGGAACTGCCCGACCTGAAGGGCCGCGAGGAGATCTTGAAGGTACACGCCAAAAAGGTGAAGATCGCCCCGGGTGTGGATTTCAACACCGTGGCACGCATGGCTTCCGGTGCTTCCGGCGCAGAGCTCGCCAACATTGTGAACGAAGCTGCCTTGCGTGCCGTGCGGGCAGGCCGCAAGAGCGTGACGCAGGCCGACCTTGAGGAGAGCATCGAGGTGGTCATTGCCGGTTACCAGAAGAAGAACTCCATCCTGACCGACCACGAAAAGTGCATCGTAGCCTACCACGAGATCGGCCACGCCCTTGTGGCAGCCAAGCAGTCCAACTCTGCCCCGGTGCAGAAGATCACCATCATCCCCCGCACCTCCGGTGCACTGGGCTACACCATGCAGGTGGACGAGGGCAACCACTACCTGATGAACAAGGCCGAGTTGGAAAACAAGATCGCCACCCTGACCGGCGGCCGCGCCGCCGAGGAGGTGGCCTTCAACTCCATCACCACCGGCGCGTCCAATGATATCGAGCAGGCCACAAAACTTGCCCGCGCCATGTTGACCCGCTACGGCATGAGCGATGAATTTGACATGGTGGCGCTGGAGACCGTGAACAACCAGTATCTGGGCGGCGATACCTCGCTGGCCTGCAGTGCCCAGACCCAGCGTGAGATCGATCAGAAGGTGGTAGAGCTGGTCAAGACCCAGCACGAAAAGGCCATCCGCATCCTGACCGAGAACCGCGCAAAGCTGGACGAGCTGGCACAGTACCTGTACCAGAAAGAGACCATCACCGGCGAGGAGTTCATGGATATCCTCAACCGCGATGATGCAGAAAACAAACCGGAGAATCCCTGAAAATAAAAAAATTTGAATCTTTTGCAATAATCTGGCCGCCGTATCCGTTTATAGAGCAGATACGGCGGTTTTCCATTGTGGATGCGCCGCAGCTGAACCATGGTTTAAAAAAGATTATGATGCAAAAAAACAAAGGCAGTCCCTGCGGCTGCCGTTTTCAGGAGGTATTTCCTATGAAGATGCTGAACAAAAAGTTTGTCCGTACCCTGAGCTGTGCCACTGTGGCGGTGTGTGCCGCTGCCATGCTGAGCGTGGGCGCTTTTGCCGCCGAGGTGGATTCTACCTGTGTGGAGGGCTATCTGCCCCCGCAGGAGCAGATGGTGCAGGGCGACATCGCACTGCACAGCGGTGACGTTGCCGTGGGCGAAAAAGACCCCAGCTACGGCGGTTACGGTGCCCCGGAGGGCAACCCCATTCAGGGCAATATTATGCTGATCTCCGGTGATGAGTTGGCCGACACCGCCAAGACCGAGGCGCGTTACACTGTCAAGGGTCTGCTGGGCAAGCAGCTGCTGTACACCGCCCGCCAGAAGGACGGCGTGCTGACGCTGGACGTCCCCGCTGAGGTGGCCACCTTCCGCACCACCATCGAGGATATGCAGACTTTGCAGGCCAACGGCGTGAAAACGCTGGTGCTGGTGACCGAGAAGAACACCACCACCCTGAACCTCTCGCTGCTGTGCGAGGGACAGAAGTCCGGCACCCGCGTCACCCTGCGGCATCTGGGCAGCAATGCTACCCTCTCTGTGGGTCTGCGCTGCCGCCGCGACCTGCTGATCGGCCGCTGAGCGGAAAAATAGTTTTATAATTTGTGGCTCAGAAACGCCCACAGGCGTTTCTGAGCCACTTTTTTTAGCGATGACAAGACCCCCGGCGGGCAGCCGGGGGTCTTGTCGCACACTTATGGAGGCTTGGACAGGAATAAAAGGAAGATCACATTCCCTTTGCGGGAAAGAGAATCGCTGCTTACTCGCCGCGGACGGCTGCGAAACCGGCTTCCAGATCGGCAAGGATGTCATCGATGTGCTCGGTGCCGATGGACAGGCGGATGGTGTTCTGGTAGATCTGCTGCTCTGCCAGCTCTGCATCGGTCAGCTGGCTGTGGGTGGTGGAGGCCGGGTGGATGACAAGGCTCTTCACGTCCGCCACATTGGCCAGCAGAGAGAAGATCTTGAGGTTATCGATGAAGGTAAAGGCTTCCTCGCGGCCGCCCTTAATGTTAAAGGTAAAGATGGATGCACCGCCGTTGGGGAAATACTTCTGGTACAGGGCGTGATCCGGGTGATCCGGCAGCGAGGGGTGGTTCACCTTTTCCACCTGCGGGTGGTTGGCAAGGAACTCCACCACCTTTTTGGTGTTCTCCACATGACGCTCAATGCGCAGGCTCAGGGTCTCGGTGCCCTGCAGCAGCAGGAAGGCGTTGAAGGGGGAGATGGTAGCGCCGGTATCGCGCAGCAGGATAGCGCGGATGTAGGTGACAAAAGCGGCAGGGCCTGCGGCGTCCGCAAAGGAGACGCCATGGTAGCTGGGGTTGGGGGCGGCGATGTTGGGGTAACGGCCGCTGGCCTTCCAGTCGAAGTTGCCGCTGTCCACGATGATGCCGCCCAACGTGGTGCCGTGGCCGCCGATGAACTTGGTGGCAGAGTGCACCACGATATCTGCGCCGTGCTCGATGGGACGGATGAGGTACGGGGTGCCGAAGGTGTTGTCAATGACCAGCGGCAGGCCGTGCTTGTGAGCGATGGCGGCAATGGCGTTGATATCCGGGATGTCGCTGTTGGGGTTGCCCAGCGTTTCCAGATACACAGCCTTGGTGTTGGGCTGGATGGCAGCTTCCACCTGTGCAAGGTCGTGGGCATCCACGAAGGTGGTGTTGACGCCGAACTGGGTCAGGGTGTGGGCCAGCAGGTTGTAGCTGCCGCCGTAGATGGTCTTTTGTGCCACGATGTGGTCACCGGCCTGTGCCAGTGCCTGAATGGTGTAGGTGATGGCAGCCGCACCGGAAGCGGTAGCCAGTGCTGCCACGCCGCCCTCCAGCGCTGCAATGCGCTTTTCGAACACATCCTGCGTGGAGTTGGTCAGACGGCCGTAGATGTTGCCTGCATCGGCCAGACCGAAACGGTCTGCGGCGTGCTGGCTGTTGCGGAACACATAAGACGTGGTCTGGTAGATGGGCACCGCACGGGCATCGGTGGCGGGGTCGGCCTGCTCCTGACCGACATGAAGCTGCAGGGTCTCAAATTTATATTCAGACATTGTTATTTACCTCTCTTTATATACAAAAAGTATTATTGTTGTGTGCAAAAAATCCCGATGCGTTCTCAAAGACGCACCGGGCAGTGTGGTCTACCGGAGCTTCTGCTGTCACATTCGGGTGCACATTCGTGCAGCCGAGGGCAACATACAGTACGCATCCGATGCCGGTGCCCGGTTGGTACGCATTCGCCCACAGCGATAATTCGCGTGCAGCAGTTCTTTCCAGATCAGCTTCATCTTTGTGCCCTCCTTCCGGTAAAACTTTCCCATCCCTCTATGTACCCACCCGCCGGGGAACCTCTGTTTCATTTTCCTACAAGACTGGTGGATTGGATGTTTGCATTATATCCCGTTCTACCCAGTTTGTCAATAGGTTAATTCCACTTTTTTCAAGGATGTGTTTTTTGCATGATAATTTTGCCCGTTCCGCCCCCGCCCGACAGCATTTTGTACAGCGGCCCCTCTGAACAAAAACGAAGCCCGGAGCGTCTGCGGACGCTCCGGGCTTCGTTTTTTCATAAATTGGTCAGACCCGCTTTGTCTCTTCTGCCCGGGTGGAAATTCCGAACAGCACAAAGCCGACAACGAACAGGATGGCAATGGAGCCAACGCCCACGTTGGCGCTGCCGGTCAGCTGGCTGCCCACGCTGACGATCATAGTGCCAAGGAAGGATGCTCCCTTGCCGCAGATATCAAACAGGCCGAAGTATTCGCCGGATTTTTCCTGCGGGATGATCTTGGCAAAGTGGCTGCGGCTCAGCGCCTGCACACCGCCCTGGAACATTCCCACCACCACTGCCAGCACCCAGAACTGCCACTGACTCTTCAGGAAGAAAGCAAAGACGGCAATGCCGGTATAGGCTGCGATGCACACGGGGATCAGGGTCTTGGATTCATATTTCTGGCTCAGGCGGCCGAAGATCAGCGCCGAGGGGAAAGCCACGATCTGGGTGACCAGCAGCGCCAGCAGCAGGCCGGTGGTGTCCAGCCCCAGCGCCGTGCCGTAGGCGGTGGCCATATCAATAATGGTATACACACCGTCGATATAGCAGAAGAACGCCAGCAGGAACCAGAACACCTGCTTGTCCTGCGGCAGGTGCTTCAAAGTCTGCCCGATGCGCACAAAGCTCTGGCGGATGGCGTGCTGCTCCACCTCCACATAGTTGATCTGGCGGTACTTTTTCAGCAGCGGCAGGGTGACCACCAGCCACCACACGGCGGTAATGACCAGCGCGATGGACAAAGCGGTCATCTGGCTGAGCCCCACTGCACTGCTGCCCAGCACCAGCGCCAGACAGACCACAAAGGGCACGCAGCTGCCGATATAGCCCCATGCGTACCCGCGGGAGGACACCATGTCCATCCGCTCCGGGGTGGTCACATCACCCAGCATGGAATCGTAGAACACCAGACTGCCGGAGTAACCGATCTTGGCAATGATAAAAATGACCAGAAACGCCAGCCATGTGCCCGCCAGACCCATGGCACAGCAGCCGATGACGCCCACAAAAAGGCAGAGCATGAAGATGGGCTTTTTAAAGCCCTTGGTGTCCGCCAGCGTGCCCAGAATGGGGCCCAGAATGGCGGTGATCACCGTAACGATGGAGCTTGCGTAGCCCCAGTAGGCCAGATAGTCCACCTTGCTCACCCCACCAGCCTCGGCCAGTGCATTGAAGAAGATGGGCACCAGCGTAGCAATCATCAGCACAAAGGCCGAATTGCCCACATCGTATAAGATCCATGCCCGCTCCAGCGGTGTCACCTTGAATTTTTCAGTTTTCATCGTATTTTCCCTTTTCCCCTTGCACCGCCGGGGCGGCGCGGTTTTTTAAAATTCCCCAAAAGTGTGGTCGTAGGCGGCGTCCAGCGGCTCGTCCGTGTCCAGCTTTGCCACATACTCTAAGATCAGCCGCTCTGCCAGCGGCAAAGCCTTGGCGTACAGCGCATCCAGCTTGCGGTTGCTCTCGGTGCACTGCGGGTTCGGCTGCGGGTTTGCCACAAGGCCGTGCATCCCATCGTACTTGCCCAGCACCTTCATGCCGGTCAGCACCACCCAGCGTTTGACCGGGTTCGAAGCCTGCAGCACCTTATGCACCGTGATCATCCCCTTCAGGGCTTCCAGTGCGGTCTGCTCCGAAATATCCTTGTAGAACGGCGCAATGACCTGGGCGTTCTCTGCGCTGGGGTGGATATGGCTGGCAGTAAAGAAGGTCAGCGGGTCGCAGCCGTCCCGGCGCAGCAGCATATTATCGAACTCGGTCTCGATCTCGCAGTGGGTCACACCGCTTTCCCGGGTAAACTGCTCCACAAAGGGGTGGCAGGTGCTGTCCAGCGCAAAATGGCACACAAAACCCAGCGCGTAGGCCAGCGCGGCTTCGCGGTCGGCTTCCTCGTGCACCACCCGCCGTGCCCGGTCAAAGAACATTCTGCCCGGCTCGTCGTGCATGGCGTTGCCCAGTGCGGCGACCGGGGTGGACTTTTCCGCATGGTAATAGAACAGCAGATCCGGCCCGTGCAGGCCGATATCGTACAGCTCCCGGTGCCCTTCCAGCTTTTCCCGCAGCGGCGCGGGCAGATGATCCAGCACATTTGCGCCAAAGCGGCGGTGTGCGTAGGTAGAGGGCATAGCTCATTCCTCCTTCTTGCAGTGCCAGCGCCCGCCGCCCTGTTCCGGCTGCACTGACCAAAAAATCTATCGTTTTCAGTATAGCAGAAAGTTTGCCGACCTTCTACCCTTTTGTGTCTGTTTTCCGTAAAAAGTTTTAATAATTTTACTGCACTTCCCGCCGCTCCCCCCAAACAGAAAAGGGTACTCCTGAAATGCCCGCGGGCATTTCAGGAGTACCCTTTCTAATCATTTAACCTCACACGCTCTCATAGCCCTGCGGCATCTCGCTCTTGCGGTCGCGGGACATCAGGTTGCGCAGCGCATCGCTGGCGCTCATGCCCTCCTTGACGATGGCGTTCACCGTCTGGGCGATGGGCATTTCCACATGGTACTTCTCGGCCAGCTCCATGGCGGCGGGCAGGGCGTTGATGCCCTCCACCACCATGCCGACTTCCTTCACGGCCTGCTCCGGGCTTTCGCCCTTGCCGATCAGGATACCGGCGCGGTTGTTGCGGCTGTGCATACTGGTGGCGGTGACGATCAGATCGCCGATACCGGCCAGACCCGCAAAGGTCTGGACATTGCAGCCCATGGCCACGCCCAGCCGGGCGATCTCGGCAATGCCGCGGGTGATCAGGGCGGCGCGGGCGTTATCGCCGTAGCCAAGGCCGGTGGAGATGCCAACGCCCAGCGCGATGACGTTCTTCATGGCACCGCTCAGCTCCACGCCCTTGATATCAGAGTTGGTGTACACGCGCATACAGGTGTTGCTGAACACCTCCTGCACCACCTCGGCAGCCTCCAGATCCGGGCTGGCGGAAACGATGGTGGTGGGCAGATCCAGCGCCACCTCTTCGGCGTGGGTGGGGCCGCTGAGCGCCACCAGACGCACCGCACGGGGGCCATTCTCGTGGCTCAGCTCATCGGCAAGGATCTCGGTCATGGTATATAAGGTATCGGGCTCAATGCCCTTTGCCACGTCCACGATGATCTGGCCGGAGCGGATATAGGGTCGTGCCTTGGCCGCCGTGGCGCGCACGAACACCGACGGCACTGCAAACAGCAGCACATCCTTGCCGGTGCACACTTCCTCTATGCTTTTGGTAAAACGCAGTTCCTGCGGGATGACCATCCCCGGCAGATTGGGGTGTACCCGGGTGGTGGAAAGGTTGTCCACCTCGGCCTCAATGGCCGACCACACCTGCACATCGTTGCCGCTGACGGTCAGCATCCGTGCCAGAGCCATGCCCCAGGTGCCAGCACCCAGAACACCAATACTAAACTTTTTCACGTTCGTATCCTCCGTGTCTGCACCGGGCAAAGGGCAAGCCCCCTGCCGGTGGATTTGCGCCGCGCCGGGCCGTTGCCCCGCAGCTGCGCACTGTTATGTCCATTGTACACGAAAGCGTCCACAGCGTCAAGCATCTGCCGCATTGCACAAATATTTAACAAGTTTATGCAATTTTTCGGGCAGTTCACACGTTTTGTGCAAACCGTTTGCGCTGCGGGGCATTTCATGCTATTATAGTATTCTGGTAGGTTTTGTAGGGATTTGTGATTCAGTCTCTTGACTTAAACTCTACTTTAAGGTATATACTGCTTTGGTCGGCAAACGCTTTGCCGGCTTGTGCATTTTTAGCTTTGAGGAAAAACCGATGTTTGAAGCACTTTTATCCAACCGCACGGTCGGCGTGCTGGTGGAGGCGCTGCCCCGCATCCTGACGGCAGGCCTGACCATGACCATTCCGCTGACCCTTCTCTCCTTCTTTTTTGCCATGATCATCGCAGTGACGGTGGCGCTGGTGCAGTACGCCAATGTGCCGGTGCTGCGGCAGATCGCCCGGTTCTACATCTGGGTCATCCGGGGCACCCCCCTGCTGGTGCAGCTGTTCATCATCTTTTACGGCCTGCCCAGCGTGGGCATCATGCTGGACGCCTTTCCGGCGGCAGTCATCGCCTTTGCCTTCAACGAGGGTGCTTACTGTGCCGAGACCATGCGCGGTGCGCTGGAAAGCGTGCCGCAGGGGCAGCTGGAGGCCGGGTACTGCGTGGGCATGAGCTGGTGGCAGATCATGCGCCGCATCGTGCTGCCGCAGGCGCTGCGCACCGCCGTGCCTGCGCTGTCCAACTCCCTCATTGGCATGATCAAGGACACCTCGCTGGCCTCCAACATCACGGTGGCAGAGCTGTTCATGGCCGGGCAGCGGGTAGCCGCCCGCACCTACATCTTCCTGCCCATCTACTGCGAGGTGGCTGTGGTGTATCTGCTGTTCTGTACCGTCATCACCAAGCTGCAGGCGCTGCTGGAACGTCAGCTCAACGCCCGCGGCTTCCAGTAAAAGGGAGGTGCGCACCTATGGCTATGCTTGAAATCCGCAATGTGCAAAAAACCTTCCGCACCTACGCAAAGCCCGGCCTTTTCCACCGCCCCGGTGCGCGGCAGGTCGCCAGCGAGTTGCCCGTGCTGCGCGGGGTAGACCTGACCGTGGAAAAGGGCGATGTTGTGGCCATTCTGGGGCCCTCCGGCTCCGGCAAGACCACCCTGCTGCGCTGTTTGAACTTTCTGGAAACTGCCGATGCCGGGCAGCTGGTATTTGACGGCGAAAGCTTCGACCTTGCCCATGCCAGCCGCGCCGACATTGCCCGGCTGCGCAAAAAGACCGCCTTTGTGTTCCAGAACTACAACCTGTTCCGCAACAAGACCGCCCTGCAAAACGTGACCGAGGGGCTCATTGTGGCGCGTAAGCTGCCCAAGGAGCAGGCAGAGGAAATCGGCATGAAGATGCTTGCCAAGGTAGGCCTTGCCGACCGTGCCGACTACTACCCCCGCCAGCTTTCCGGCGGGCAGCAGCAGCGGGTGGCGATTGCCCGTGCCCTTGCTGCCGACCCTGAAATTATTTACTTTGACGAGCCCACCAGTGCCCTTGACCCGGAGCTGACCGGCGAAGTGCTCAGCGTGATGCGGCAGCTGGCCGAAGAGGGCATGACCATGCTGGTGGTCACCCACGAGATGGGCTTTGCCCGCAATGTTTCCTCCAAGACCGTGTTCATGGAAAACGGCGTGGTGGTGGAGCAGGCCCCCTCTCAGCAGTTCTTTGCATCCCCCAAGGAGGAGCGCACCCGGGCTTTCCTGCGCAGGATCGCCCATACGGAATAAGCACTCTCCTGTTTTTATATTTTTTCACGACAGAAAGGAATTTTTACTTATGAAACGCAGAACCTTTATTTCTCTGATGGGCGTTATGGCTGCCGCCGGTGTGCTGTCCATGACCGGCTGCTCCGACAAGACCGCTGCCTCCAGCACCGCCGGTCCCGCACCGCTGAATAAGCTGGACAGCATCCAGAAGAGCGGCAAGCTGGTGGTGGCGCTGGAGGGTGCATGGCAGCCGTGGAGCTACCACGATTCCTCCGACACGCTGGTGGGCTACGACGTGGAGGTATCCCGCGCCATTGCCGAAAAGCTGGGCGTGGAGCCGGAGTATGTGGAGAGCGACTGGGACAGCCTGTTTGCCGGTCTGGACGCAGGCCGCTACGACATGGTGTGCAACGGCGTGGAAGTGACCGAGGAGCGCGCCAAGACCTACGATTTCACCACCCCCTACGGCTACATCCACACCGCACTGGCTGTGCGCAAGGATAACGAGGACATCCACAGCTTTGAGGACCTGAAGGGCAAGACCACCGCCAACAGTCTGGCTTCCACCTACATGGAGCTGGCCGAAAGCTACGGCGCTACCGTGCAGGGCATCGACACGCTGGAGGAGACCATCCAGCTGCTGACCGCAGGCCGCATTGACGCCACCCTGAACGCGGACGTTTCCTTCTACGACTACCTGAACGTCCACCCGGAGGCAGATTTCAAGCTGGTGGCACAGACCGCCGAAGCCTCCCATGTGGCTATCCCGGTGCTCAAGAGCGAGGACACCGCCTATCTGGACGCGCTGAACGCCGCCATTGAAGAACTGCGTGCCGACGGCACCTTAAAGACCCTAAGCGAAAAGTACTTCGGACAGGATATTTCCTCTGAAAACTAAGCTTTATATGCAACCTTGCACCGCTGTGGAAAACCCGCAGCGGTATTTTTTTGCGTTCGTCTATTGACTTATGCAATATTATATGCTATATAATATTATAGAAACACATCATACCGAAAGGAGGCTGTTCCCACATGAGTTTTCCCATCAGTGCCGCGCTGCTGGATGCTATTGTGCTGTCCGTGGTGGCGCAGGAGCCGGAAGGTACCTACGGCTACAAGATCACCCAACAGGTCACCCACACGCT